>NZ_CP015243.1:1253550-1566938 GCF_001648175.1 Halotalea alkalilenta | reverse complement strand
CCACCGAGGTAGACGTCGAGCAGCACGATATCTATCTCTTCGTTCTCCTCGAGCAGTCGCTGGGCACTGGCGACATCGACTGCCTGGGCGGCGAGCACCGCCCCTTCGATACGGGCGAGATACTCGACATTGAGCTTCATCACCATGGGATCGTCCTCGACGATCATCACCTGCGCGGGCTGGCTGGCAAACATCGAAAGCTCCAGGCTGATAGCGCTCAAAAGGCACTAGGGCGCGCTGACGTCCCTAGTCGCAGTAAAGGGATAGGTCACTTCTATCAGGGTCCCGCGTTCGGGCTCGGAGTAGAGCGAGAGCGTGCCTTCGGCGAGTTCGACGTACTCACGCACCAGGTAGAGCCCCACGCCGCGCCCCTCACCCTTGCTCGAGAAGCCATGATCGAAGATCCGCTCGCGCAGCGCCGGCGCGATACCGGGCCCGTTGTCCTGCACATGCAGCGAAAGCGACTGGGTGACCTCGTCGTATTCGAGCAACAGTAGCACTTCGGGCTGGGAACGCTGCGCCACTGCCTCGAGGGCATTTTCGACCAGATTGCCGATGATGGTCACCAGCGAATGGGCCTGGTCGTGTTCGAGCGCGGGGGGAATCTCGTTTTCCACGCTGATGCTCAGGGCCACGCCCCGCTCGGTCGCCTCGCTGCGCTTGCCGAGCAAAAAGGCTGCGAGGATCGGTTCGCGCAGGCGCTCGAAGGTAGCGCCGGGCGTGATCGCGCCATGCTCGATCAGCTCGCGTAGATAAAGGCGCAGCCGGGAGATGTCGCCAAGCTGGACCAGGCCCTGGATCACGTGGAGACGGTTCTTGAACTCGTGGGTATTGGCACGCAGCGCTTCGGCGTAGCGGCGCACGCCGGTGAGCTCCTCGGCATGACGCTGCACCTCGCCACGCTCGCGGAAGGTCATGATCGCCCCGATCACCCGCCCCTTGAGCCGAATCGGCCGGTAACTGGCGATGAACACGCCGTCACCGCAGCGCACGCCGAGATCGACCACCTCCTCGCCCTGGGCCAGCACGCGCTGGGCGACCTCGGCGCCGAACAAAGGGGTCGCACTGTGCCCTGGCTCCATCGCCAAGAGGCCTGCGTCGAGCAGCATCCGCCGCCCCGACGGGTTGATCAGCACGACCCGGCTGGCGTCGTCGGTGGCGATCACGCCTTCACGCAGCGAGTCGAGCATCGCGTGGCGCTCGTTGACCAGCCGCGCGATCTGCTCAGGCTCCATCCCCATCAACCGCCGCCGGATCGACCAGGCCAAGGTGAACGCTCCAAGCGAGCCGAGCGCTACGATGAATGCCAGGCCGAACAGCACCGTACTGCGGCTGGCGCTGTCGAGTAGCGCAATGCGGCTGAGCGTGATCCCGACCGCGACCGCACCGAGCTGCACGCCATCGCTGTCGCGCACCGGGGCATAGCCGCGTATCGCCTCGCCGATGCTGCCCGCCGCGCGCGAGACATAGTGCTCGCCGCGCAGCGCAGGTCCTTCGTCACCGCCATCGTAGCGCCCACCGATCCGCGAAGGATCGGGATGCGAGAGACGCAGCCCCTGGAGATCCATCACCACGATGTAGTCGACGCCGAGCCGCTCGCGCCAGCGCTGGATCTGGGTGGCGAACGCGGCGCGCTCGGGACTTCCGGGAGAAGCTTCAAGCGCCCCGCGGGAGGATTCACGATCGGCGATCAGCTCAGCGAGGTTGAGCAGCCGATGTTCCTGGAGGATACGGGCGCTGACCTCCATCTGCCGATCGAACAGCACATAGGCGAGCCCCAGGGCGGCGGCGATCATGCTCAGCACCAGCAGCCAGACCTGCAGCGCCAGAGAGATGCGCGGGCGCCGCCTCGGCGCCACCAGCACCCCGCCGCGCCCGCTACGACTCAGCCTGGTGGCGCGTCTTTCTCGTTCAGCCTGGCTGGTCATCGTCCAGCTCGTCGAAGCGGCGGATGAAACGCCTACGCTGCTCGGGGGTCATCACTTCGGTGGTCTCGGTGAGCAAATCGTGGATGATCAGAAGCTCTCCCCTCGACAGCTGCGCTTCCAGCTCGTCGACCCATCCACGCTCGCCCTCGCCGGTGTCCCCGCTGTCGTAGCCCTGGCGAGTAGCGAACTCACCGAGCAGGGCGCGACGCAGCTCTTCCGGCAGCATCGTCGCCGGCACGGTGATGAAGCGATCCTCGAAGCCGTTCATGCATCACCCCCTGCGCCGCTTTCGAACTCGACCAGACGAGCGAGGAAGGCCTGCTCATCGATCACCTCTACGCCGAGCTCCTCAGCCTTGGCGAGCTTGCTACCCGCGCCGGGTCCGGCGACCACGCAGCGGGTCTTCTTCGACACGCTGCCACTGACCTTGGCACCCAGACCGATCAGCCGGTCGCGCGCCTGATCGCGGCTCATCTCCTCGAGCGACCCGGTGAGCACCCAGGTCTGGCCTTCGAGCGGGCGCGGACGCGCCTCGATCTCGACCTCCTGCCACTTCACTCCGGCGTCGATCAAGGCATCGATGGTCTCGCGGTTATGGGCCTGGGCGAAGAAGGTCTCCACGTGCTCGGCGACCACCGGGCCGACGTCCGGCGCCTGGACCAGCGCCTCAGCGTCCGCCGCCATCAACGCCTTGAGCGTGCCGAAATGGCGCGCCAGGGTCGCTGCGGTGGTTTCGCCGACCTCGCGGATGCCGAGCGCATAGATGAAACGGGCGA
The DNA here is from genome assembly GCF_001648175.1 of Halotalea alkalilenta. Lineage (NCBI taxonomy): Bacteria > Pseudomonadati > Pseudomonadota > Gammaproteobacteria > Oceanospirillales > Halomonadaceae > Halotalea > Halotalea alkalilenta. The sequence continues at coordinate 1,564,234 of NZ_CP015243.1, read as the reverse complement.
GCGTGGTGTGCCGAGCGCGCTCGAGCGCCTGAATCAGATTGGCGGCGGACTTCTCGGCCATGCGGGGCAGCTCGGCAAGGGTCGGGGCTTCGAGCCAGAACAGATCCGCCGGGGTCTCGACCATACCGCGCTCGACCAGCTGGTCGATCAGCTTCTCGCCGAGACCATCGATATCCATCGCGCGTCGGCTGGCGAAGTGCTTCAACGCCTCCTTGCGCTGGGCGGGACAGAACAGCCCGCCGGAGCAGCGTGCGGCGACCTCGCCTTCGAGTCTCTCGACCTCGGCACCGCATATCGGGCAGTGCTCGGGCATCAGGATCTCTTCGGTCCGCTCAGGGCGCCGGTCGATCACCACCTGGACTACCTGGGGAATCACGTCGCCCGCGCGGCGAACGATCACATAGTCGCCGATCCGCACGCCGAGGCGCTCGACCTCATCCATATTGTGCAGCGTCGCATTGGAGACGGTGACCCCGGCGACCTGCACCGGCTCGAGCTTGGCCACCGGCGTGAGCGTGCCGACCCGCCCGACCTGGAACTCCACCGCCTTGAGCTGGGTGATTTGCTCCTGGGCGGGATACTTATACGCGATCGCCCAGCGCGGCGCGCGGGAGACGAAACCAAGCTCGCGCTGATCGCGCAGCGAATCGATCTTGAGCACCGCGCCATCGATGTCGTAGTCGAGCCGCTCGCGCCGCTCGCCGAGGCCTCGGCAGAATGCGACGATGCCCTCGGCACCCTGGGCCACGGCGAGCTCGGGGCTGGTGCGGAAACCCCACTCGCGCAGCCGCGCCATCATCGCCGAGTGGGTTTCTTCCCATTCGGCTCCCTCGAGCTGGGCGACCTGATAGGCGCAGAACTCCAACGGCCGCGCCGCGGCGATCTGGGGATCAAGCTGGCGCAGGCTGCCGGCGGCTGCGTTGCGCGGATTGGCGAATACCTTGCCGCCCTCCAGGCGTGCGCTTTCGTTGAACCGCTCGAAGCCCGGGCGGCTCATATAGACCTCGCCGCGCACTTCGAGCAGCGATGGATGGTCGCTTCCGCGCAGGCGCAATGGAATCGAGCGCAGCGTGCGCAGGTTGCTGGTGATCCCCTCGCCGACCCGTCCATCTCCGCGGGTCGCGCCCTGGTCCAGCCGACCATCGCGATAGATCAGTGAAACGGCAAGGCCGTCGAGCTTGGGCTCGCAGCAGAAGGTCAACGCCTCGGCATCACGCTCGAGACGCTCGGCGGCACGCTTGACGAAGGCACGCAGCTCATCGTCATCGAAAGCATTGTCCAACGAGAGCATCGGCACGCTGTGCTCGACCGGTGGGAAGCCTTCGGCGATCTTGGCGCCGACCCGCTGGGTCGGCGAATCGGCGCTGGCGCATTCGGGATGCTCTAGCTCGAGGGTTTGCAGCCGGCGCATCATCCGGTCGTACTCGACATCGGGAATCGCGGCTTGGTTCTCTACGTAGTAACGGTGGTTGGCATCTTCGATCTGCTGGCGAAGCGCATTCACTTCAGCCACCACCTCGGAGGAAGTCTCGGCACGGCTCACAGGGTTACCCAGTCAGGCAGGAGGGCGGTCGGCGCTCGAAGGCGCCTCGGTCTGGTCGCCCAGATTCTAGCAGCTGGGAGACAAGCCCGAGACACTTGGCGCGACCAAAGCGAAACGGCGCAGCCCCATCAGGGGGCTGCGCCGCTTGCGGGGCAGGCAGGATCAACGCGACTGGCGATAGAGCCGCATTCGACGTTCGAACTCATGCACTCGCTGGCGGGTGAACTCGACCGTCTGAGCGGTCATCACGCTCTGCTGCTCGTCGCGCAGCTCACCATTGAGATTCCTGACCAGCACCTTGGCGGTCTCGAACATCGCATCGAAAGCACCGCTCGAATCATCGGCGGAGGGCAGCGGCATCAGGAAGGTCACCCCGCGGGTGGAGAAAGTCTCCATCTCCTCGATCGGAAAGCTCCCGGGCTTGAGCGCATTGACCACCGAGAACTGCAGCGGACTCTGCTCGGCCTCGGTCTCGAAGCGGTGAAAGAGCCCACCCTCCGGGCTGTAGCGCAACCCGCAGGCGAGCAGCAGCTGGAGCAGATCGATACCGTGGAAGCGCTCGCCATCGCGCGCGACCACATTGATCACCAGCACCTCCTCGGCATCGCCAAGCACGTGCAGCGCGTCACTGCCCGACACCCGGTGACGCAGTGCGCGTTCGATCACTGGATGCAGTTCCGGCGCAGGCGTACGCCCCCGTTCGGCTCGATCGTAATCGCGCGGCTCGTCGGCAAAACGGCGATCATCGTCCCGGTAGGACTCAGCGGCGCGGCCGCCGCGAGGCGCATCGTCGTGATGACCGTCCAGGTACTCGTCCTGATCAGCGCCTCGCCGATACTCCCTAGGGTCTCGATCATGGCGCTGCTCGAACTCCGGTTCGAAGCCCGCATCGCCGGCGCGCTGGTACTCCTCGTCGGCACGGCGGCGCGGGGCGAAGAGCGGATCGTCGTCATCGTCGAACTCCCGCTTGGCGCCGAAGCGGTCCAGGTCAGGCAGTCCACGGCCATCTTCGCCACGCTCGGGCGCCGAGAGCGCCTGCTGCTGCGCACGGCGCTCGCGCTCTTCGCGCTCCTGCGCCTCGCGCTTCTTGCGCTCTTCCTCGCGCCTCAGCCGCAGCTCCTCGGCCTGGCGCTCCTTCTCTTCCCTGCGTCGAGCCTTCTCCTCGGCACGCCGGGCACGCTCCTCGAGCCGGCGAACGCGCGCCTCCTCACGCTTGATCGCGCGCTGCTCGCGACGCTCGGCGGCGGCTTCCTGCAGTCGCGCGACGCCGTCCATCGGGCGACGGAAGAGTATCTCGGAAAGCCCTTCATAGCGGGGATCATCGACATGCTCGTCTTCACCTTCGAAGCGCTGGAAGCCTTCGCGCGCGCTCGCCTCGCGCGCAGGCTTGGGCTTGCCCTCTTCTTCGTGCTCGGCATGCTCTTCATCCTCGAACTCGCGCTCGTCCCACTCGAGCTCTTCGTCATGTTCGAGCGGCGCTCCGGCCTCGAGCCGCGACTCCTCGCGCGCGCTCGTGTCGAATCGCTCGACCACCTCTTCGCCGTGTTCGCTCGCGCGGTAGTCGGCCATCGCCAGCGGTGAGGAGGAGGTGCTCAGGTAGGCCTCCTCCTCGCCATCGGCCAGCGCGAGCTTGGGCTCGTGACGCGATGCCTCGACCGCACGCTCGGTACGAGCGAACGGCAGCTTGGTCTTCATCCCGCGGCGCTCGAACAGCGACACGTTGGATTCGGGAGGCGCCACCCGCGCCGACTCGACCACCCGCGCGCCGCCGTTGGGCAGCTCCCAGTCGAGGGCCTTGCCGCGTTTTTCCTGTTCGTTGGCATCCCCGCCCTCGTCGAGCCGGGGAATCTGCTTCTGCCTGCGGTAGCGACGCGCCCCATCGATCACGATGACGACGACCAGCACCAGTCCCAGAATGATGAGCCACTCGCGTAATTCCATGGAGTCTCGACCTGTTCAATGGATCGCGCGTGATGAACGCGGCACGATCGATGAAAAAATGCGTACCCGAACGTAAAGAGGATCGCGACTTTCAGGTTCCGCCGGAAAACGCTCGGTTCGATGCGCCTTCGGACCAGGCCCTGTCCTACTGATGCTGCAATGACCGGTGGTTGCCCATGCCGACGGCGGCATGGTTCGCCGCCCGCCAAGCTTTCCACACGCCGCTTCGTACTGACAGTAACGGTTTTTTATAGCTTAGAAAAAAATTCATAAAAGAGTAGGTCGAACGTTGCATAGGTTGCACTGCGGTGCGAATCACAGCGTCAACGGTATTCGACTTCCGTCCCATCGCTTCCTCGTGTCGCGTTCCGAGCAGCGAGTCGAGGAGATGGGAGCTGAGGAATTTCATCGATTGAACGTCCGAGGATGATCTTCGCTTGATTATCGTCATCTCGCTGGACGAAGCCAAGTTCACACCACGCAAGATGACCAAATTGCACGCAAAAAAACGCTGCCAACCGACCTTTTTCAGTCCTTCTTCACCATTCGCTCCTGCTTCACCATCCCGATGCGCGAGATCCAGGTTCAAGCCTCGGCCAAGGCAGCAGCCGCCTCGACGTCGACCGATACCAGGCGGGACACCCCGGGCTCCTGCATGGTCACCCCCATCAGCCGGTTGGCCGCTTCCATCGCGATCTTGTTATGGGTGATATAGATGAACTGGACGGTGGAGGACATGTCCTTGACCAGCCGTGCATAGCGCCCGACGTTGGCATCGTCGAGCGGTGCATCGACTTCGTCCAGCATGCAAAAGGGCGCGGGATTGAGGCGGAATATCGCGAACACCAGTGACAACGCCGTCATCGTCTTCTCGCCCCCGGAAAGCAGGTGGATGGTGCTGTTCTTCTTGCCCGGAGGGCGCGCCATGATCGCAACGCCGGTCTCGAGCAGATCGTCACCGGTCAAGGTAAGCCAAGCCGCCCCGCCGCCGAAGACCTTGGGAAAGAGCTCTCCGAGGCCTGTATTGACCTGCTCGAAAGTGGCCTTGAAACGGGCACGGGTTTCCTGGTCGATCTTGCGGATCGCACGCGCGAGCGTGTCGAGCGCCTCCGACAGCTCCTGGTGCTGGCCCTCGAGATAGTCGCGCCGCTCCGACTGCTGATCGAACTCCTCGATCGCCGCCAGGTTGATCGCGCCGAGCCGCTTGATCCGCTCCCCGGTGTCGTCCAGCGCCTGCTGCCAACGCGACTCGCTGGCATCCTCGGCGAGCCCGGCGGCCAGCGCCTCGGCATCGTGCTCGAGCTCGGCGAGCTGCGCTTCGTGGGTCGCGGCCTTGAGCGAAAGCTCCTGGACCTGCATGCGCATCTCCTCGAGCCGGCCACGCAGCTGGTCGAGGTCACGCTCATGCCCTTGGCGGCGAAGCTCGAGATCGCGCATCCGCTCGCCGAGGTCGCGCGAGCGCTCGCGCAGCTCGGAAAGCGCGAGTTCTTCGACACCGCGGCGGTCGAGGAGTTCATCGAGCAGCGCGCGCTGCTCCTCCTCGGGCTCACGCAGCGCCTCGCGCTGCTCGAGGAGCATCGCGCGACGCTCCTCGATACGTTCGCGCTGGCCGTCACCTCGGCCGCGCGAGCGCTGCATGCCCTCGAGCTCGGTGGTCAGGCGCTGGCGCTCGATTTCAAGCTGGGCGGCATGCTCACGCGCGGGGCCGAGCTCGCTGCGCACCGTGCCAAGCGCCTCGAGCGCCTCCCGTCGCCCACGTTCGAGCGCTTCGCGCCGCTGCGCGCTATGCTCCAGGGCTTCAATCGCCAGGCTTAAGCCTTCGCGGCTCTCCTCCATCAGCAGCGCGCGCTCCTCGCGACGCTCGAAGAGCCCGGCCAGCTCCTCATCGAGCTCCTCCACCCGACCGCCCAGATGCTCGAGCCGAGCCACCAGGTTGGCATGCGCGAGGCTGAGCCGCTGACGCTCGGCCCCCTGGGTGCGCTCTTGCTCACGCAGGTTCTCGAGCTCCGCGTCGGCGCGCCCGATCGTCTCGCGGCAGAGATCGAGCTCGCCGTCGATCGCTTCCAACCGCTGGTCGAGTTCTGCAAGCTCGAGCTCGACCTCTTCGCGCCTGCGCCGCTGGTTGATCACGCCCTCCTCGCGGGCCTCCTGGCCGAGCTGGCGGCGCCAGCCGCGCCCCAACCAGAGCCCATCCGGGGTGAGCAGGCTGGCGCCAGGGGCGAGCGTCTCGCAGCGCGCCAGCGCCTGGGCTTCGTCGGTCGCGGTCTCGATCCGCGCCAGCCATTCGCCGAGCGCGCCCGCACCAGAGACCTTGGCCGCGAGGCTGCCGGCAGGCGCCGCATGCTCGGCGGCGTCGATCAAGCCGAGCTCACCGCTCGCCAGCGCTTCCAGCCCGGCCGGGAGGCGCTCGATCATCCTCGCTTCGAGCCAGGGTGCGAGCACCCAGGCCACCGCGCTCTCCCAGCCACGCTCGACCACCAAGGTCTCGGCAAGCTGCGCGGCCTGATCGAGCCCTTGGCGGGCGAGGTAGTCGGTGAGCGCCTGGTCACCGCTTGCCAGCGCGGCGTCGATCAGCGCGGTGAGCGAGGCGTGCTCGCCGCGCAGCCGGTGCTGCCGTTCGATGATGCTCTCGCGTGTGGCGGTGTGATCGCGCAGCGACTCGCCGGCGCGCTCGCGCGATTCGAGCAGCGCTTCGCGCTGGGCATCGAGCGATTCGAGCTCGAGATCGAGCGCTGCGATCCGCTCCTCGAGCATTTCACGCTCCTCTTCGAGCCCGGAGAGCTCGGGCAGCTCACGGCGCTGGGCCTGGCGGCGCTCGAGCTGGCGCGCTAGCTCCTCGAGCTCACGCTCGAATCCCCGTACCTCGCTCTGGGCCCGCTCGGCGGCGCGAGCGCGTTCGGCATCCTCGGCGAGAAAGTCATCCCACTCGCGCTGACAAGCCTGCTGCCGGGATTCAGCCTCGTGCACGCGGGCTTCGAGCAGCGCCATACGCTCCTCGGCCTGCTCCTGCTCCGGCCCGAGCGCCTCGAGCCGCGCCTGGACGTCGACGAAGCGGCCCTGGTCCTGCTCCTCGAGCCGGGCGAGCTCGGCCTGCTCGCGCGCAATGTCATCGAGGTCGCGGGCCAGCTGGCGCTCGCGGGCCTGGGCGTTCTCCAACCACTGCTCGAGGCGGGCGATCGCCGCACTGGTCTCGGAGAAACGGCTCTGGTGCTGGTCGAGCTTGCCGGTCAGCCCGTCGTACTCGAGCCGCGCTTCCTCGAGCAGGCGCTCGCACTCGCGCACGCCATAGACGTTGCGCTCGCGCTCGATCTCGATGTCGCGGACCTGGGCCTCGGTATCCTGCTGGCGGGCGCGAAGCGCGCGGGAGCGGATCAGCGCCAGCTCTCCCTTGAGCCGATGCTCCTGCTGCTTGAGCGATTGATAGCGCTTGGCCGCCTCGGCCTGGCGCTTGAGCCGTTCGAGCTGCTTGTCGAGCTCCTCGCGCAGGTCGTTGAGTCGTTCGAGGTTCTCCTCGGTGCGCCGCATGCGGTTCTCGGTCTCGCGGCGCCGCTCCTTGTACTTGGAGATACCCGCCGCCTCCTCGAGTGTGGCGCGCAGCTCGTCGGGGCGCGCCTCGACCAGCCGCGAGATCATGCCCTGGCCGATGATCGCGTAGGAGCGCGGGCCGAGCCCGGTACCGAGGAACAAATCGCTGATGTCGCGGCGACGGCACTTCTCGCCATTGAAGTAGTAGAGCGACTGGCCGTCGCGGGTGACCAGGCGCTTGACCGAGAGCTCGGCATACTGGGCATAGACGCCGCCGAGCTTGCGCTGGGGATCGTCCGGGTCATTGTCGAAGGTGAGCTCGATCGACGCCTGGCCGACCGGCTTGCGTCCGGTGGAGCCGTTGAAGATAACGTCCGCCATCGACTCGCCGCGCAGCATCTTCGCCGACGACTCCCCCATCACCCAGCGCACCGCGTCGATGACGTTGGACTTGCCACAGCCATTGGGCCCGACGATCGCGGTCATGTTGCTCTCGAACGGCACCGTGACCGGGTCGACGAAGGATTTGAAACCCACCAGCTTGATCGATTTGAGTCGCATGTTCGCGCCTGTCAGCTCCATCCCAGGGCGCGAATGCGCCACATCGCATGCGGGAAGCGGCGATTGGCTACTGCCGCGTGGAAGGCAGACTATCACCGGTGCCGCCCGCGGGCGAGGCGGTGAGTCGCTGACGAGCGATCTCGATGCCCTCGCGCAGGGCGCGGGTACTGGCCGGGTCCTGCTGGCCGGCGAGCGCCAGACGCCAGTGATCGATCGCCTGCTGGAACTCTCCACGGGTGAAGGCATCGAAGCCCAGCATCCCATGCAGGGTCGGCTGGCGCGGGTCGAGCCGTTCGACCCGCTCGGCAAGCCGCTGGACTTCCGGCGTCATCCGCCTGCCCACGGAAAAGTACTTGGCCTGGGCGAGCTCGGCGAGCAGTGCCGGGGTCTCGCCTTCGAGTGCGATCACCCGCTCGAGCACCCGGACCGCGTCGTCGAAGCGACCGGCATCGCGATACAGCGGATAGAGCAGCCCCCAGGCGCTGGGATTACCCGGCTGGCGCTCGGCCTCCTGCTCGAAGCGTGCGATGTAGTGCGCGCTGGAAGGATCATTGCTGGCGGCCACCTCTTGACGCACCCCGTAAAGGGCGAGGTCTCCCGCGCTGCCAGCGAAATGATAGGCCGCGAGGCTCGCCCCAGCCGCCGCGAGCAAACCGACCAGTACCAGCCAGCGACCGCTCTCGACCGAGGCGAGCGCCGCCGGCTGGGTGACGCCGCTCTCCTCGAGCAGTTTGCGCTCGAGCTCGAGACGCGCACTGACGTAATCCGCCTGATCGATGCCGCCTTCACCGCGAAGCGTGTCGAGCGCCGCCAAGCGGCTCCTGAACACCCGCACGTTGGCCGCGCCGAGACCATCCTCGCGCTCGAATCGCCCCTGGCTCGCCGCCAACCGGGGAGCGAGACGAAGCGGCGCGCAGATGAACAGGGCGAACAGCACCAGCAAAGCGACGATGCCGATCCATAGCGGCGTCATGGCCGCGGCTCCTGGCGGTCGTCTTCATCCAGCGCCTCGGGGGCATGCTTCTCGAGCAGTTCAGCGAGCCGGGCGCGCTCGCGCTCGTCGAGCTCGCTGACCCGCTCACGGCGCGCCCGGATGATCAGCAGCCCGAGAATCACCAGCCCCAGCAGCACGGCCAGCCCCGGCAGCCCCCAAAGCAGCCAGGTGCGGCTTTCGATCCGCGGCTTGTAGAGCACGTACTCGCCGAAGCGATCGACCAGCGCCTGGCGGATCTGCTCGTCGCTGCGCCCCTGGTTCAGCCATTCGCTGATCCGGTCGCGCATGTCGGCGGCGATCGGTGCGTTGGAACTGGCGAGGTTCTGGTTCTCGCACTTCGGGCAGCGCAGCTCCTCGGTAAGCGCCTGATAGCGGCCAGCGAGCGAGGGATCGTCGAAGCGATGCGGCTCGTTCGCCGACGCGAGCGAGACGAAGACCAGCGCGCCGAGCGCGCAGGCGATGAGCAGCGCGCGGCGCAGCGAACGGGCGAATGAGAAGCTGCTCATGGGCCAAGACTCTCGATCGTCGGCATGATCACCCGGTCGACGTCCTCCGGGGTGATGTAGCCAGTGTGATGGTAGCGGATCACGCCATTGGCATCGACGATGAACGACTCGGGCGCGCCATAGACGCCGAGATCGAAGCCCAGCGAGCCGTCAGGGTCGAAAACGTTGGCGGTGAAGGGGTCGCCGAACTGGTCGAGGAAGGCATGAGCGTTGTCGCGGGTATCCTTGTAGTCGACCCCAATGATCCTAACTCCACGCTCGGCCAAGTCGAGCAGCTGCGGCATCTCCTGCTTGCAGGTCGGGCACCACTCACCCCAGACGTTGACCAGGCTCACCTGCCCATCGAGCAGCGACTGGTCGTGAACCACGGAAGGATCGTCGAGGTCCTCGAGCGCGAAGGCGGGAAACGGCGTCGACAGCAGCGCCGAAGTGCGCGCGGCGGGATCACGTCCGATGCCGTGCCAGAGAAACACCGCGAGGGCGACGAACAGGATCAGTGGAACGAACAGCAGCAGGCGCGATCTCATCGGCCGACCTCCTCGAACGGCGCAGTGCCGGTGGCGTCGATACGGTTTTTACGGCGCAGCCGGTAGCGCTTGTCACTGGCGGCGAGCAGCCCGCCAATCGCCATCAATAGCGCACCCGCCCATAGCCAGCGCACGAACGGCTTGACCTGGATACGCACCGCCCAGGCCCCGCCGTCGAGCGGCTCGCCCAGCGCGACGTAGAGATCGCGTAGCAGCCCCGCTGCCAGCGCGGTCTCGGTCATCGCCTGGCGGCTGGCGAGGAACACCCGTTTCTCGGGATGCATCAGCCGCACCAGTCGCCCATCGCGCTCGACGCGGATGGTCGCACGGTCGGCGATGAAGTTGCTTCCCCTGCGCTCATCGAGCGAGGTCATGGTGAAGCGATAGCCGCTCACCTCCACGCTGGTGCCGGGCGCCATGCGCGCATTACGCTCGACGCCGTAGTGGGAAACCAGGGTCACGCCGGTGATCGATACCGCAAGCCCCAGGTGACCGAGCACCATGCCGTAATGGCTGCGCGACAGCCGTTTGAGCCCGCGCGGGCCGTCGCGCCGCAGCTGGATCAAAAGGTCGCGCCCGAGCGGCAGCACGATCCACAGCGCCATCGCCAGGCCCAGCGAGACGCCCAGGCTCCACTCACCACGATAGAGCAGCGGCGTAATGATACCGATCACCAGCGCAACCAGCGCGCCCGGCCACGCGCGCCGGCGAAGCTCGGCACCTTTCATCGACTTCCACTGGCTGATCGGGCCAAGCCCCATGAAGATCGAGAGCGCAGCGGAGAGCGGCACGAACACCAGGTTGAAGTACGGCGGCCCCACCGATATCTGTCCGAGGTCCAGCGCGTCGAGCACCAATGGATAGAGCGTACCGAGCAGCACGGTGAGCATCATCACCAGCAGCAGCAGGTTGTTGGCCAAGAGCATCGCGTCGCGCGAGATCCACGAGAATGCCCCGCGAGTGGTGACGCGCGGCGCCCGAAAAGCGAAGAGCAGCAGCGAGGCGCCGACGGTGATCCCGAGCAGCACCAGGATGAAGGTGCCTCTCGAGGGGTCGTTGGCGAAGGCATGCACTGAGGTGAGCACCCCGGAGCGAACCAGGAAGGTACCGAGCAGCGACAGCGAAAAGGTGAGGATCGCCAGCAGTACGGTCCAGCTCTTGAACGTACCGCGCTTCTCGGTGACGGCGAGGGAGTGGATCAGCGCGGTGCCGGCGAGCCAGGGCATCAGCGAGGCGTTCTCGACCGGGTCCCAGAACCACCAGCCGCCCCAGCCCAGCTCGTAGTAGGCCCACCAGCTGCCGAGCGCGATCCCCACGCTAAGAAACGCCCAAGCGATATTGCTCCAGGGCCGGACCCAGCGGGTCCAGGCAGCATCGAGCCTACCGCCGAGCAGTGCGGCGATGGCGAATGAAAAGGCCACCGAGAAACCGACATAGCCCATGTAGAGCATCGGTGGATGGACGATCAGCCCCGGGTCCTGGAGCAGCGGATTGAGATCAGCGCCGTCACCCGGCGGCAGCGGCAGCAACCGAGCGAAAGGGTTGGAGGTCTTGATCACGAAGGCGAGAAAGCCCGTTGCGATCATCCCCATCACCGCCAGCACCCGGGCGAGCAGATCACGCGGCAACCGCCCAGAGAATACCGCTACCGCAAGCCCCCAGGCCGAGAGCATCAGCGACCACAGCAGCACCGAGCCTTCATGCCCGCCCCATACCGCGCTGAGCTTGTAGTACCACGGCAGCAGCGAGTTGGAGTTCTGCGCCACGTAGGCGACGCTGAACAGGTCGTTGTAGAAGCTCAGGGTCAGCGCGAGATAGGCGAGCCCGACGAAGCAGAACTGCGCCGCGGCCATCGGCTGGGCAAAGCTCATCCACAGCGGATTGCGCCGCCAGGCACCGAGCAATGGCACCACTGCTTGCAGCACGCTCGCGGCCAGTGCCAGCAGCAGAGCGAAAAAGCCGAGTTCGGGAAGCCACTCGATTGACATGGACGGATCCGTTGCTGATTCATGGCCGCCGGCGACGCCGGCGAGAGATTCAATCGTCGAGGCGGGCGTCGAGGCCGCTGAGCTGCGCAGCACTCTGTATCGCCTGGGGCGTGAGGCCCGCGTCGAGCTGCAGGCGGTACTCGACCGGCATCCTGCCGCCGGCCTCCAGCGCCTTGACCACCTCGGGCGGGGTGTAGTTCTCATCGTGCTTGGCCAGCACCTGACTTGCCTCGATCACCCCTTGTCGATCGAGGGTGCCGACCACCACCACGCCCTGCCCCTCGCGAAACAGATCCGGCAGGATGCCCTGGTAGTGAACTTCTACGTCGTCGACGAAATCGGTGACCACGAAGCTCACCGCGACCCGTTCGGGGTCGCGCCTCACACTGTCGAAGCGCACCACGCCGCCGGCGCGCAGCGAGCGTCCCGTGGGCGCCTCGCCTGCGGCGATCTGCTGCGGGGTGAAGAACAAATCGATGTTGGCGCGCAGGGCGTAGAGAGTCAGCCCGATCGCGATGGCGGCCAGGGCCACCAGACCGATCACCACCGCGAGCCGCTGGCGGCGTTTCGGATTCATCGCTCCACCCTCTCCTCGCTGAGCGCGGCGTGGGCCGGCGGCTCATCGCCACGCATCGGCTGTGAGCGCTCGCGGCGCATCCTGCGGCGCAGCTCACCGAGCGCCCGCGCGCGCTCGGCGCGCACCGCGAAGGCCTGCGTCGCCAGCAGCCCGAGCACCAGGGCCCAGGCCGGCCAAACGTAGGCGGCGTAGCCGTTCATCGCCAGGAAGGCCCCGAAGTCGGTGAAGTAGATCGTCATCCCCGCTTACCCCCAGCATCGCCTTCGACCAGCGCCCGCACCCAGCGGGAGCGGGATTCGCGCCGAAGCAGCTCGGTGCGCACGCGCGCGATCACGAGCGCAGTGAAGAAGAGGAAAAATCCAAGCACCATCACCAGCAGCGGCAGCCACATCGAGGGAGGCATCGCCGGCGCCTTGGTCAGCGAGAAGGTCGCCGGCTGGTGAAGCGTACTCCACCACACCACCGAGTACTTGATCACCGGCAGGTTGATCACCCCGACCAGGGTCAGGATCGCCGCCGCTCGTGACCCGCTGTCACGGCTGGCGAATGCCGAGCGCAGCGCGATGATGCCGAAGTAGATGAACAGCAGGATCAGCATCGAGGTGAGCCGTGCATCCCACACCCACCAGGTGCCCCAGGTGGGAATGCCCCAGACAGCGCCGGAAAACAGCGCGGCGAAGGTCATCGATGCACCGAACGGCGCGATCGCCGCGGCCGCCATGTCGGCGATCTTGATCTTCCACACCAGGAAGATCGCCGAGGCCAGCGCCATCGCGGCGAAACAGGCCTGGGCGAGGATCGCCGAGGGCACGTGGACGTAGAGGATTCGCGCGGCATCATGCTGAAAACGATCGGGCGGGACGATCGCCAGCCCCCAGACGCTGCCGGCGAGGATCAGGATCGCGGCCGCCGCCCAGAGCCAGGGCAGCCAAGGCCCAGTCGTGGTGTAGAACCACTTGGGCGAGCCCCATTTATGTATGAATCTCCACATGCAGTCAGGTCACGGTGTGGTTGTTTGGATTCTTTCACGGTTCATTCGGGCCGACGTCATCCGGCCTTCCTTCTCACACTCCGCGACGCGCTTTCAGCCAGCCACGCTCAAGCGCAGCGCGGCGGCGGTGGCCCAGGGCGCCAACCCCAGGGCAGCGGCGAGCATCGCGCCCAGCAGTGCCAGCTGCGGGCCGATCGCCACGCCTTCGAGCGCCAGCTGCGCGGCGCCCGCGCCGAAGATCAGCACTGGCGTGTAGAGCGGCAGCACCAGCAGCGACAGCAGCACACCGCCGCGCTTCAGCCCGACGGTGAGCGCCGCGCCGATCGCACCGATCAGGCTCAGCGTCGCACTCCCCAGCGCCAGGGTCGCCGCCAACGCCCACCAGTGCTGCGCGGGCAATGCCAGCATCGCACCGAACAGCGGCGCGAACAGCGAGAGCACGAGCCCGGTCACCACCCAGTGGGCGATCACCTTGGCCAGCACCAGCAGCGCGACCGGCTGGGCGGAGAGCAGCAGCTGCTCCAAGGTGCCGTCGTCGTAGTCGGCGCGGAACAGCCCGTCGAGGGACAAAAGCACCGCCAGCAGCGCCGCCACCCACAAAAGACCCGGCGCGAGCGCGCCGAGCATGGCGGGATCGGGACCAAGCCCGAGCGGAAACAGCGTCACCGTCAGGGCGAAGAACAGCATCGGGCTGGCCAGGTCCTGCCTGCGGCGAAAACGCAGCGACAGCTCGCGCTTCAGCACGGCGGCGAAAGCGCGGCGCAGGCTCACCCGCCTCGATTCAAGCGGCGATGACATCATGCCCCCCGCGCCCGTCCAGGCATATCCGGGCCATGGCACCGTCGAGCTCGAGCGGGTGATGGGAGGTGACCAGCACCGAGCCTCCGGCATCGCGATGCTCCGCCATCCAGCCTTCGAGCTGCGCCACGCCTGCGGCGTCGATCGCTGTGAACGGCTCATCGAGAATCCACAGCGCGCGGCGCTCCAGGTGCAGCCGCGCCAGCGCAACGCGGCGCTGCTGCCCGGCGGAAAGCCGCTCGACCGGCAGTTCCTCGAAGCCGGTCAGGCCGACCCGCTCGAGCGCGCGCCAGCGGGCGGCCTCGGCATCGTCGCAACGGTACTCGCCGAGCGCCTGGTACCAGGCCAGGTTCTCGAGCGCACTAAGCCCATCCTTGATTCCCGCGCGGTGGCCCAGGTACAGCAGCTCCCCGCGTAGCGCCTTCGCATGGCGATCGAGTCGCTCGCCGCACCAATGCAGCTCGCCGCTATAGTCGCCGAGCTGGCCGCTGAGGATCCTGAGCAGCGTGGTCTTGCCGCTGCCGTTGGGGCCCTCGACCCGGCACAGTTCGCCCGCCGCGAGCGAAAACGTCAGGTCGGCGAAGAGCCAGCGATCGTCACGCTCGCAGCCGAGCCCTCGGGCGGAAAGGTGGACCGTCAAATAGCGCGCTCCGCTGGCCGGCGCCCAGGACGCCGCCTAAGTTTTGAATAAGTTTCAATCATACGCCGATCGACGATTTCGCTCCACCTGCTCACTCGATGCTCGACAACCTGTTCGAACATACAGTATTTTGCTTTCCACGGGGAAGTCGTCCTGCGGGGCTTCCTCCCCTCGCGAAGGCGCGATAGTGTTACCAATCGGCACCACCGTCCCGCTGGCGGCTTTCCAGCGACGCGACGACCGGCCCGGGGCGACACCGTCGACGCTCTTCTCTGATGCGACGCAAGGCGCGCCGGTTCCGCGGCGTCGCCACAAGGAGAACGAGATGAGCCCCTCTGCCGAGTCCCTCTATCTGCATCGCCTGCCCAACCTGCCGCTGAACGCCGACGCCTGGGAAGCCGTGCCCGCCGAGATGATGGTCGAAATCCCCCTGCTCGGCGTCGTCTCCGCCGGCCTGCCGATGGAGGCGTGCCGCGAGGACGAGTCGGTGGTGGTGCCCTCGTCCATGGTACGCCGCAATACCTATGCGCTGCGCGTGCGCGGCGACTCGATGATCGACTGCAACATCTTCGATGGGGACATCATCATCATCGAGCGCTTCGAGTCGGCCGAGAACGGCGAAACCGCGGTAGTGCTGATCAATAACCAGGAGGTCACGCTGAAAAAGCTCTACATCGAGAAAAACGGCGTGCGGCTTCAACCAGCCAACCAGTCGATGCCGCCCATCTACCTGAAGAACGGCGACATCCAGGTACTCGGCCTGGTGATGGGCGTCGCCCGCCGTCCCGCACAGGCGGCCTGATGTCCAAGCCCGACCGATTCGAAGTACCGGGCGCCACTCTCGAGGCGCCCCACCGCGCCGAGTTCGAAGTACACAAAAGCCGATTCATCGCCTGGATCAGCCGCTGCGCCGCCCCCGACGAGGCGCAGCGGCTGTTGCAGCAGGCAAGGCGCGCCCATCCGGATGCGCGCCATCACTGCCTCGCCTTCGTCGCGGGCCCACCGGGTGAACAGGTGGCGATCGGCTTTTCCGACGACGGCGAGCCCGGCGGCACCGCGGGACGGCCGATGTACCAAGTGCTCGAGGGCAGCGGCCTGGGCCAGGTGGGCTGCGTGGTGATTCGCTACTTCGGCGGCATCAAGCTTGGCACCGGCGGCCTGGCCCGCGCGTACTCGCGCGCCGTACAGCTCGGGCTGGAGGCGCTGCCGACCGCTACCTTCGTCATCCGCGAGCCGCTGCGCCTGCTGGTCGACTTCAGCGACGAGCATGCCGCCCGCCAATGGTGCGAGGCCCGGGGCGCGCTGGTGGCGGCTGTCGAGTACCGCGCCGATGGCGCGCTACTGCAGCTCGACTGGCCAAGCAGTGAGCCCACCGATCTCGACGCTCTCAGCCTGCTGCTCCGCGTACCGCCGCAGCGCATTCCAGCCTAGGGCGCTCTACTTTCACATCTACATCTACACCAACACCCACCCACACAGGCGACGAGCCGAGCGAACGCCTCGCCCGGCCGCAGGCCAGGTCAGCCGTCGATGAATCGCTCGAGGCGACGGCGCAGGTAGGCGTTTTCCGCTCGCAGCCGCTGGTTCTCGTCGAGCAGCTCCAGCGCCAGGGCTGCGCCCTGCCAGTCCAGGTCGAGGTCGCGGCGCAAACGCACGACGCGCTTCACCACCAGCACCGCGCTGACATCGAACCGCCATTGGCGCGGCTCGCGCCCGCTCGGAGCGAGGATGCCGTGCTCGACGATGGTGACCACGATGTCAGCGGTCACGCCGGCGTGATTGCAGAGCTCATCGAAGTCGAAGGTGTTCACGGTAATCGCGGACATACGATTCAGCTCCATTGCGAACGGGGATGGAAGCCGGCATGACGCTCGGCGAGTCCACGCCACAGCGCCTCGTCACCCTCGGCGGGTCGAGGCGGCATCACCACCTTGAGCAGCGCATAAAGGTCGCCGTCGGTACTTCTCCCCGGCAGCCCCTTGCCCTTGATGCGCAGGCGGGCGCCGGTCTGGCTGTTGGGGGGAATGGTCAACTGCAGGCGTCCGGTCAACGTCGGCACCTCCACCCGAGCACCGAGCGCCGCCTCCCAGGGTGCGAGCGGCACGGTGAGGATCAGGTCGTGCCCGTCGACGTCGAAACGCGGATGGGGCGCGAAGCGCACCTTCAAATAGAGATCACCATTCTCGGCACCGTCGACGCCAGCCCCGCCTTGCCCCTTCAGCCGGATCCGCTCACCGTCGACCACCCCTTTGGGAATCCGAACATTGAGACTCTTCTCGGTCTCCTCGCGGCGGCCCTGGGCATCGTGCTGGGCGATGGTGAAGCGCACCTGCTTGGGCTGGCCGCCGACCACCTCCTCGAGAAACAGCGGCAGTTCCAGCTCGACATCCTGCCCACGATGAGCGCGCCGCTCGAAGCCGTGTCCCCCAGCGGAGAAACCGTGCGAACCGCCCCGGCGCTGGCCGCGGCCACCGAACAGCGACTCGAAGAAGTCGGAAAAATCACCCTCGAAATGGGTCTCGCCAGCCTGGAATCCCCCATCACCGGCCCCATGCCAGCCAGGCGGCGGCTCGAACTGCTCGCCGGCCCGGTTGCCGTAACGCCGCAGTTGGTCGTACTCGGCGCGCTTCTCGGCGTCGCCCAGCACTTCATAGGCCTCGCCCACCTCCTTGAACTTGGCCTCGGCATCGTCTTCACGGCTGACATCGGGATGGTACTTGCGTGCGAGCTTACGATAGGCAGATTTGATCGCCTTGGCATCGGCGTCCTCGGGCACCCCGAGAGTCGCGTAGTAATCCTTGAATTCCATACGCATCTATCCTTGCCCGGCCCCATCGTGGACCTTTCGACTTCAGTTTAGCAGCCATATCGGCGACACATGCATAGTCGCCTCCACCCCTTCTATAATGCCCGCCACCCTCACTGCCAGCGCCTGCCAATGCCGACGATCCCCGCCGTTCGACAATCCACCCCGCGCATCGGACTCGCGCCGATGGAAGGCGTGATCGATGCGACCACCCGAATGATTCTCAGCGCGCACGGGGGATTCGACTGGATCGTCACCGAGTTCGTCCGTGTCGTCGACCAGCGCCTGCCACCGCGCGTCTTCACGCGAATCTGTCCGGAACTCGCCGAGGGGGCTCGCACATCGAGCGGCGTGCCGGTCCACCTGCAGCTGCTCGGCTCCGATCCTTACGCGCTGGGTGAGAACGCGCGCCAGGCCGTGCAATGCGGTGCTCGGGCGATAGATTTGAACTTCGGCTGTCCGGCCAAGCTGGTCAACCGCCACGGCGGCGGCGCTTCGCTGCTGCGCGATCCACGCCAGGTCTTCGCCGCGGTCTCCGGCGTGGTGCGGGCACTCGAGGGGGACGGCGTACCGGTCAGCGCCAAACTGCGCCTGGGTTTCGACGATAAACGCCTGGCGCTGGAGTGCGCCAGAGCGGCCGAAGAGGCCGGCGCCCATCGACTGACGGTGCATGCGCGAACCAAGCGCGAGGCCTATCGCCCGCCGGCGCACTGGGAATGGGTCGCCCGGATTCGCCAGGCGGCACGCGTACCGGTAGTGGTCAACGGAGACATCTGGACGCTCGAGGATTACTGGAAGGCGCGAAGCCTCTCAGGCTGCGAGGACGCGATGATCGGCCGTGGCGCGCTCGCCGACCCCTGGCTCGCCGCGCGCATCCGGCACTGGCACTGCAGCGGCACGCGCCTGCCCGCCACCACCTGGGCGATGCGCGCAAGCACGCTGGTACGTTTCGCCGAGCGCCTGGAAACCCAACTTGCCGGCAAGGTCGTAGTGTCGCTACTCAAGCAGTGGATGGCGATCATGCGCCAGCATGATGAAGAGTCGGCCCTGCGCTTCGCGCAGCTGCGCCGGATCACCGAGCGCCAGACGCTCATCGATGCGCTGCGCGCCGATATCGATGCAGCCGCGCCTCGAGAGCCCCTGCCGACGGCCTGAGCGCCGCCTCGCGCGAGGCGGCTGATCAATCGGCGATAGGCAGCTCGATGAGGTTAGGCCGGCCGGAGCAGATTCCCGCCTCCACGGCGGCCGCAATATCGCCGCAGCGCTCGACCCGCAGCGCCGGCACGCCGAGAGAGGTGGCGAGCGCGACGAAATCGACCGCGGGATCAATGATGTCCATGCCAATGAACCGGTTGGTTCCGGCACTGCGGTAATGGGCCTGGGAGCGTGCGTAGTTCTTCAGGATGTTGTACTCGCAGTTGTTCATGACGACGAAGGTGACCGGCAGCCGCTCGTGCGCCGCGGTCCAGAGCGCTTGCGGCGAATACATCGCCGATCCATCTCCGACCAGGCAGACCACCGGATGACGGTCGAGGCCGAGCGACGTGCCGACCGCCGCGGGCATCCCCCAGCCGAGAATCGCGCTGCGGGTGAAGAGATACTGTCGCGCGGAGTTAGAGTCGAGGCAGGCACGGACATGCGGGATCGTGACGGGCGCCTCATCGATGATCGGCACGTCGGGTCCGATCGCCCGGAGCGTCTCGAACGCAGCGACGAAGGGCGTCGTCGTCGGCGCGTCGAATTCGCGATGCCTGCGGGCCTGCGCCTCCGAGCGGCGCAGCTCCCGATCGCGCACTCCCACCCGATACAGCTTGGCGACCTCCTCGGCCCACGGCTGGAGCTTTTGCCCGAGCGTCGGCAACAGCGCCCGGAGAGACAGGCGCAAGTCACCGACGAGGCCGAGCGCCGTGCCGTGCACGCGGCCGACCTGGTGCCCGTCGCCGGTCAGCTGCAGCAGGCGGCAATGCGCGGGAATGGCCGGTCCTTCGGAATATTGATAGCTGATCAGCGAATGCCCGCCCAAGAGCAGGACCGCCTCGAAAGCCATGAGCGCCTCGCGGATATCGGCTGCCCTCGGCGGCAAGGTGCCTCGCCAAAGAGGATGGGCGGTCGGAAACGCAATGTGTCCCGGCCAGGATGCGCCGAAGACCGGAGCGCCCAGCGCTTCGGCGAGCATGACCACTTCCGCGCCGGCATCCGCGGCGAAAACTTCCTCGCCGGCGACGATCGCAAGCCGTCCGGGTTCCACCGTCGCCAGCGCCTCGGAAAGCTCATCGAGCGCGCCCGCGACGGCCCCGCGCTCGATTCGCGACGCTTCGCCGGCTTCCATCGCGGTGCGCCGCTCCATCGTGTCGATCGGCAGCGACAGGAACACAGGGCCGGCCGGGCCTGTGCGGCAGTCTTGCAGAGCCCGACGCAGCAGCATCGGGATGTGCTCGGGGTGATGGATCTCCTCCGCCCACTTCACGTTCGGGCGGGCGATGCCGACGAGGTCGCCGTGAAGCAAAGGGTCGGTGACACCGTGCCGGGTATCCTGCTGGCCGGCGGTAATGACGAGCGGTGTGTTCGCCATCCTGGCATTGAGGATCGCGCCCATCGCGTTGCCCAGACCGCCGGCGGTATGCAGGTTGACGACGCCCGGGCGTCCGGAGGCTTGCGCATAGCCGTCCGCCATGGCGACGACGGACGCCTCGTGGAGGCCAAGCACGTAATCGATGTCGCAGATACCGGTCAGCGCATCCAACAACGGCAGTTCGGTAGTCCCCGGATTGCCGAAGACATGCCGCACCCCTTCGCTTCGCAACACCTCCACGAACAGGTCGGCGCCGCGCTGTTCGCCGGCCCCCGGAAAGGTCGAAATCAATGTCATGCGCGGGTTCCCCAGGGTTTTCAGTATGAGAATATTGTAGCGCGCACCGGCGGCAACGCGGTTGCCAAGCTCGCGACGGAGGCGATAGCCTTGGCATCCCATGCCCTAATATCAGGGAATCAATGGAATCCCGTGCCAATGACACTCGACTCGATCGACCGGAACATCCTTCGCACTCTTCAACACAACGGCAAACTTCAGAACCTACAGCTGGCGGAGGCTGTCGGCTTGTCCCCGTCCCCTTGCCTGAGGCGGGTCAGGCGCTTGGAAGACGCTGGCATCATCGAACGCTACGCCGCTCTCCTCAACGCTACGAAGCTAGGCCTCGGAGTAACGATGTTTGCGCGGATCTCGCTGGTGGCGCAGGACGCAGAAACCGTAAGGAACTTCGCCGAAGCGATGCGCCGCCTGCCACAGGTTGTGGAGTGTTACATCATGGCAGGTGAATGCGACGCTCTTTTACGCGTCATCGCAGCGAATATCGATGCCTATCGGGAGTTTCAGAGCACGCATTTGACACGCGCCAACGGCATTCAAACGGTGAAGACCGACATTCCGATGGAGACGGTCAAGCAAAGCATAGAACTCCCGCTTTAGGATATTGGATGGGTTCCATTACGGTACGTAGATGCCCTTCCATCGAGTACGAGGACCCATCCAGATCAAGTTTGGTGCCCTGCGCTCACCTGATGGCCGCTTTCTCGGCGTCGACGCACGTCCGGCAGCGATGAAGACCGCGCTGTCTTACTCGCTCCGGCGCCTGCGGACCGACTATCTTGATCTGTACATGACAGGGCTCGACCCCGCCGTGCCGATCGAAGAGACGGTGGGCGCGATGGGAGAAATGGTTCAGCAAGGCTATGCGCGTCATATCGGAATCACCAATGTCGATGCCGACACGATTCGCCGCGCGCATGCCGCCCATCCGATCACTGCGCTTCAATGCGAGTACAGCCTCATGACCCGCGACATCGAGGCCGAGATCCTGCCGGTTTGCCGCGAGCTGGGCATCGGGATCACAGCCTACGGGGTTCTCGGCAGAGGCCTGCTGGCGGGAAGCACGGGCAACGGCGAAGGAGACTGGCGCGCTGCGGTCATGCCGCGCTTCAGGGGCGACAACCTCAGGCACAACACGACGCTTGCCGATGCGCTGGCTCGCGTTGCCCGAAGCGAAGGCATGACCGCGGCCCAGGCGGCGATCGCATGGGTCGCAAGCCAAGGGCAGGAGATCATTCCGCTCGTTGGCGCGCGCACGGCCGAGCGACTGATGGAAGCGATGAAGGCACCGCTCGAGCTTTCCGCGAAGACCTTGGCGATGATCGACAGCGCGATTCCCGAAGGTGCTGTTCGGGGTAGCAGCCATATGTCGGCGGGCGACTGACGCTCCTCGACACGGCAACGCGGCCATATCATGATGTGAACATGGAGATAAAACGAATGAACGCGGGTGAGATGCGGGCCCGCATTCTCGACGCAGCCGAGGCATTACTACGCCAACATGGGCCTGACAAGCTCACCGTGATCGACGTCGCGTCGGCCCTGAACATGAGCCACGGAAATGTCTACCGACATTTTTCCAGCAAGGCGGCCTTACGAGCAGCGGTAGTCAAGACGTGGCTCGACCGGGTCGCCGAAGAAACCGGTTCGATTGCGGACAAAGATGCGCCGGCCGATATCCGCCTGGAAGATTGGCTGAAGGGACTGGCCAAGATCAAGCAGCGCAAAGTCACCGAAGACGCAGCGATCCTTGCCGCATCGGCAAGGATCGGCAAGGAGGCGCCTCAGCTCGAACGCGAGCACTCCAAACGACTGATATCCCAAGTCGAGCGTATTCTTCAGGACGGCCTGGAGGAAGGGACGCTGCCCGGCGCTCACGATCCGACATCGGCCGCCCGTGCAATCCTCAACGCCACCTTCCGTTATCATCACCCTGACCTGGTGGCGAACGGTGGCCCGCCCGACCAGCAGACTGCCGAGCTGAACGATGTCGTGACCCTGATGATAAAGGGACTAAAACGCTCGTAGATATTGCGCCCGGCATACCGCTACGAAATCGGGAATGGCGAGATTTGCATCATGGGATCGACGTCGGAACTATCGCGAACTCTCATGCCGTCTCAAGCGCGGGATCGGCGGAGTTCAGCGTTCCATACTGAAAGGTCTGGTGAAATGTACCGACTGAAATGGCGCGCCCGAGAGGATTCGAACCTCTGACCCCTTGATTCGTAGTCAAGTACTCTATCCAGCTGAGCTACGGGCGCTTTGAACGGTATCAATCGACATCTGGGTTACTAAGGCTTTAGCGACTCAAGTCGCGTACTTGCAAGCCGGCACCAGGTGATTGCGAGGCGCATAGTACACACATCCCTGTTACTTGGGAAGCGTTTTTTCCTTCCCCGGCTTGGCCGTGAACCGAGGCTTCGAACGGCCCGACCGTTGGGATGTGGCCGGGCAGCCGATCCGCCGCATCGCTTGGCGATCTCGACCACCCGATCAAGGCCGGCCTCTCGAACATCCACTCGAAGCGGATATCCAAGAAGCAGGCCCCTTCAGCGCTAGCTCATCTCGGGCGAAACCAGAATCTTCACTTGATCCTTCTCTTCAATCAGCGCGGTGAACCCCTGTTCGATCACGTTCGTCAGGGCGATCTTACGGGTCACGAAATCCTCTGGTTTGAAGTACCCCTGCTCCATCAAAGCGAGGGTGGCCGGGAACACATTGCGATAGCCAAGGATTCCAGTGAGATGGCGCTCCTTGAACAGGATCTGGTTGGGATGGATCGGCGCGGGCTTCTCCCACACGCTGACGATCATCGTTTCGCCCTGAATGCGCACGCAGTCGATGCTCTGCTGCAGGACCGCTGGAACGCCAGTCACCTCGTAGGCCACATCGACGCCTCCGTCGGTGAGTGCGACGATCTCGGCCACCGCATCGACGGAGGCGGGATCGATCACTCGCGCGCCGAGCGCTGCGGCCCTTGCGCGACGCTGCGCCGAAAGCTCGACGACGTAGATCTCATGGGCGCCGGCAGCCTTGAGCGCTTCGACCACCAAAAGACCGATGGGACCAGCACCGAATACCGCCGCTTTGTCTCCGACTTCGAAGCGACTCTCGCGTACCGCATGCACCGCTACCGCGGCCGGCTCGGTGAGCGCACCCTGTTCGTAGCTGACCGAATCGGGAAGACGATGAACGATGGAAGCGGGCACCGAAGCATATTCGGAAAAGCCTCCCCCCATCCCGGCCAAACCGTAGAAGCCCAGCTTGTCGCAGAGGTTGTACAGCCCTCGGCGGCTTGCCTTGGAGTTGGGGTCGAAAAGGACCGGTTCGACCGTGACCCGATCGCCCACCGCATAACCGGTGACGCCCTCGCCCACTTCGACGATCTCACCACAGAACTCATGACCCAGCGTGATCGGCGCCTTTTCACCGGTAATGGGATGAGGCTCATCGACGGGAATGAAGATCGGCCCGGCGAGATACTCATGCAGGTCGGTACCGCATATGCCACACCATTTCACCTTTATTTTTACACGGCCTTCCTCTGCCTTCGGCTCATCCAAATCCTCGATACGAATATCCTTGGCCGCATACCACCTAAGTGCTTTCATCGAAAATTCTCCTTATAGCCGTTCAAAAATGGTTGCTCTCTTTCGCCGTCGGCTGTTCGACCATTTCCCGATGGCATCCACATATTCTCACCGTCCTCCTCAGCGCAAGGAATGACGCCGGGGAGATCGATGATAGCCAGAATCAGATCTGATTGGGATCGGCACCGGTCGTCCATCAGTCGATAATAAGGCGCCCAGGGCTGTCGCCATGGCTTCGAGATTGTAGGAAAGTTTCAAATTCGACTTGGCGGCTGTCAAGATCGACGAAAGCGCACCAAAGATCAGAAAATAAGGATACTTAAATCCACAATGTGAGAACGAAGACCCTCGTAGCGCGGTGATCATGCTTCATCTCCTCGTAGATTCAGTACTCTGCTGCCATTGGACATTCCTGATATCTACTTAGTAGTGAAGCACCAAATCGAGGATACGGCGATGTGGCAAAACATCACACGGATGAGCATCACTAATCTTCGGTGAAGGGGAAACATTAACCGAGGAGTGAAAACTCCCAACGAAAAAATTCCGCCTAAAAAGGTAGTTTTTTTACTAAAATTTCATCTTTTACGCATGAGCGCCGATTCCTCCCAGGGCCGCTTGCGGAAGGCTAGCCCAGAAGAACGCACACTTCTTTGATTTTGATCAATTTTTTTATCTTTCGCAGAAAATACGATGCTCGTCATCGATGCATCTGGAACAAAGTCGGTATTGATACGCAGGTGATCAATGAATAGACTACCGAACTCCCATTCCATCTAAGAATCCATCATTTCTCTCATCCCGACAGATTCGCCGATGGCGTTCGTATCCGCCGACGATTGTCCCCCGTAGCCAAAGGATTGACGACAGGGAGCCGGGCCAATCGTCTTGCATCGTGCCCGCAGGATCGCTAGAACAATGAATAGCAGTCTCGACCACGCGAATGAATTCATGCCTTCCATTTACGCGGCGCCAGTCTTCAAGACACTGTTATGCGCGCGGAAGGAGCTACTTTCTCCACGGCAGAAAGCGGAGATAAAGAAGCATTCGAAACTTACCAGGATCGATCAAGGCGTTGTGGTGTATGAGGAAGGAGAGGAAGCCTCGTATGTATGGAACATCGCGCAAGGCTTGATCGAGACTTACCATCTTCTTCCCCAGGGAACTCGACGCATCACCTCTTTCCTCTTCCCTGGCGACCTGCTCGGGCTGATGGAAAATGGCTTCTACGTTTCCACCGCAAGGACCGTGCAGCCGGTCGTCGCTTTCCAGATTCCTATACAGGTACTCAGTGAATTGGCGCTCAGCGACTCTCAGCTGAGTGCCGCTTTACTGACCAAGCTATGTCAGGACCTCAGGGAAGCCCAGCGACACATCATTTGTATTTCGCAGAAGGACGCAGCACCGCGATTGGCCACGTTCATCCTATGGCTATGCACGATCTATGGGAACGATGTCGAGCCACCCAAGGAGCTCAGCCTGCCTCTGGCTCGCCATCAGATCGCCGAGTACCTTGGCCTGACCACCGAATCGGTGAGTCGCGCGTTCCATCTGCTCGAATCGAGCAAGGCCATCATGCGCAGGACACCGCGTTTGATCAGCATCCTCGATATGGAAAAGCTGCGAGGCTTCTCGACCCTGGAGGTCGGCTCTGGGATCCTGAGCTAGCCAACCCTCCCCCGCTCGCTCTCACGGCCGCGCTCGATGCCGAACTCTCGATGGATATCGCCCCCGGCCCCGAGACGGGCGAGGGCGAATCTCGATTCGCCGCTCAGGCCTCGAGCAAAAAGCGCGCCGGATCCTCGAGCAGCTCCTTGACCGCGACCAGGAACTGGACCGCATCCTTGCCGTCGATCATCCGGTGGTCATAGGAGAGCGCCAGGTACATCATCGGCCGGATCACCACCTGACCCTCGACTGCGATCGGACGCTCCTGGATCTTGTGCATCCCCAGAATCGCCGTCTGCGGCGGATTCAGGATCGGCGTCGACAGCAGCGAACCGAAGATCCCACCGTTGGTGATGGTGAAGGTGCCACCGGTCATGTCCTCGATGCCGAGCTTGCCATCGCGCCCGCGCTTGCCGAAATCGACGATCTGCTTCTCGACGTCGGCGAGCTTCATGCTGTCGGTGTCACGCAGCACCGGTACCACCAGCCCGCGCGGGGTCGAGACCGCGACGCCGATGTCCTGGTAGCCGTGGTAGACGATATCGGTGCCGTCGATAGAAGCGTTGACGTCGGGGAAGCGCTTGAGCGCCTCGGTACACGCCTTGACGAAAAAGCCCATGAAACCGAGCTTGGTGTCGTGGACCTTCTGGAAGACGTCGCGGTACTGGGCGCGCAGCGCCATCACCGCGCTCATGTCCACCTCGTTGTAGGTGGTCAGCATCGCCGCGGTCTGCTGCGCCTGGACCAGGCGCTTGGCGATGGTCTGGCGCAGCCGGCTCATCGGCACACGCTGCTCCGGACGCGCACCCTCGAACACCGGCGCGGCGGGTGCCGCCGCGGGCTTGGCCGCAGCAGGCGCAGCCCCCTTCTTCGCCGAGCCGGACTCCACCGCGGCGAGCACATCCTGCTTCAGCACCACGCCACTCTTGCCGCTGCCGTGGAGCTTCTCGACATCGAGATCGTGCTCGGCGGCCAGTTTGCGCGCGGCCGGAGACAGCCACTTGCTGCCGACCTGCTGGGCCTCGTCTTCCTCGGCCGCGGCCGGCTTGTCGCCGGCCGCCTGGGCGGGCGCTGCCGCCACGCCCCCTTCTGAGAACAGTGCCAGCACCTCTTCCGAGGCGACCTGGGCGCCCTCCTCGGCCTTGATCTCGCTGAGCGTGCCGTCGGCGGGAGCGACGACCTCGAGCACCACCTTGTCGGTTTCGATATCGACCAGCAGCTCGTCACGCTTGACTGCTTCACCCGGCTTCTTGTGCCAGGTGGAGACGGTACCCTCGGCGACCGACTCGGGGAAGCTGGGGGCTTTTATCTGGATTGCCATGTGGTTTTCCTTGCACGGTTTCTTGCCGCCGTTCTAGGCGATGAATCTGACCACCGCGCCCACCGAGACGGTGCGCTCGGTGGACGTTGTGGACCGAACTTCCCGGCTTCAGCCCTCGAAAGCCGCGGCGACCAGCGCCTTCTGCTGCTCGACGTGAACCGCCATGTAGCCCGCCGCCGGTGCCGCCGCTGCGTCACGTCCGGCATAGACGAGTCGCGCGCCGAGCCCGGAGCGATGCCCTTCGAGGACTTGCCGCAGGGTGCTCTTTATCGCGTACCAAGCCCCTTGGTTGCGCGGTTCTTCCTGGCACCAGCACACCGACTCCAGCTGCTCGAAGGACGCCAGCGCCGCTGCCAAACTCTGCTCGGGGAAGGGATAGAGCTGCTCGACACGGATGATCGCCACATCATCGCGCTTTTGCTCCTGCCGATAGGCGGCAAGGTCGTAATAGACCTTTCCAGCGCAGAGAATCACATGCTTGACCGCGGAGGGTGAACGCTCGCCCTGGTCGGGAATGACCAGTTGGAAACGCCCCTCGGCCAGCTCCGACATCGTCGAGGTCGCGTCCTTGTGACGCAGCAGGCTCTTCGGCTGCATCACCACCAGCGGCTTGCGCAGCGGGCGAACCACCTGGCGGCGCAGCAGGTGGAACATCTGCGCCGGCGTGGTCGGAGCCACTACCTGCATGTTCTCCTCGGCGCACAATTGCAAAAAGCGCTCGAGTCGCGCCGAGGAGTGCTCCGGCCCCTGGCCTTCATAGCCATGCGGCATCAGCAGGACCAGCCCACACAGTCGACCCCATTTGCTCTCGCCGGAAGAGACGAACTGGTCGATCACCACCTGGGCGCCGTTGGCGAAGTCGCCGAACTGCGCCTCCCATGCCACCAGCGCGTTGGGCGTGGTGGTGGCGTAGCCATATTCGAATGCCATGATGCCCTCCTCGGCGAGAAAGGAGTCATGGATGGTGAATGTCGGCTGCCCCTGCTCGAGGTGCTGCAGCGGCACCCAGGTGCTGGCATCGGTCTGGCTATGGATCACCGCATGGCGATGGGAGAAGGTACCGCGCCCGCAATCCTGCCCGGTGATCCTGATCGGATGGCCTTGGTCGATCAGCGTGGCGTAGGCCAGCGTCTCGGCGAAGCCCCAGTTGATCGGCGCCTGCCCAGTGATCATCTGACGCCGGTCTTCATAGACCTTGGCCACCTGGCGCTGCATCACGATCTGCTCCGGCACCGTGCACATCTTGGTGGCGAGCTCGGCCAGCCGCTTGGCGTCGAACGAAGTATCGTAGTCGCCCGACCATTCATGGCCCAGATAGGGTTTCCAGTCGACGAACAGCGATGGGTTGGGCTGCTGGACCAGTGCGTTGACCACGTGGCTGCCGCTGTCCAGGTGACCTCGATAGTCGTCGGTCAGCCGCTGCGCGTCGGCTTCGGAGATCACCCCGGTCGCGATCAGGTGCTCGGCATAGAGCTCGCGGGTGGTCTTGTGCTGCTTGATCTCGGCATACATCAGCGGCTGGGTGCCGAACGGCTCGTCGGCTTCGTTATGCCCGTGCCGACGATAGCAGACCAAATCCACGACCACGTCCTTGTGGAACCGCTGGCGATAGTCGAGCGCGACCTGGGAGACATAGAGCGCCGCCTCGGGATCATCGCCGTTGACGTGGAAAATCGGCGCCTGGACCATCTTGGCGATATCGGTGCAGTACTCGGAGGAGCGTGCGTCGTCGGGGCGCGAGGTGGTGAAGCCGACCTGGTTGTTGATCACGATGTGCACGGTGCCGCCGGTCCGGTAGGCACGCGTCTGCGACATCTGGAAGGTTTCCATCACCACGCCCTGGCCAGCGAAGGCGGCGTCGCCGTGCACCAGTATCGGTAGCACCTGGTCACCGCTAGCGTCACCCCGGCGATCCTGGCGGGCGCGCACCGACCCCTCCACCACCGGCGAGGCGATCTCGAGGTGCGAAGGGTTGAAGGCGAGCGCGAGGTGGATCTCGCCCCCCGGGGTCATCACGTTGGAACTGAAGCCCTTGTGATACTTCACATCGCCCGAGCCACGTGCGAGCACCTGCTTGCCGTCGAATTCATCGATCAGCTCGGCCGGGCTCTTGCCGAGCACGTTGACCAGCAGGTTGAGGCGGCCGCGGTGGGCCATGCCGATCGCCACCTCTTCGACCCCGTAACCGCCGGCGCGCTGGATCATCTCGTCGAGCATGGGAATGAACGACTCGCCACCCTCGAGGCCGAAACGCTTGGTGCCCGGGTACTTGCTCGCCAGATAGCTTTCCAGCCCCTCGGCGGCCGAGAGCCGCTCGAGGATGTGCTGGCGCACCTCGGCGGAGTAGTCCGGCTTGCCGCGCACCGACTCGAAGCGCTGCTGCAGCCAGCGTTTCTCCTCGGTGTTGACGATATGCATGAACTCACAACCGATCGAGCGGCAGTAGGTCAGCTCGAGCGCCTCGACGATCTCCGCGAGCTTGGCCTTGTCCTTGCCGATGAACAGCGAGCCGGTCTGGAACTCGGTGTCCATGTCCGCTTTGGACAGCTGGTGGAAGGAGAGATCAAGATCGGGCACCGGCTCCGGCTTGCGCAGGCCGAGCGGGTCGATGTCGGCGCGCTGGTGGCCGCGGAAGCGGTAGGCGTTGATCAGCTGGAGTACGCGTACCTGACGCTTGGCGTCGTCTTCTCCCTGGGCGCCGATGGGACGCGGGCCGAGGCGCCCGAGCTGCTCGAACTGCCCGCGCACCGGCGCGAGCGGAACGTCACGACTGGGGCTGCCATCATAACGCGGGAGGGTATCGAAGTAGCCGCGCCACTCGCCGGGAACCGAATCGGGATCGACGAGGTAGCGCTCGTAGAGTGCTTCGATGTAGTGCGTATTCTCCCCATTGAGATAGGAGGTACCGGACAGGTATTTGAGTTTGCCTTCTTCCATCTTGAGTCACCCATGGCGATGTAAATGACAAGCGGGTCCGGCCGTTTCAGTTCAAGCGCTGCGATGCTCGAGGGCCCCAGAGCGATGCGCATGCCAACCGGACCCG
The DNA here is from genome assembly GCF_001648175.1 of Halotalea alkalilenta. Taxonomy (NCBI): domain Bacteria; kingdom Pseudomonadati; phylum Pseudomonadota; class Gammaproteobacteria; order Oceanospirillales; family Halomonadaceae; genus Halotalea; species Halotalea alkalilenta. Next base: position 1,534,346 of record NZ_CP015243.1, on the reverse strand, counting down.
CAGCGATCTATCGAGTGGAATCGCTCAGATCCACCCCAACCAGTGCCAGTAGGTCAGCGCGAGCAGCAGCATCAGCGCGTAACCGATCAGCGTCAGGTAGATGCCCGTATGAATGAACTGCCGGCTGGTGAAGGTCTCGGTGCCGATGCAGACCATGTTCTGCGGCGCATTGATCGGCAGGATGAAACCGAAGCTGAGGACGAAGCCGAGCAGCATGCTCATGCCCAGTACATTGATGTCGCCACCGATGTGGCTGAGTACCGCGATCATGATCGGCAGCATCGCCGAAGCCAGGGCAGTGGCGCTGGCGAAGCCAAGGTGGATGATGACCAGGAAGGCGGAAAGCGCGGTGAACACCATGAACGGAGACATCTGTTCCATGCCCAGGCTGGAGACCAGCAGCTGTGCCAGCCAAGCGCCCGCCTGGGTGGTCAGCATCGCGGTACCGAGGCTGATACCCGCGCCGAAGACCAGCACCGTGCCCCACGGGATCTTGAGCTGCACGTCGCGCCAGCTCATCACTCCGATGCCCGGCATCATCAGAATGGCCAGCCCCACCAGGGTGGTAGACGAGGTGTCGAACGGGTGGAGTTTACCGCCGGTCGACCAGACCATCAGAAGGATCAGCATGACGCTGAGCAGGAACTTCTCCGAGCGTGTCAGCGGGCCGAGTTCGGCCAGCTGGCGCTTGACCGTGTCGGTGCCACCTTCGATGGTTTCGGTCTCGGGAGGCATGACCCGAAGAATCACGAAGTAGACCACCACCGTCATCAGGATGCTCCAGGGAGCCCCCGCCACCAGCCAGTCGGTCCAGGTCACCGACTCACCGATGATGTTCTGCATGAAGCCGATGGTGAGCAGGTTCTGCGCCGCGGCGGTCATGATCCCAACGTTCCAGATGCTGGTCGCCTGGGCGACCAGGATCATCAGTCCCCCGGCCAGCTTCGAGCGCTTATCGACGCCGAAGGCGGCGACCGCACCCAGCATGATCGGCACCACGCAAGCCACGCGGGCGGTGGCGCTCGGGACCAGGAGGCTCAACACGATGGTGACCGCCAGCGCTGCCAGCAGCACACGCTTTGGGCGGGCACCGAAGCGCGAGAGGGTGATGAGCGCGATGCGCCGGTCGAGGCCGGTATGGGTCATTGCTACGGCAATGAACAAAGCGACGGCGACCAGCAGCAACGCGGGACTGGCAAAACCGGTGAGGCCCATGCCCAAGGCCCTGCTGGTGCCGATGATCACGCTCGGGTCATCGATCGATGGTGCCAGGCCGATCAAAAAAGCAATCATCGCAATGATCGTCAGAGCACTCACCTCGTAGGAGAGCGACTCGCTGATCCACACGATCACCGCGAAGACCAGGATGGCGAGCATTCGTTGGCCTGCGACCGGCAGCCCCTCTTGCTCGGGAAGCAAGATGATCACCAGTGCGGCGATGACGGCCAAGAACAGCCCCCAAGGCACTTTTCGCAGGAAACTGTCTGATTTTCTTGCAGTGTCGGTATTCACGGCGGGATCCCTTATTGGCGATTTCTCATTTCGCCCAGCGAGTAGACGTGTCTTATTGGATAATAAGAGTCGATGCTCAAGATGGCGGCAATGTGACAAAACCGCACACATCGTACGGATTATGTTTTTATTCGGCTACCGCCTATGATTCTTTAGGTAAAAAAACCACGAAAAGCATTTAATATCCCCTTAATGTCGAGGATATCAGCATTTTTTTGGTTTTTTTACTACGTAAAAATCAAAGAAGATCTCCGTGACTGGACAAACACGGCACGCGCATCCGAATGCTGCGCTTCAGCGCAGCGCTTGGTCGCCGTGATCTCGATGCGCTCAGTGACGCCGAGGCCCGAGCCGCGGGATGAAGCCCGCTAAATTGCGCGAAGAAATCATGCCTCACCGGCAGCCTCATGGGGAGTATCAATGGATTCTCAGATAGACAATATGGGGAATCGATGGCTTGCCATCTCTGTTTTTTTGGCAGGCACATCGGCACACCTGACGCCAAAGCCTTCGAGACACTATAGGATCGAATACCGACTTTCTTTGATCTGACTCAATTTTTAATTTATCTCGACCATCCACAAGAAAACATCTCCACTTACCACATGCACTGTCTCCTGCTTTTCTCGATCATATCGATGAACAACGAGCATAATTACCCTGTGTTCTCCATATGCGGATGCGATCTTGCTGGTACCCATTTACTCAGGTGCAGTGAAATGAGCCGACAGACGAACGCCATCCCCGCCCCAGCGGCGGGGATGCAGATCGTGTTCAGGGTTTGGCTTGAAGCGAGTCGATGATCGGATGAGTGAGTGGATCGATTGAGATCACTGCTTCCCAGACGCTGGGCAAGCACTGAGGCAATGCCAAGGATGGTCATCGCCCCAGGCTGGGCCAACCATTAGCTGACTTTCAAGCTGGGTACGCCGTCGCTAGGGGTTGCTGGTCAGCTTGTCCTGCGTCCTGGTTGTGAAGTCGGTGGCGGCATGGCGCTCATGCAGCTGGCTCGAGGGTTCGCCAAAGACCCGGTTGACCATCCGCCCACGCTGGACGGCTGGGCGTTCACCGACGGCTTGGGCCCAGCGCTGAACGTGCTCGTACTCGTGTGTGGAGAGGAACTCGGCCGCCTCGTACAGCCAGCCGTTGACCAGACCACCGTACCACGGCCAGATGGCGATATCGGCAATCGTGTACTCGCTGCCGGCTACGTACTCGTTGTCGGCGAGCCGCTTGTCGAGCACGTCGAGTTGACGCTTCACTTCCATCGCGAAGCGATCGATCGCATATTCGATCTTGATCGGGGCATAGGCATAGAAATGGCCGAAGCCTCCTCCCAGATAGGGCGCGCTGCCCATCTGCCAGAAAAGCCACGACAGGCATTCGGCGCGTGCGCCGGCCTCGGTTGGCAGGAATGCCCCGAACTTCTCCGCCAGGTACAGCAAGATCGCGCCGGATTCGAAGACCCGGATCGGCTGTGCGCCGCTGCGATCCATCAATGCGGGGATCTTGGAATTCGGGTTCACCGCGACGAAGCCACTGCCGAACTGGTCTCCTTCACCGATGTTTATCAGCCAAGCATCGTACTCCGCACCGCCATGACCGAGGGATAACAGCTCCTCCAGCATCACCGTGACCTTGACGCCATTCGGCGTGGCCAGCGAATAGAGCTGCAGAGGATGGCGCCCGACGGGAAGCTCCTTGTCGTGGGTCGCACCAGAGATCGGTCGGTTGATGTTTGCAAAGCGACCACCGCTCGCCTTGTTCCAGGTCCAAACCTTCGGCGGCACGTAGTCGAATGAATCGGTCATGCTTGATACTCCTCGCACTCAAGGGATCGTACCCAAGGGGGATGGTGGTAATCAGCACCTGCGCATCCAAGGCTTCAAAACGAGGCTCGCATTTAACCGGTAGAAATTCCAGGCTGCTCGAACATCGCGAAATACCCACCGTTCCATGCATCGTTCCATGCATCACCCGAAGGACGAGCGAATGGGCGGCGAGCCATTCGTCGAGAGCGAGCTTTCCGTGGATGGGCCTCAAACACGCCCATCGGTACCGCGGTGCATCGCCCCGACCAGGAGATCGCGCATCGCCTTGGCGGGTCCGGACAGCTCCCTCTCCCTCGCCCACGCCACCCCAACCTCCATGTCCGGCACCGGATCGATCAGATCGATTTGCTCGACCCGCTGCCCCTCCAGAGACCAGGGTCTATAGACCATGTCGGAGAGCACCGCGACGCCAGCGCCGCTGGCGACCATGCTGCGCACGGCTTCCACCGACGAGGTGCTGAAGATCGTCTTCGGCTTGAGCCCGGCCTGCACCCAGTAGCGCATCGCCGTCTTCTCGGCCTCATCGACGTTGAGCATCACGTAGGGGTGATGCGCCACCTCCGCCAGGCTGACCTGGTCACGCTCGAGCAACGGATGGTGGGCACCGACCCAAAGCCTCCGGCGCGAGCGCAGCAGTGAATGATGATCGAGGCTGGCCTGGCGGCCGAGATTCGAGGTCAGCACGATGGCGAGGCCGAAGACCCCGTCGACCAGTCCGGCCTGGATGGTGAGCCTTGGGGCTTCGTGAAGACGCACTTCGATCTCGGGAAAGCGGCGGCGAAAACGCGCCAGCAGCGGCGGAAAGAAATAGCCCGCGACGGTGTAGCTCATCGCGAGCTCCAGGCGTCCAGTGACCGTACTCGGCGTTTCCGGCCCAAGGTCGAGCGCTTCGGCGGCTGCCTGCAGCACCCGCTGGGCCTGGCGCAGGAAACGCTCGCCGTGCAGGGTCAGCTGCATCCCCTGGGCGCAGCGGCGAAACAGCCGGACCCCGAGCTGCTGCTCCAGCTCGCGCACGGCGGTGGTGATCGAGGACTGGGAAACGTTGAGGTCCACCGCCGCCTGGCTGCCCTTGCCGCTTTCGGCGAGCCCGACGAAGTAGCGAAGCTTGCGCAGGGTCAACTCATTCTGCATCCAGCCACCTTTTTCGGATTTTCCGAAAACACGAAACAGAAACTAATTATACAAAACACCTCCATCGCAGCGCATAACTTTCCCATCGACCAGATGGAGAGCCCCATGGGAGCCCAAATCGACCTCAACGCCGACATCGGCGAACGCTTCGGCCACTGGCACCTTGGAGATGACGTGGACGCCGAGCTGATGGCGCTGATCACTTCCGCCAATCTGGCCGCCGGCTTCCATGCAGGCGACCCCAGCGTCATCGATGCAAGCCTGGTGCTGGCCCAGCGCCACGGCGTCTCCGTCGGCGTCCATCCGGGCTTCGGCGATCTGGTCGGCTTCGGTCGCCGCCACATCGACGCCAGCGCCGCCGAGCTGGTCAACGACGTGCTCTACCAGCTCGGCGCGGTCGCCGCCCTGGCCGCGCGGCGTGGACTTGCCCTCCACCATCTCAAGCTGCATGGGGCGCTGTTCATGCATGCGGCCCGCGACCAGCCATTCGCCGAGCTGCTGGTCGAGGCGCTGCTGCAGGCGGCGCCGGGACTCCCGCTCTACTGCCTGCCGGATTCAGCGCTGACCCGCGCGGCACGCGCAGGCGGCATCGAGGTGGTGCGGGAGTTCTACGCCGACCGTGATTACTCCTGCGATGGGTCGATCGTGTTCGTCCGCCGGGTACCACGGCTCGATCCCGAAGCGGTGGCCGACAAAGTGCTCACCGCTTGCACCGAAGGTGTGGTCACCAGCGTCGATGGCAAACGGGTCGAGGTCGGGTTCGAGTCCATCTGCCTGCACAGCGACACACCCGGCGCGCTCGAGATCGCCCGCGCAATCCATCGGCGGCTCACCGCTGCCGGTTTTCGCCTGGCGGCGGGCTGATCGACGCCTCGCATCCCGAATCCCGCTTGACCCTATTCCAATACCAACGACCAGGAGTCGAAGAGATATGTCTCGCATATCCGTGCAAGCCCCCTTCCCCGGTGTGTTCTATCGCCGCCCCTCGCCCGAAGCGGCACCGTTCGCCGAGCAGGGCGAACCATTGAGCCCGGAGAGCGTGATCGGCCTGCTCGAGGTGATGAAGCAGTTCGCCGAGATCACCGCAGGCGACCACGGCAGGCTGGTGCAGTTCGAGGTCGAGGATGGCGCAGTGGTGGAAGCCGGCCAGGTCATCGCGGTGCTGGATGGGGATGCGTGATGATCGAGCGTCTGCTGATCTGCAACCGCGGGGAGATCGCCGTACGCATCGTTCGCGCCGCACGCGAGCTCGGCATCCATAGCATCGTCGCCCACAGCGAGGCGGACGACGACGGACTCGCCGTACGGCTCGCTGACCAGGCGATATGCATCGGTCCCGCGCAGGCGTCGCTGAGCTATCTCAACGTCGAGGCGATCATCGCCGCCGCCGCTCGGACCCAAGCCGACGCCGTCCACCCGGGCTATGGATTTCTCGCTGAGAGCGCCGAGCTGGCGGCCGCGGTGGCCGAAGCGGGACTGTGCTTTATCGGCCCGGACGCAAAGACGATCGCACGCATGGGCGACAAGGCCTCTGCGCGGCGCGAGGCAAGCCTTGTCGGGGTGCCTATCGTCCCCGGCTCGCAGCCACTCGATGACGATCTGGATCAGGCCATCCGCATCGCCGGGGAGATCGGCTACCCGCTATTGATCAAGGCGAGCGCGGGCGGCGGTGGCCGTGGCATTCGCAAGGTCGAGAACGCCGAAGAGCTGGCCCGCCAGCTGCCCCTCGCCCGGGCCGAGGCCCGCGCAGCGTTCAAGGATGAGCGTGTCTATCTCGAACGCGCGATCAGTCACGCTCGTCACATCGAAGTGCAGATTCTCGCTGACGGCGAACGCGCGGTGCACCTGTTCGAGCGCGAGTGTTCGCTGCAACGACGACGCCAGAAGATTCTCGAGGAGGCGCCCTGCGCCGTCCTCGATGAGGACAGCCGGCAAACGCTCTGCGCAAGCGCGGTGAGGCTCGCCGAGCACATCGGCTATCGCGGCGCAGGGACGCTTGAATACCTGTTCGATGAAGCCACCGGCGATTTTTTCTTCATCGAGATGAACACCCGCATCCAGGTCGAGCATCCGGTGACCGAAATGATCACCGGCGTCGACCTGGTGCGCGAGATGATCGAGATCTGCGCCGGGCGTGCGCTCGGCATCACCCAGGCCGAGATCCAGCGCCGCGGCTGGGCGATCGAGATGCGGATCAATGCCGAGGACCCCGACCACGGATTCTTCCCCTCCCCGGGTCGGGTGGAGCGTCTCACCTGGCCCGCCGGCCCGGGCATCAGGATCGACAGCGCACTCTACCCCGGCTACCGGATTCCGCCCTTCTATGACTCGCTGGCAGCCAAGCTGATCGTCCACGCCGAGCATCGCGATGCCGCCCTGGCCCGCGCTCGGCGGGCCCTCGACGAGTTCGAGATCGAGGGTTTCGCCACCACCGCCGGGCTCCATCGTCGCCTGCTCGACGACCCTCGGGTCCGCGAAGCGCGATTCGATACGCAGTATCTCGAGGCCTGGCTCGCCGGCACCACTCATGAGGAGACCCTTGCATGAGCGCACGCTACAGTTTCGCTGGCGACGAATTCCTCTTCGTCGAGCTCAGCGAGGAGATGAAGCTCGAAGCCTTCTTTCGCAGCATCTCGATCACCGACCGCCTGCGCCGGGAAGCCATCGATGGGGTGATCGAGATCTGCCCGGCCAATGCCTCCTACCAGGTCCGTTATGATCCCGATCGGATCGATGGAAACCAGCTAAAGGCCTTGCTCGAGCGCTTCGACACCGAGCTTGCCGGTAACCGCCAGCGCACGCTCCATACCCGGGTGATCGAGGTGCCGGTGTTCTATGACGACCCCTGGACCCGCGAAACCTTGATGCGCTTTCGCGATCGCCACCAGCAGCCCGACGCAACCGATCTCGAGTACGCGGCAAGGATCAACGGCTACGACGACACCGCCGCTTTCATCGAGGCGCACAGCGCGACGCCGTGGTTCGTCTCGATGGTCGGCTTCGTCGCCGGCCTGCCGTTCATGTACCAGATGGCCCCACGCGAGCGGCAAATCCAGGTGCCGAAATACCTCAGGCCTCGCACCGACACGCCGCGACAGACGGTCGGCTACGGCGGCTGCTTCAGCTGCATCTATTCGGTGCGCGGCGCCGGTGGCTACCAGATGTTCGGCATCACCCCGATGCCGATCTACGACCCCGCCGGCGCCCAGCCCCACATCGACGCCTCGATGATCTACTTCCGCCCCGGCGACGTGGTCAAGTTCACCCCGATCGACGACGCGCGCTACGAGGTGCTCGACGCCCAGGCCGCGCGCGGCGAGTTCGTTCCCCGCGTCATGCCCTACGTCTTCGATCTCGATGGCTATGAGCGCGATCCGATCGGTTACGCAGCCAGGGTCAAGGAGGTTTTCGCATGAGCATCGAAGTACTCAAGCCGGGGCTGCACACTTCGATCCAGGACCTTGGCCGGGTCGGCCACTACCATCTCGGCATTCCGCCTTCCGGCGCGATGGACCAGATGTCGCTGCGCGCCGCCAACCTGCTGGTCGGCAATACCCCGGGAGCCGCCGCCTTGGAGTGCGCACTGATGGGACCCGAGCTTCGGTTCACCGAAGCCTGCCGGGTCGCCGCCTGCGGTGCCGAGATGGTGCCCAAGCTCGACGGCGAGCGGCAGCCACTCAATGAGGCCTTCATCGCGCCCAAGGGCAGCGTACTGAGCTTCGACTTCGTTCGCGCCGGGGCCCGGCTCTACCTCGCTTTCGGCGGTGGTATCGATGTACCCGAGCGGCTCGGTAGCCGCAGCACCTATGCCCTGGGAGGCCTCGGCGGCTTGGATGGGCGAGCGCTGCGTGCCGGCGACCGCCTGGCGCTGCTGCCTTGCTCCTCCCGCATCCCGCTGCGCCGGCTGCCCGAGCAGTGGCGGCCGCGCTTCGACGCCGAGCACGTGCTGCGCGTGGTGCCCGGGCTCTACGAGCATCGACTCAGCCCCGCGGGGCGCGAGCGCTTCTACGCCGAGACCTGGCGGGTCGCCTCCGAGGCCGACCGGATCGGCTATCGCTTCAAGGGCGACCAGCCGCTCGAGTTCGTACCTCGCGAACCACCTTTCGGCGCTGGTAGCGATCCATCGAACATCGTCGACGCCTGCTACCCGATCGGATCGATCCAGATTCCCGGCGGCACCGAACCGATCATCCTTCATCGCGATGCGGTCTCAGGCGGAGGCTACGCCACCATCGCCACGGTGATCAGCGCCGACATGGATCTCATCGGCCAGCTCCAGCCACACCGCAAGGTGCGCTTCGAGGCGGTCGACCTGCCCACCGCGCTGGAAGCGCGAGGCGAATATCGCAAGCGCATTGCCGCGCTCGAGCGCCACTTCGCGCCTGACTAGTTCCACGCCGGCCGCTCGGGCCGGCTCGTTCCTGCGTGCCCAACCACAAAAACCTCGCAAGGAGTCATCCATGGCCGGCAAAATCTCCGTCCCCGCCGATCGAACCAACGCCCCCGATCATCCCCGCCTCCCCCGAACCAAGCTGATGATGGCCTGGTGGGCGGTATGCAGCGCGATCTTCTACATCGTCGTCGCCGCCGCCATGGCCCGCGCCTATGGCACCGTCAACGCGCTGATCGGCGTGGTACTCAGCGTGCTCTGCTATACCCTGGTCAATCGCGTGCTATGCCGCTATGCGATCACCTCCGGGCTCGACGTGGCACGCTTCTCACAGCGCCTGTTCGGCGCCCTGGGCGCACCGCTCGCGACCCTGATCTTCTTCGCCACCGCGCTCTACTACGCCGTGTTCGAAGGCCACGTCATGGCGCTGGCGCTAACCGCGTGGAGCGACGGCGCCCTGCCGATGCCGGTCTCCGCGGTGCTGGTGACACTGCTTGGGATCGTATTGATCGGTGGTGGAATCCAGCGCTGGCTGGACAAGTTCAACGGCGTGCTGCTGCCGATCTATGTAATCGGCATGGTCGCCGCGGTAGCGGTCGCCTTCATGGTCCATGGCTACCCCCAAGGCTGGCTCACCCGGGAGCCCGAGGGCGGCGCCTCAAACTGGGGCTGGCTCAACACCTTCGCGTTCTACATGGGCGTCTGGGTACTGATGATGTTCACCTTCGACTACGCCCGCTTCGGCCGCGAAGAGGACGCCGACTTCCACGCCAAGGTGACTTTCGGCCTGCCGTTCTACCTGATGACGTTCTTGTTCAGCGCGATCATCGGCATCCTGCTCGATGCCACCCTGCCGAACGAGGGCATCTCCGAAGCCTCGCTGGTCACCGGTCTGCTCGAGTTGATGGGCGGCTGGGGACTGCTGCTGGTGTGGGTGACCCAGAGCCGAATCAATACCGCCAACTTCTATCTGGCCGCGAGCAACCTCGACCACCTGATCGGAGGCGCGCAGCGGCGCTGGACCAAACCGGTAAGCATCGTGCTGGTCGGCATCCTCGCCTACCTGCTGATGCTCTCCGATGTGTTCGCCTACCTGCTCCAGGCCTTGGCCTACCAAGGGGTGTTCGTGGTCGCCTGGGTCGGCGTCGCCATCGCTTGGCTGATTTCACCGAGCCGCGGCATGCCCACGCCCTCGGTTACCCCGCGCCTGGAGCGAAGCGGACTGATCGCCTGGCTGGGCGCGACGGCGATCGGTATCGCGCTGATGTACGCAGGCCCCCTCGCCGTGCTCTCCGCGCCGCTGACCTTCGTCAGCGCGCTACTGCTCCATACCGCCGCCACGCTGTTCTTCCCGCGCCGCCTCGCGATCTGAACGACGCTCCCCGCTTCGGTGGAATACCGAAGCGGGCCAGCGCAGGGAAGCCAGCGTCCGGTGAATCGCCGACTCATATCCCTGGCAAATGGGCACGGATATGTCGTGCGAAGGCTTCCACCAGCGGCGGATGGGTCTCCCGGGCAAACTCCACGGTGATCCCGAAGCTGGGCAGAACTGGCAGATCCGCCCCGGTAGCCAGTATCTGCAGATCCCCTGGCACCGCGGTCCGTGTCATCACCGCGATCGCCTGGCCTGAGCGCACCAGCGCGATCAAACCGGCCAGACTGCTGCTGGCGTAGGCGACATGGTGAGCACGCCCGCAGTCGAACAGGGCCTGGCGAGCCCAGGTGTGATCCAGGTTGTCCGCGTGCGAAAGCGCCAAGGGGAGCGACTCGGATTCCATCACCGGGCAGCCGGGACACCCTACCCAAACGAGCTGCTCGCGACGAATCACCGATGCCGAACGCTCTCCATCCGGCACGGAAACCAGCGCCAGGTCGATGGCGTGTCTGGCGAGCTGCTCGCGCAGGTGGGAGGTTGGCGCACAGCTCACCTCCACCAAAGCGTGGGGATGACGGTGGGCGAATCCACGCAGCAGAACGGGCAGGAACACCGTGGCGTAATCGTCCGGGCAGCCGAAGCGCAAGGTACCGGAAAACCCCTGGCCCGAGAGTTCGGCCATAGCCTCGTCATGACAGCGAAGGATGCGCTGGGCATGCACCAGCAGCTGTTCGCCGTGCGCGGTCAGCAGTACGCCACGCCCAGTGCGCTGCAGCAGCGGCTGCCCGACCGCCTCCTCCAACCGCTTCATCTGCTGACTCAGCGCCGCTTGGGTGCGGCCCACGCGGTCGGCTGCACGGCTGAGGGCCTTGGTTTCTGTGATCACGACGAACGAGCGCAGCAGGTCGATATCCAAAGATGGCTGCAAGGTATAAGCATCCCTTTATGCTTGTATAAGAACTATTCGTTTTGATGAAACCCCGGGCTCCTCTATCGTGCAAGCACAACGTCACAACGCCGGCGAGGAAGAGATATGTCGAGGAATCAAGCGCCGATCTTCTGGGAAAATGCGCGCAATCACCTGATCCGCTACGGCGGTGATTTCGAGCCGCTGATTATCGAACGGGCCGCCGGCAGTTTCGTCTACGACGCTGACGACCGGCCGATCCTGGACTTCACCTCCGGGCAGATGAGTGCCGTGCTGGGCCACTGCCATCCCGATATCGCTGCGGTGATCTGCGACCATGCCAGCCGCCTGGATCACCTGTTCAGCGGCATGCTTTCACGCCCGGTGGTGGATCTGGCCAAGCGTCTGGCCGAGCTGGCGCCCGGAGAGCTGAGCCGAGCGCTGCTGCTGAGCACCGGTGCCGAGTCGAATGAAGCGGCCATCCGCATGGCCAAACTGGTGACCGGTGGCTACGAGGTGGTCGGCTTCGCCCAGTCCTGGCACGGGATGACGGGAGCCGCCGCCTCGGCCACCTACAGCGCCGGCCGGCGCGGCATCGGCCCGCCCGCGGTGGGCTCCTTCGCCATCCCGGCACCCAATGGCTATCGACCGCGATTCGGCTGCGCCGATCACTACGACTGGCGCGCCGAGCTCGACTACGGCTTCGAGCTGGTCGACCGCCAATCGAGCGGAAGCCTGGCGGCGTTCATCGCCGAGCCGATCCTCAGCTCCGGCGGCATCATCGAACTGCCCGAAGGCTACATGGCGGCACTCAAAGCCAAGTGCGAAGAGCGAGGCATGCTGCTGATCCTCGACGAGGCCCAGACCGGCATCGGTCGCACCGGCTGGCTGTTCGCCTGCCAGCGCGAAGGTGTCGCTCCGGACATCCTCACCCTGTCCAAGACACTCGGCGCCGGCCTGCCCCTGGCAGCGGTACTGACCACCCCATCGATCGAGGAACGCGCCCACGAGCGCGGCTACCTGTTCTATACCACCCACGTATCGGACCCCTTGCCCGCCGCGGTGGGACTCAAGGTACTGGAGGTGGTCGAGCGCGACGGCCTGGTCGAGCGGGCCAGGCAGGCCGGGCAGCGCTTGAAGTCCGGCCTGCGGGCGCTCATGGCCAAACACGATTGCATCGGAGACGTGCGAGGACAGGGCCTGCTCCTCGGCGTGGAGGTGGTCAAGAGTCGCCGGACGAAGGAACCCGCCATCGATCTGGGCGTTGCGATCAATCGTGAATGCATGGACCTTGGACTGAGCATGAACATCGCCCGGCTGCCAGGCATGGGGGGCGTATTCCGAATCGCGCCACCGCTGAACGTGAGCGATGAGGAGATCGATCTGGGATTGGCGCTGCTGGACCGAGCCATTGCCCAAGCGCGAGTATGACGCCATGCCAGGATGAACATGTGAGTGACCTTGTTACGGCCTTTCCCCATGCCTTGCCATATACTCGAAAGCTGAATGTTCCAGGCGGACCGCACGTATGCCAACTTACCAAAAGCTCCGGACTCGTATCCCCGTCACGCTGCTGGTCGGTTTTCTGGGCACAGGCAAGACCACGCTGCTCAGGCGGTTGCTGTCGGATCCACAGGGGGTACGCTTCGGCGTTCTCATCAATGACTTCGGCGCGGTCAACATAGATTCCGAGCTTATCGTCGAAAGCAGCTCCGACACCGTTTCGCTCTCCAATGGCTGCGTTTGCTGCTCGCTCAGCACGGATCTCGTCGATGCGATGAGGCGTCTTCTCGATAGCCAGCCGACGCCGGAGCATATCATCATCGAGGCGAGCGGCATTTCGCGCCCGCTCCCGCTCTTGGAGGCGCTGGAGGTCGAAGCGCTCGAGCAGCGGATCGTACTGGATGGCATCTTCTGCCTGATCGATGGAGCGGCTTTCAACGAGCTCGATTTCGAATCGACTGAGCTAGCCCTGGAGCAGGCGACAGGCGCTGATCTGGCCATCATCACCAAGTCCGACCTCGCCACGCCAGCGCAGCTGCTGGCGACCGAGGAAACACTGCGCCATGCGCTGCCAAGGATGCGCATGATCCGGGCCAGCGGCGGTGACGTGCCGCGAGAGATCCTATTCGCAGCGGCGGATAATCTCTCGGACTGCGCTCGAAAATCCACGCTGAACGATCGTCATTGGGGCCGCGGCCATGCAGACGATGACCACGGCCATGATCATGATCATGGCCATACCGATCGGTTCGAATCCTGGCATTGGCAGACCACAGGGAAGATCGACGAGGACAAGCTGCGCTTGGCGATCAAGCGCCTGCCACCCGATCTTCTGCGCGCCAAGGGAATCTTTCATACGCCGAGCAAGCCTGACGGGCGTCTGATCTTGCAGCTGGTCGGCAAGCGATCGGAACTTACCTACGAACACAGCGATGCGCCAGACAGAAGTGCGGCCGTCGCCATCGGCGTCAAGGGTTCGTTCGATCCAGCCGTGCTCGAAGATATCCTCTCAAGCTGCATCATCGATGAGAGCGCACGCTGAATCAGTTGCGAAAACTTTGCCTCGTGACAAGGCTCGCCACTACCGTGAGCAGCAGCGTGGTTGCCATCAGAACGAAGGCGATGGCGGCCGCGAGCGGCCAGTTATTCATCTGGAACTGACCGTAAACCAGCGGTGCCAGCATACGGAACTCAGGCCCGCCGAGCAGAACGGGGGTCGCATAGGCATTCATTGCCAGTATGAAGGTCAAAATGGTCCCCGCGGCAATTCCCGGCATGGAGAGCGGCCAGAGCACGCGACGAAACATCGTAAGTGGAGGAGCGCCAAGGGAAAAGGCCGCCTCCTCGAGATTTCTATTCACGCTTTCCAGCACGCTCTGCAAGGTCAAGACCATGTAGGGCAAGTTGACGGCGATTATGCCGATGACTACCGCCGTCTCACTGAACATGATCTCGGTCATCGTCGAGGTGATACCAAGATCCATCAAGGTGACACTGAGGAAGCCCTGGCTTCCGAGCAGTGTCATCCATCCTGCCGCGCGCACGGCGTTGCCGACGAACAGAGGAATGACGACGGCGATGATCATCAGGTTCTTGAAACGCGACTGAGTCCGCGCCAACACATAGGCCAGCGGAAACCCCAGCAGGATGCAGGCTAGCGTACAGACGACCGAGATGCGTACGGTGGTGAAGAAAGCGCCAAGAAAATATGGGTCGGTGAAGAAGTCGACATAGTTGGCCGGGGTAAAGGCTTCCACCATCAGAAGGCGCGGATCATATTCGTTGAGCGAGTAGCGCAAGAGAAACAGCAGCGGCACGATCACCCCTAGCGCCACGAGGATGGTCGCCGGGCCGATCAGGCTGGAGGCGCTGATGACAGTGCCGGAGCGGAGCTGCGAGGATGTATCCACGAGACATCTCCTATCGATCTGATCGATCCGTTTCTGGCTGATTCATCATCGAGAGGCTTCTAGATAGAAGCATGCATACGCTCAAGCTTTGAACACGCGATCCCACCAAGTCTTCATTTCAGCGTCGTGATCGAGCAGGAAACCGTAGTCGATGTTCTTGAACAGGGAGACTTCCTCCTCGGTGAAGCCGATCCGCGCACTCAGCTCAGCCGGCACTGCGGCGTTGGTGACCACCGGGTTGTAGCCCATGTCTTCGGCGAATGCCCTTTGGGCGGAGGGATCGAGCATGGCGTTCAGATAGGCATAGGCGCCATCCAGATGCTGAGCATTCTGAGGAATGGAAAAGCCGGAAACATAAGGGATGGCGCCCTCGCTCGGAACGACCGAGGCAACCTTGATACCGGACTCCTGCCACTGCACGGTCCTGGCTTTCCACATGATGCCGACGTCGATCTCGCCAGCGGAGAGGCCCTGTGCGAAAGCCTCATTGGTCGGATAAATTCGCGCTCCGGCCCTGCGCGCCTCGAGGAGAAGCTCCTGGCCCGACTCGATATCGGTAATCGAACCACCGGCCGCCAATGCGGCTGCCGAAATGGTGTATTGATACTGGATGTCGATGAAACCGAGCCGATTGCCATGTGAAGGATCGAAAGCTTTTGCATAGCTATCGGGCGCATCCACGGCGTCCGGATTGTAGTTCACCACCATCGCCGAATAGATGTGCGGAACGCAGTAATCGAATCGAAAGCCCGGCTGCAGGTTCTGCGCATTCGGAATCCGGCTGTAGTCGATCTCCTGGGTCAATCCAAGTTCGTAGACCTGATACATGTTGGGGCCATTGAGCCCTTGGATATCCGTTGACCCACGCGGCAGCCGGCGCTCGGCAATCATCTTGGACCGACGCTCGGGATCGCCCGCCTGGTCCTGGATGACACGCCACCCTTGGGATATCAGGAAGGGCTGCTCGACATTCTTGTTGAGAAGTTGGGCATAGTCGCCGCCCCAGGTGCCGACCACGACGGTTCCAGCCGCCTGGGCGCGCGTGAACGACGGCATGGCGAGGGCAGCGACTCCCGCTGCGGCACCGGTAAGCACGCGACGACGGTCGATCAGGAATCTATTCATGGGAGCTCTCCGTGCGTTATTCGATTGATTGTTAATGCACTGCTTCCGGTTGCTTCTCCCGCGGCACTGCGAAGATCGCCGCGTTGGATGACCAAGCGACATGGACACGATTTCCGACCTCAGGCAGGCGGACTCCTTCGCCGTTGGCGATCTGGGCGACGATGAGATCAGACGGCGAAATGCGAACGTGAACGTCGGTAAGGCCCCCCATATAGGAGACGATCTCGACCTCGCCGATGAAAACGTTATCGAAACCCGTTGGAGGTTCGGCCGTCAGGGTCACGCGCTCTGGCCGAAGCGCGAGTACCGCATCGCCTACCAGCCGGCGCCCGCAGCGAATACTCAATCCGCTCTCGAGCACGAGCACGTCCGCCTTCATGCGCCCTCGCAAAAAGGTGGAGCGACCAACGAAACCGGCGACGAAAGGCGTGGCCGGACGCTCGTAGAGGTCGCGCTGGGTCCCGACCTGCTGGATCTGCCCGTCGGCCATCACTACCAGGCGGTCCGCCATGGTCAACGCCTCTTCCTGGTCGTGTGTGACCATGACGGTGGTAATACCCAGCCGCTGCTGGAGATTTCTGATCTCAAGGCGGACCTCCTGACGCAGCTTGGCGTCGAGGTTCGACAGCGGCTCGTCGAGCAGCAGCACGTCCGGCTGGAAGGCCAGCGCGCGTGCCAGCGCCACGCGCTGCTGCTGCCCGCCCGAAAGCTGGCGCGGCAGCCGATC
The DNA here is from genome assembly GCF_001648175.1 of Halotalea alkalilenta. Lineage (NCBI taxonomy): Bacteria > Pseudomonadati > Pseudomonadota > Gammaproteobacteria > Oceanospirillales > Halomonadaceae > Halotalea > Halotalea alkalilenta. Next base: position 1,517,934 of record NZ_CP015243.1, on the reverse strand, counting down.
GGCCAGATGCTCCAGCCGCACCAGCCTCAGCGCTTCCAGGATCCTTGGCTCACGCTCCGCCTTGGCGACACCACGCATCTCTAGCCCAAAGCCGACGTTCTGGGCCACGCTCATATGCGGGAAGAGCGCGTAGTTCTGGAACACGAGTCCCGTGTTGCGCCGCCATGGCGGCAGGTCAGTGACCTCGCGCTCGCCGATATGAATCATTCCGGAGGTCGGCTCCACGAAGCCCGCGACCATACGGAGGGTCGTGGTCTTACCGCAGCCCGATGGACCGAGCAGCGTCAGGAACTCACCGTCCGCGATGTCGAGCGAGACATCCTGAGCGGCATAGAAGTCTCCATAGCGCTTGGAGAGGGTGTCGAGCTGTAGACGAGCCATTTAGACCACCCTGGAAATTTTGACGAAACGGTCGGTGAACAACATCGCGGCCACGATGATGACGATCTGGATTACCGAGACCGCCGCGATGGTCGGATCGATCCGCCATTGCAGATACTGCAGGATCGAGATCGGCAGCGTCGTGCGCCCCGGGCCGACGAGGAACAGGCTCATCTCCAGATTGCCGAAGGAGGAGACGAATCCGAACAGCGCACCCGCGACGACCCCGGGCAGGATGGCCGGTACCGTGATTCGTCGGAAGGTGGTGAAGCGGTTCGCGCCCAGGTTCATCGCGGCTTCCTCCTGCGCGCGATCCATGCCTTCGAGACTGGCGACGATGAGGCGCACGATCCATGGAATGGTCAGCAGCACATGCCCCCAGACGAGCCCCCAAAATGACCCGATCACCGGCAAGCCGCTGCGAATCTCGATCTCTACCTGGAAGACGTAGAGGGCAAAACCGAGCACGATACCGGGGACGATGAGTGGCATCAAAAGGATGTTGCTGACGAGCGCACGGCCGCGGAAGCGCAACCGTACCAGCCCAAGCGCGGCGGGAAGCGCAAGCACCAGGCCAATCGCGGTGGCGATCACCCCAAGCTGGGCGGACAGCACGAAAGCGTCGATGAACTGCTGGTTGGACGCCGCCTGCGAATACCAGCGAAGCGAATAGCCCTGGGGTGGGTAGGATGGGATCGATTGCGAGTAGAAAGACAGCCAAGTGACGAAGACCAGCGGCGTCAATATATAGAGAAACGCGATCAGCGCAGCCCCTTTCAGCACGATGGAGCCCAGGCGTCGGCGCTTGGTCCGTGTCCGCAGCGCCTCCCGGGGTGCTCGACGCACCGTGCTCACGCAACCTCCAAGTCGTTCTTATGGAAACGTCCACCCTTCATGATCACCGACATGTGTCGCCCCTGTCCTTCCAGAAGCGAGACGTCGCGTGTCGGGTCGCCGTCCACCACGATGAGATCCGCCCAGGCTTCCGCCGCGATCGTGCCAAGCCGCCCGGGGCGACGCACGACCTCGGCCGCAATGGTGGTGGCGGAGCGGATCACCTCGATCGGTGACTGCACCTCGGCACGGATGCTGAACTCACGACTCTGGTCCACGGCCAGCGCGCCGAGCAGATCGGATCCATAAGCGACCTTGACCCCGGCCGCCCCGCACAGCTCAAGCGAGCGGTAACCACCCTCCAGCACCAACTCGTTTTTTTCGAGCATCTCGGCCGGCATGCCGTACTCGGCAGCGCGCTCCTTCATCGCCACATAGGCCACCAGATTGGCCACCAGATAGGCCCCGCGCTCAGCCATGAGGGCCGCTGACGCCTCGTCTATCAGGTTGCCATGCTCGATGGTGCGCACCCCGTTGGAGACCGCGCGGGTGATCGCCTCGGCTGAATAGGCATGGGCACAGACATAGCGCCCAAAGGCCTCCGCCTCCTCGACCGCCGCCAGTATCTCGTCGGTGGAAAACTGCAACGAATCCAGGGGGTCATAGGGCGACGCGACGCCCCCCGATACCATGATCTTCACCTGGTCACAGCCCTGGCGCATCTGCTCGCGCACCGCCTTGCGAACGGCGTCCTCGCCGTCGGCCACGAGGCGCAGATAGGCCATTCCGTTGCAGCATGGGCAAGCATAGCCAGGGTTGGTACGCGAGCGTCCATCGCTGTGGCCTCCCGTCGGTCCGATCGACCGCCCCGCGATGAACAGACGCGGGCCGGGGATCAGCCCTTTGTCCACCGCCGCTTTCATCCCCCAGTCCGTTCCGCCGGTATCCCGCACGGTGGTGAATCCGCGGTCGAGCATCTCGCGTAGCCGCCGCGCTCCGCGGGCGGCCGCCAGGGTCAGCGGAACGTCCTCCATCCGCCGCATGTAGACTTCGCTGTGCATCGAGTGGACATGGCAGTCGATGAGACCAGGCATCAGCACCCGACCACCACAGTCGATGACGCTGGCCGATGAGGTCTCGATCGGGCGATCGGACACTTCGCGGATCCTTTCGCCCTCGACGAGGACCTCGTAGCCACCCCGAGGCTCGTCGAAGGCGGGATCGAGCAGCCGCAGATTCCTGAACAGCAATGCTTGCGCGGTCATGGTGATGGGGCCCGTCCGTCAGTCCGATATGCGGTCAGTGCAGCGTGTTCTTGTACAGCCGCCCGTTTTTCATTATCAGCGGCATGTACCGCCCTTGCCCTTCGAGGAGCCCGAGATTACGCAGCGGATCCCCGTCTACGACGATCAAATCGGCGAAAGCGCCGGGCGCGATGCATCCAAGTTTGCCCTCCTGACGCAAGACCCTGGCGGCGACGCTGGTCGCAGAGCGCACGATATCGATGGGCGAGAGGACTTCCGCCCGGATACGGAACTCTCGGGACTGATCCACCTGGAGCTGGCCGAGAAGATCGGACCCATAGGCGACCGGCACGCCGGCGCGCTTGCAGATCTCCAGCGAGCGCAGGCCGCCCTCGATGACGAGATCGTTCTTCTCCAGCATCTCGCCGCTCATACCGTACTCGGCCGCGCGCTCTTTCATCGCCACATAGGCGACGAGATTGGCGACGAGGAACATCTCCTTCTCGGCCATTAGGGCGGCCGAGGCCTCGTCGATCAGATTACCGTGTTCGATCGTGCGCACGCCCGCTCGAGCGGCACGAGCTATCGCCTGCGGCGAATACGCATGAGCGCAGACATACCGACCGAAGGCGGCGGCCTCCTCCACCGCTGCGCGCACCTCGCGCTCGGAAAACTGCAGCGAATCGAGAGGATCGTAGGGCGATGCCACCCCTCCCGACATCATGATCTTCACGTGGTCGCAGCCCTGTCGCATTTCTTCGCGCACCACCTTGCGCACCTCCGACACACCGTCCGCCCGTCCCATGGCGAAGGCCAGCGCGTCACAGCATGGGCAGCGCGTCCCAGGGTCGGTGCGACGACGGCTATCGCTGTGCCCGCCCGTGGGGCCGATCGCGCGTCCGGCGACGAAGATACGGGGGCCATCGATCAGCCCCTCCTCGACCGCGGTGCGAATTCCCCAGTCCGCCCCGCCGGTATCACGAACGCTGGTGAAGCCGCGATCGAGCATGCCGCGCATCGACTGCATCGCATGCGCCGTCATCAGCGTCAGTGGGATGCTTTCAAGCTTGCCGATCACCACCTCGCTGAGCACGACGTGCACATGGCAGTCGATCAGACCGGGCATCAGCGTTCCTCCACGGCAGTCGATCACCTCGGCCGTGTCCGCTTTGATCGGGCGCTCCGACACCTCCCTGATCGTGCAACCCTCGACCAGGAGTTCATATCCGCCGACGACTTCGTCACTCTCGGGATCGAGCAAGCCGAAATTCCTGAATAGAAGCTGGCCCATGCTATCTCCATGTCCTGGTGTGCCGAGAGCGCTCGTCACTCCACTAAACGAGCAGCGTTCACCTCGGCGCTCGACGCTCGTATCCGAATGGGTCGCCCACGCTCGCACAGGGTTCGGTGAACCAGCGCGGACCGTCCTCGGTCATGTAGGCACAGTCTTCCAGCCGCACGCCGAACTCACCGTAGATGCAGATCATTGGTTCGACGGAGAAACACATGCCGGAAGCCATGCTTCGCTGGTTGCCCTTCACCATGTAGGTCTCTTCATGCACTTCGATACCGATGCCATGGCCGGTGCGATGGGGCAGCCCCGGTACCGCGTACCCGGGGCCGAAGCCGGCGGTCTCGATGACACGGCGAGCAGCCGTATCGACCTCCTCGCAAGGGTTGCCGAGCACGGCGGCCGCGAAGCCGGCCGCCTGCGCACGCTTTTCGAGCTCCCAAACCTCGCGCTGACGCGCGTTCGGCTCACCGAAGACATAGGTGCGGGTCATATCGGAGCGATAGCCGCCAACGAAGGCGCCCAGGTCCATCAGCACCATATCGCCATCCTCGAGGGTCTGTGGGTAGTCGACACCATGCGGATAGGCGGTCGCCTCTGCGAACAATACGATGGGCGCCCCCGCTGGGAGCGTCGCCCCGAGGCGACGATGCGCTTCAACGACGAAATTTTTAACCTCGCCGGTGCTGATTCCCTTGCGCAGGATTCGAGCGGCTGCCTTATGGACTTCGAGCGTGATCGCGTTGGCGATCTTCATCAGTGCGATTTCAGCGTGCGACTTGATCGTCCGGCAGGCAGCCGTGATCGATGCGCCATTGACGAAGTCGAAGCGGCTTCCAGCCCGGTGCGAAAAACCATCGAAAGTGAAAAAGCGAGTTGCCGGATCGATAGCGACGGTGCTTCCCGGCGGCAGGCCTAGATCCATCAGCGTATCGATGACGAGTACCGACGGGTCCTCGTGTTCCTCCCATACGCGGATGTCGTCGCCAAACTCGAGCATGGATCGCGTTTTGGGCTCCTCGAAGGCCGGACTCAGGTAGATGATCGTGCCGTCGGCCGGCAGAATCGCGCCGTGCAAACGCTCGCTCGGCTTGAGATCGATTCCAGTGAAATAGAAAAGGTTAGGAGACGTATCCAGATAGAGCGCCCCGATCCCCTGCTCGCGCATCAGCGCCTGGGCTCGAACGATGCGCTGTGAATAGTCCTTGCGCCCGATAGGCACCGCATCGCCTACCATGTTGGACATCCGCGCAAGCTCCGCCTCGGCGCTCGATCCTCCTACTCCCACAGTCATCGACAACGCTCCTCTTGGTTGGCGAAGCCACTGGATAGCGGCCACTCCACTTTTCCTGTGTCGCTTGCCGCTCACTGCGTTATCGCTCGCAGCTGGGCCGTTAACTACGCTCAGGTGAGCCGTAAAGCAGCAGAACATGACGTCGTCTTTCTACTCTGCCCGGTCGGCGTGGCGTTGGCTTGTGCCGCTTCGTCGTCAAATGTGACGAAATTGGCACAGTCATGACCCGCTGCGATTTCTATGCGGAGGCGATGAATCGGACATCGGCGAGGCGTATTTCGAGGCGATCGGGAGGGAGTAGGCAATCAAAGCCCGGCACGGCAAGACACTACCACCGGCATGAATCATCGGGGCGAATCATCGAAGTGACGCGCATGGGGCAACCTCGCTCGAGGTCGAATGGAGCGAGTGTCAGGAGACTTTCTGGGAGGTGTGGAAGGCGAGCGAGGAGCATGCCTTGAAATTCGGCCAAGCAAATAACCCCGTGCTCAGCTGCACGAGGTAGGCATTGATCATAAACTAACGATACTGATGTTCGACCGCTGAGATGTCAGGTCGAGGATGGCGCGCCCGAGAGGATTCGAACCTCTGACCCCTTGATTCGTAGTCAAGTACTCTATCCAGCTGAGCTACGGGCGCGTGTCTTACGGTGCTTACATCCATGGCAGCTCGAGAACCGCTTCGGCTACCGTGCTCCAGTCGTTTGGCGGAGAGGGAGGGATTCGAACCCTCGATAGAGCTTTTGACCCTATACTCCCTTAGCAGGGGAGCGCCTTCAGCCACTCGGCCACCTCTCCTCGAGCACGGCGCGTATGTTATCCAGTCCTGGTCTATCTGTCCACCCCAGCCCGTATTTTTTTCTAGAAAAACCGTTGTAATTCAAAAACGACCGTCAACATGGAAAGGGATCTGGAGGACACCCGGTCAGTTCAGGCGTCGAGGCCCAAACGCTGGCGACAATGCATCCTTCGGTGTTCGAATCGCCCCTAGCCGTAACCCATGGTCAAACGCTCGCCACTACTCCTTGTCAGAGTCGACATCGTTACGCTCGAGCTGGATTCGCTGATAGATCTCTTCGCGGTGAACGGAGACATTCTTGGGGGCGTTCACACCAATACGTACCTGGTTGCCCTTCACCCCGAGCACCGTCACGGTGACCTCGTCACCAATCATCAGAGTCTCGCCAACCCGGCGAGTGAGGATGAGCATATGACCTCCTTATCGCAATGAACATCCAGTGCCGACCGCAACGGCTCGCCGCCCACCAGTGCATCCGCCCTGACGGGGAGAGCCATTATGCATTTCCAGGCAGGAACGACCAAGCGGTCAACCAACGGCACTTGACGAACTATAGAAGATTTTGTCCAAGCCGAAAGCAAAAGGCACCTCTGTCGAGGTGCCTGCATCCTACCCTTCTTGGTTCACGTCTTCGCGATCGAGTCCGAATGCGGTGTGCAGGGCGCGAACCGCCAGCTCCATGAACTTCTCATCGATCACCACCGAGATCTTGATTTCGGAGGTCGAGACCATGCGAATGTTGATGCCTTCGTTGCCCAGCACCTGGAACATCCTGTTCGCGACCCCGGCGTGCGAGCGCATTCCCACGCCGACCAGCGAAACCTTGGCGATCTGGTCGTCGCCCTTGATCTCACCCCCGAGCTCGGGGATCACTTTCTGTTCGAGCAGCCGATAGGTCTGCTTGTAGTCGCTCTTGGCGACGGTGAAGGTGAAATCGGTACGATCGCCGACTGGAGCGACGTTCTGGATGATCATGTCGACTTCGATGTTGGCGTCAGCGATCGGACCGAGGATCTTCGAAGCCACCCCAGGGATATCGGGGGTATTGAGTACGGTCAGCTTGGCTTCATTGACGTTGAAGGCGATGCCGGAGATCAGCGGCTCTTCCATGTGTGACGACAAGGGTTCTTCCTCCGCGACGATCAGGGTGCCGGGGCCATCCTCGAACGAGGAAAGCACGCGCAGCGGGACGTTGTACTTGCCTGCGAACTCGACCGAGCGAATCTGCAGGACCTTGGAGCCGAGGCTGGCCAGTTCGAGCATCTCCTCGACGGTGATGGTTTCGAGCCGCCGCGCGCGCGAACAGACGCGCGGATCGGTGGTGTAGACCCCATCGACGTCGGTGTAGATCTGGCACTCGTCCGCCTTCAGCGCAGCGGCGAGCGCCACCGCGGTGGTGTCCGACCCTCCACGCCCGAGCGTGGTGATGTTGCCGTCGGCGTCTACCCCTTGAAAGCCGGCGACCACCACCACTCTCCCCGCGCCGAGATCCTGATGCAGCTCATCGGTATCGATCTGCTGGATCCGCGCACGGGTGTGGGCGCTGTCGGTGCGAATACCGACCTGGGCGCCGGTGTAGGAAGTGGCGGGCACACCGATCGCATGCAGCGCCATCGCCAGCAGGGAGATGGTGACCTGCTCGCCGGTGGAGACCAGCATGTCGACCTCACGCGGATGGGGCTCGTCACTGACTTCGTTGGCCAGGCCGATCAACCGGTTGGTCTCGCCACTCATCGCCGAGACCACCACCACGATCTCGTGGCCTTGATCGCGGAAGCCCTTGACCTTCTCGGCCACAGCTTTGATTCGCTCGACCGAGCCGACCGAGGTTCCACCGAATTTCTGAACGTATAGCGCCATGATTGTCCTTCTTCGGGCCGAAGCATCGACCGTTTGAACGTTCGACGAAGCGCGACGAGCGCGCCCCGTCATGACTGGCGCATGGCTTGGACCGCCACACGCCCTGGCGTTTCGCAGCTGAGGCCTGTCTGGAACGAACCTGGCCGCCGATCTCGACGACGGCCCGCGGACGCTCCTAGGCCAGCCGGCCCTCGAGCCAGCCGGCAACACTCGCCAAAGCCGCATCGAGGTCATTCGGCCGGCTGCCGCCGGCCTGGGCCATGTCAGGGCGCCCACCGCCCTTGCCGCCGACCTGGTGGGCGACGTGATTGACCAGTTCGCCCGCCTTGAGCCGGGAGGTGAGATCCTGGGTCACCCCAGCGATCAGGCCCACTTTGTCCTCGCCCTCGACCGTCGCCAGCACGATCACCCCGGAACCGAGGCGATTCTTGAGCTGATCGAGCAGCCCGCGCAGATCCTTGCTCGAGACGTCCTCGAGGCGCTTGACCAGCAGCGGCACGCCGCCGACCTGCTTCACCTCGTCGAGCATGTCGCCGCCGACCCGGCTGGTGAGCTTGGCCTTGAGCCGCTCTACTTCGCGCTCGAGATCGCGGTTGCGCTCGACCAGCGCGACCAGGCGGCTCTCGAGCTGCTCAGGCCTGCTCTTGAGCTCGGCGGCGACGCGACCGAGCACCCGTTCGGCGCTGCGCAGTTCTTCCAACGCCGCTTCTCCGCTCAGTGCCTCGATACGGCGCACACCCGCAGCGACCCCACTCTCGGCGACGATGTGGCACAGCCCGATATCGCCGGTGCGCGGTACGTGGGTACCGCCGCACAGCTCGATCGAGAAATCTCCAGTGCCCATGGTCAGCACCCGTACCGCCTCACCATACTTGGCTTCGAACAGCGCCCGGGCGCCCAGCGCCTTGGCTTCGTCCAGGCTCATCAACCGGGTGGTGACCTCGGTGTTGGCACGAATCTCAGCATTGACCAGACGCTCGATCTCCTCGAGCTGCGCCGGCGTCACGGCCTCGAAATGGCTGAAATCGAAACGCAGCCGCTCTTCGTTGACCAACGAGCCTTTCTGCTGCACGTGCTCGCCGAGCACCCGACGCAGTGCTTCGTGGAGCAGGTGGGTCGCCGAATGGTTGCGCATGATCCGCTGACGGCGGCTGTCGTCGACCTCGGCCGCTACCTCGGCGCCGACCGCCAGTGAGCCTTCGACCAGCACCCCTTGGTGGAGATAGTGCCCGTCGCGCTTCTGGGTATCGGTGACCTGGAAGCGGCCATGCTCGGTGGAGAGCCAGCCGCTATCGCCTACCTGACCGCCCGATTCGGCATAGAAGGGCGTGCGGTCGAGCACCACGGTGGCATGCTGGCCCGCGGCGACCAGCTCGATCGACGCGTTCTGGTCATCGAGCAGCGCAACGACGCGGCCACGGTCGCGGAGGTTGCCGTAGCCGGTGAACTCGGTCTTGCCCTCGAGCTCGAGCGCCGCGCCGTACTCGACCCCGAAGTTGCTTGCCGCCCGAGCCCGCTCACGCTGGGCGTTGAGCTCGCGCTGGAAGCCCACCTCGTCGAGATGCAGGCCCCGCTCGCGGGCGATGTCGGCGGTGAGATCGAAAGGAAAGCCATAGGTGTCATAGAGCTTGAACACCGTCTCACCGTCGAGGGTGTCCCCTTCCAGGCCGCCGATCGCCTCTTCGAGCAGTCGCATGCCGTTGTCGAGGGTACGCGCGAACTGTTCCTCCTCCTTGAGCAGCACCTTCTCGATCTGCCCGCGCGCGCGACGCAGTTCGGGATAGGCATCGCCCATCTCGGCATCGAGCGCGGCCACCAGCTTGTGGAAAAACGGATCACGCGCGCCGAGCTTGTGGCCATGGCGCACCGCACGCCGAATGATCCGCCGCAGCACGTAGCCGCGACCCTCGTTGCTCGGCATCACGCCGTCGCTGATCAAGAACGCGCAGGAGCGGATATGGTCGGCGATCACCCGCAGCGAGGCTTGGTTCAGGTCGCACTGGCCGGTAAGCTCGGCCGCCGCCGCGAGCAGGTGCTGGAACAGGTCGATCTCGTAGTTGGAGTGGACGCCCTGCATCACCGCGGAGACCCGCTCAAGCCCCATGCCGGTGTCGATCGAGGGATTCGGCAGCGCATTGAGGTTGCCCTGGGCGTCCTTCTCGAACTGCATGAACACCAGGTTCCAGATCTCGATGTAACGATCGCCATCCTCGTCGGGTGAGCCGGGGGGGCCTCCCGCGACCTCGGGGCCGTGATCGTAGAAGATCTCCGAGCAAGGACCGCAGGGGCCGGTATCGCCCATCTGCCAGAAGTTGTCCTCGTCGAGCCGCGCCAGGCGCTCCGCCGGCACGCCGATCTCGTCGATCCAGATCGCGGCGGCTTCGTCATCGGTGTGATGGACGGTGACCCAGAGACGCTCCTTGGGCAGCTTCAGCTCCTCGGTGAGGAAACGCCAGGCGAGATCGATCGCATCGCGCTTGAAGTAATCGCCGAAGCTGAAGTTGCCGAGCATTTCGAAGAAGGTATGGTGGCGCGCGGTATAGCCGACGTTGTCGAGGTCATTGTGCTTGCCGCCTGCGCGTACGCAGCGCTGGGCCGAGGTAGCACGCACGTAGGGGCGCTTGTCGCGGCCGAGGAAGACGTCCTTGAACGGCACCATGCCCGCATTGGTGAACAGAAGCGTCGGGTCATTGTCGGGTACCAGCGAGCTCGAAGGCACCCGGGTGTGGCCGTTGCGCTCGAAGAAGCTCAGGAACGCCTGTCGTATGTCTGCGCTTTTCATCGTCATTCCATGGTTGTTCCGAATAGCCGTTATCGTGCGCGAGACCGTGATTGAACCGGATGCGGACAGAGGGGCATGCGAGGATGCGCAACGCGGCAGGTATCGAGCCCCCCGCGTGCGAAACACCGATCGACACGATAAAGAGGCGCCTAGTATACCGCTTGGCGAGACTGCATAAAGAGCGGCGGGAAGCAACGCAGCGGGCGCCGGCCTCGCGGCGGCGAGTCGTCAATCCTCCCAGGCATGCGCCATCGCGCGTCGACTCTGCTCGCCGTCGAAGCCTCGCCCGGCGAGAAAGCGCTGGCGCCGGGCGTACTCCCGCGGGCCTTGGCCAGGCCCATCGAAACGCCGCGCCAGCGCCTGCGAGGCCTGCGCCTCCCAATCGATCCCGGCCCCCTCGAGCGCAGCCGCGATCAGGCTCGACGCAATCCCGCGCTCGCGCAGCTCCGCTTCGATCTTCCTCGGCCCCTGGAGCCGCTGCACCCTGGCACGCACGAAGGCCTCGCAGAAACGCTCATCGGACTGGAGCCCGCGGCTTTCGAGCTCGTCGAGCGCCGGCTCCACCTCCTCGTCCTGGTAGCCGTCGCGCCGCAGCCGCAGCGCTATCTCGGCGCGAGAGTGCTCACGCCGCGCGAGCATTGCGACGGCGCGTTCATAGGCAGGGATTTCGCCGCCATCGGCGCGGGTCGTCCTCATTCGGGCTCCTCGGGGCGGCGCACAGCTGGCCAATGACCGCGCCGCAGCGGAAAAAGATCCGGGGCCCATCAGGGCCCCGGGAGGGAGAAGCACCACCGCCTGCGCCGCGCACGGCGCCACGCGCTGGGTCAGAGCAGGTCGTCCTGGTCATCCTCGAGTACGGCAGCGGCAGGTGTGGCCTCTTCCTCCTCGTTGACCTTCGGCGTGCCGAGCAGCTGGGCGCGGATCTGCGCCTCGATCTCCTCCATCATCGCCGGGTTGTCGACCAGGAACTGCGCCGCGTTGGCTTTGCCCTGGCCGATCTTGCTGCCCTTGTAGCTGTACCAGGCGCCCGCTTTGTCGACCAGGTTGCACTGGACGCCCAGGTCGATCACCTCACCGGCGTGGTAGATCCCCTGGCCGTAGAGAATCTGGAACTCGGTCTGGCGGAACGGCGGCGCGACCTTGTTCTTCACCACCTTGACCCGGGTCTCGTTACCGATCACCTCGTCGCCCTGCTTGACCGACCCGATGCGGCGAATGTCGAGGCGCACGCTGGCGTAGAACTTCAGCGCATTGCCCCCCGTGGTGGTCTCGGGGCTGCCGAACATCACGCCGATCTTCATCCGGATCTGGTTGACGAACATCACCAGGCAGTTGGCGTTCTTGATGTGGCCGGTGACCTTGCGCAGCGCCTGGGACATCAATCGCGCCTGCAGGCCGACGTGGGAGTCACCCATCTCGCCTTCGATCTCGGCGCGCGGGGTGAGGGCCGCGACCGAGTCGACGATGATCACGTCGACGCCGCCGGAGCGCACCAGCATGTCGCAGATCTCGAGCGCCTGCTCGCCGGTATCCGGCTGGGAGACCAGCAGGTCGTCGAGGTTGACGCCGAGCTTCTCGGCATAGCTCGGGTCGAGGGCGTGCTCCGCGTCGATGAAGGCGCAGGTCTTGCCCTGCTTCTGCGCCTGGGCGATCACCGAGAGGGTGATGGTGGTCTTGCCCGAGGACTCGGGCCCGTAGATCTCGACGATCCTGCCGTAGGGCAGGCCACCGATGCCGAGCGCGATATCGAGGCCGAGCGAGCCGGTCGACACCGAGGGAATCGCCACCCGCGGTGTTTCACCCATGCGCATCACCGCGCCTTTGCCGAACTGCCGCTCGATCTGAGAGAGCGCTGCGTTGAGCGCCTTGGTACGGTTGTCGTCCTGAGCCATTGAAGGTTGTCCCGATCCTGTTTGCCGTTGGAGCCGGGGCCAGCGCCCCGATGGACGAAGATGCACCGACGTTGGAGGCCGCCGACGATCTGTTCATATATACAGCATTATAGCCGATTCTCTAAACGCTCGCTACGCCTACCCGCGCGCCGCCAGCCGAGCCGCCAGACCCTCCATCGCGAGCGCCACTGCCTGCAAGCGAACCGCTGCCCGGTCACCGTCGAGACGATGGAGCTCGGCCTCCTGCGCGGCCGTGTCGCCCCAGCCGAACCACACCGTGCCCACAGGCTTCTCCACGCTGCCTCCGCCCGGCCCGGCGACGCCGCTGATCGCCACGCCCAGCGCCGCACCGCTGTCGCGGCAGGCGCCGGCGACCATTTCGCGCACGACTTCGGCGCTGACCGCGCCATAGCGCTCGAGGGTGCCGGCGGCGACCCCCAGCATCCGCTGCTTGGCGGCGTTCGAATAGGTGACGTAGCCGCTCTCGAACCATTCGGAACTACCGCTGATCGCGGTGATCAGCTGCGCTACGCCACCGCCGGTGCAGGACTCCGCGGTGGTGAGCCGCAGGCCACGGCGCTGCGCCAGGCGACCGACGCGCTCGGCGAGCGCCAGCAACGCCTCCTGACTAGGTAGATCGGCCATTGGATCCTCTCCTGAAGGCGGGTTGCAGGCTTCATGATCCAAGTCGAAGGCCCGGTGGGCAAGTCTTGCGCATCCTGATACGACGATGCCCGGGGCTGAACACCCCGGGCATGCAGGAAAAAGGCACCAGCGTCTTAGCCGCCGCAATCGAGATACACCGTCTTGTTGCGTACGTAGGTCGCATAGCCCTGCTCGCCGCCGCCGAGCCCGGAGAACTTCCAGCCGGAATGAAAACCGTTGACCTCCTCCGGCCCGATGCGACTGAGGTAGAGCACGCCGCACTCACTGCTCGCTACCCTTCCCACGACCTCGGCGTCTACAGCAGGCGCGATCTCTCCTTCGCCTGGCGCAAGGCCCAGCTGCCCCTCGCGCCCGGCAGCTGGTCGAACTCGGCGCGGAATGCTCGTTCGAGACGAACCGAAATGGAGACTAAGGCTCCTCTCCCCGCCACCAGCGCAGCAGCACCTCGGGGGCGCGCTCCTCGGGCACGTCGAGCACGGTCTCATCGTCCGCACGCTCGGATGCACCGCGCAGTTCGATGCGAAAGTAGCGCTGGTCGCTGCGCCCGGCGTCTTCCGAGCTCTCCTGCGCGCAGCGCTCGAGCATTTCGCCCAGCCGCTGGCGGAGCGCTTCGTCACCATCGGACAGACGCAGAAGCCGCGGTCGCGACAGGGCCTTGATCGCGGCCAGCCCGCCCTGGCGGGAGATCCGCACCACGCTGTAGCGATCGAAATCGAACGAACCCTTCATGGTCATCCTCCTCTCTCAGTGGCATCCGAAGTGGCAACTACCCGAGCCGTTCAGAACACGCCAACGCCGCGCCAGGCGTCGTCGACCGCGCGCGCCTCGAAGCTCCCTGCGCCGAAGCGGCCCTCGGCGTGCTCGATGGTGAGTCGAGCGAAGGCGTCGAAGTCGGCGTCGTTGGCCAGCCGGCGATCGCACAGGGTGTCGTACCACACCGGGCCGACCGTTTCCCAGGCGAGACCGCCGATCGCCACCGCCGCCAGTTGGAAGGCGCGGTTGGGGATGCCGGAATTGATATGCACGCCGCCGTTGTCCTCTCGGGTGACGACGAACTCGCGCATGTGCCCGGGCTGCGGATCGCGCCCGATCAGCGGATCGTCGTAGGCGCTGCCCGGCTCGGCCATCGAGCGTAGGCCACGCCCCTCGATCCGCGTGGTGAAAAGGCCGGCGCCGATGATCCAGTCGGATTCGGTGACGCTCTGGCCGAGATGGAACTGCTTGGCGAGGATGCCGAAGACATCGGCGATGGATTCGTTGAGCGCACCGGACTGGTTGGCGTAGACCAGCGCCGCCTCGTGCTCGATCACCCCATGGGAGAGTTCGTGGGCGACGACGTCGAGGGCGATGGTGAAGCGGTTGAACAGCTCGCCATCACCATCGCCGAATACCATCTGCCGCCCATTCCAGAAGGCGTTCTGGTAGTCCTGGCCATAGTGCACCGTACCGAGCAGCGCCATGCCATCGCCGTCGATCGAATCGCGGCCCAGGGTTTGGGCGAAGAACGCATGCGTCATGCCGAGATGGTCATAGGCCTCGTCGACCGCCGGATCGTCGCTGGGCGGCCGGCCTTCGGCACGCGCCAGCTCGCCGGGCAGCTCCATGCGCTGCCGGGCGTCGAAGATGCTTCGATCCGGCATCATCGATGCCGCCGCCCGGGTTTCACCCGTTCGCCCGGTGGCCTGCGCCGGCAGCGGATTGGCGAGCAGGCTGCGCACGTGGACCAGCGTGCTCGACGCGCACGAGCGCTGGCGCACGCTGCCGTGGTCGACGATCTGCGACAGCAGGTAGGGCGGGATGAAGGCGTGGCGATGTGAAGTGGCGCTCATGGCGTCGCCTCCTCAATCAGCTAAATGAAACGGCCGGCATGCAGAGACCCGGCCTCATGCCTTCAAGCATAGTGCCTATCCGGCCGACACGTTCGACCCAGGCACTTTCGCCGCATCGCCACCGGACCTCGGGTCGGGGGCGTTCTCATCCAGCCAGGTGCCGCACAGCTTGCAGAAGCGCGCATCGGCTTCGTGCTTTTCATGCCCACAGCCCGGACAGACCTCGTCTGAGTAGCGCTCGAAGTGGATCGAGCGCATCACTTCGGCGGAGAACACCCCGGTGGGCACGGCGAGGATCGAATAGCCCAGCACCATCACCAGCGAGGAGATGACCTGGCCGAGCGGAGTGACCGGTGAGATGTCGCCGTAGCCGACCGTGGTCAGCGTCACCACCGCCCAGTAGATCGAGCGCGGAATGCTGGTGAATCCCGCGCTGGCCGGCTCCACCAGGAAGATGATCGAACCGAAGATCGACACCAGCGAGAGCACGGTGAAGAGGAACAACAGGATCTTGTGCCGGCTGCGCAGCAGGGCTCCCTGGAGCAGCTGGCCTTCGTTGACGAAGCGCGTGAGCCTGAGCACCCGGAATATCCTGAGAATACGAAGGAAGCGGATCACCAGCAGCGCCTGTCCGCCGGGCAACACCAGGCTCAGCCAGCTGGGCAGCAGCGCGGCCAGGTCGATCAGCCCCCAGAAGCTGAATACGTAGTTCTTCGGCCGATCCAGGCAGTAGATCCGCAGCAGATACTCGAAGGTGAACAGCAGCGTGAATCCCCACTCGAGCCAGAAGAACAGCACGCCGTAGCGTTCATGCAGCGAGGCGACCGTATCGAGCATGATCGTCAATACGCTGAGCACGATGGCGCTGATCACCGCTATATCGAACGCCCTGGCGGGCCGGGAATCGGATTCGAAGACGATATGGAACAGCCTGACACGCAGGCTCGAGGAACTGCTCGACGGCTTCATTCGACGTTTCTCCTACCAGTGCGGCTTTAGCGTCGCCGTCACCAGCATAGCCAACCAGGCGGATGGAATCGGGCGCAAGCAGCGCCAGGGTACGGCCGGCCGACGCGCTTAGTCGCGGCAGTAGCCCTCTTCTTCCGGCACCACGATCAGGCAGTCCTGCTTGTCGGCCAGCCATTTGAAGCCGGTCTCGGCGCCGCTGCCCGGGCGGATCGTTTCGAGCACGCCGTGGCGCAAAAAGCGCAGCGTCTGGCCCTGGATCTCGACCCGATAGTCGGCTTGGCTGTCGAGGTTATCCTTCAGCGTCATACGCATCTGGTCCGGCTCGCCGCTGGGAAAGAGCTCGAGAAAGGTACCCTCGGGGCCATTCCAGCGACCGACCCACGCCTGCGTATCGGCTGCGGAAGGCTGGGGCACGGCCGGATAGGGGTCGGCCGTTTTCGAGCTGCAAGCGCTGAGGGCAATCGCCGTAAGGAGCACGATGGGGCCAAGCAATCGGCGCAGGTCAACTGAGGGCATCGCACTTCTCCCATTGGCGTTCTTTGTCGGGGTGAACGTTCGAACTCGCGTCATCACGCTGTGGCCACGGACGCAGCGCGCTCAGAACAAACCGAGCTGCCGATCGATGAGCGAGGCGAAATCATCCTGCACGAACGGCAGGATGGCGTCCGCCACCGGCTGCAACTGGCGTGAAAGATAGTGGTCGTAATCGATCGCCGCACGCCGGACCTCCAAAGGCTCCGGCCCTGCGACCGTGATCACGTAGCTGATCCAGCCGCCGCGCTGGTACTGGCGCGGCCGGCCCTGCTGGTCGTTGTACTCGTCGGCGATACGCGCCGCGCGCACGTGGGGCGGTACGTTGCGCTGGTAGTCGTCCAGCCTGCGGCGCAGCCGCTTGCGATAGACCAGCAGCTCATCGAGCTCACCGGCCAACGTGCGACGCACGAAGTCACGCACGTACTGCTGGTAGGGCTGGCGGTGGAAGATACGCTGATAGAGCGCCTGCTGGAACTGCTGGGCCAACGGCGACCAGTCGCTGCGCACGGTTTCAAGCCCCTTGAACACCATTTCCTCACTGCCATCCGCGCGCATCGCCAAGCCAGCGTAGCGCTTCTTGCTCCCCTCCTCCGCCCCCCGGATGGTCGGCATCAAAAAACGGCTGAAATGGGTCTCGAACTGCAGTTCGAGCGCGCTGTCCAGATCGTACTCACGCTTCAGCCGCTCGCGCCACCACAGGTTGACCCGCCGCACCAGCGCCTGGCCGATACGCTCGGCCTCCTCCCATGCATGTGCGCGCTTGAGCCACACGAAGGTGGAGTCGGTGTCGCCATAGATCACCACATGGCCCTCGGCCTCGATCAATTCGCGCGTGCGCCGCATGATCTCGTGACCGCGCAGGGTGATCGACGACGCCAGGCGCGGGTCGTAGAAGCGACAACCGCTGGAGCCGAGCACGCCATAGAAGGCGTTCATGATGATCTTCAGCGCCTGCGCGAGCGGCTGGTTGCCTTCGCGCTTGGCCGCTTCACGGCCCTGCCAGACCCGCGCCACGATCGACGGCAAGCAGTGCCGGGTCCGCGAGAATCGCGCCCCGCGAAAGCCAGGGACCGATTCGCCGTCATCCGGATGCCGCAGGCCTTCGATCAGCCCCACTGGATCGATCAAAAAGGTCCGGATGATCGACGGATACAGGCTCTTGTAGTCGAGCACCAGCACCGAGTCGTAGAGCCCGGGGCGCGAGTCCATCACGAAACCGCCGGGGCTCGCCTCCGGCGGCCGCTGGCCCAGATTCGGCGCCACGAAGCCCTGGCGGTGCATCAAAGGTATGTAGAGATGGGAGAAAGCGGCGACCGAACCGCCGCTGCGGTCGGCTTCAAGGCCGGTGACCGTGGCGCGCTCGAGCAGGAAGGTCAGAAGCTCGGTAGCGGCGAAGATCCGCGTCACCAGCTCGCAGTCCTTGAGGTTGTAGCGCGCCAGTGCGGGCTTGTCCTCGGCGAACATCCGCTGGATCTCATCCAAGCGCTGATACGGGGTGTCGATCGCCTTGCCCTCGCCGAGCAGCGTCTGCGCGACGTGTTCGAGGCTGAACGAGGCGAAGCTCCAGGTAGCGGAGCGCAGCGCCTCGATGCCGTCGATGATCAGACGCCCGGCGGCGCCGGCGAAGTAGTGGCTGCCACGGCCGGCATGCTCACGCCAGGTCATCGCCGAGCCGTCGCGACCAAGCCGCAACGCCACTCCCAGGCGCTGGGCATGCTCGTGCAGCACGCGCAGGTCGAACTGGACCAGGTTCCAACCGATGATCGCATCGGGATCATGCCGTGCCAGCCACTGATTCAGGCACTCCAGAAGCTCTGCACGGGAGTCGCAGTAGTCGAGCCGGAAATCGAGCGCATCATCGCTGCCGCTCGGCGCTCCGAGCATGTAGACCTGGCGCTCGCCGCAGCCTTCGAGCGCGATCGAATGGAGCTCGCCACGCGCGCTGGTTTCGATATCGAGCGACACCAAGCGCAGCCGGGGGCGGTAGGCCGGCGCCGGCTTCATCTGCGCATCTGCCAGTGTGCCGCTTGGGTCCGGGGTAGCGCTGAACGCGACCGGCGCAGTGATGAACCGCTCCATCAGATAGCGCTCCGGCGGGCGGATATCGGCTTCGAAGACATCGATACCCGCCGACCTCAGCCGCTTGTCCAGTTGCAGCAGCTGGCGATACTGCCGGCAATAGAGACCGAGCATCGGGCGATGGTCGAAATCGCGCAGACCCAGCGCGCGAAGCTCGACATCACGCTCGCCGTGAAGCAGCGACTCCGCCTGCTGGCGCTGCGCCGCGGGAATGAACGCCACGCACTGCTGGCGAGGCAGGCGAAGACGCCGGGGCCCATCGTCGGTCGCCAGCCAGAACTCGACCTCAGTGCCCTCGGCCGTGTCGTACCAGTGCCGGGTCAGCACGAACCCCTGCTGTAGCTCCACCGCCGCGACCCCCGAAATCCGTTTCATCCCCCTATTCTACTGGCCATCGTCCGGGACGGCGCAGATGATCTGCGCACACCGGCGGGCGCAAGCGAGGTAAGAAGAAAAGCGTGGCCAACCCTGTTCGTGGTGAACGCCAGAGGAACGAGCGTCTCGAACCACGGCCTAACCGCCGCCGCACGATCCCTCGACTGGCGCCCTTGATTGCCGAGCCGGTGCTCGACCTTGGCGCGCATGGGCGCCGCTCGGGACGAACGGGTTTATTGGTCCGCTCATGTCCTTCGGCTCGCTTCGCTCGCTCAGGATGCTCGGATAACCGGTGAGGACGCTTCGACATCCGTTCGTGGGGAGGAGCGAGGAACGAGGACGCTTCAATATCCGTTCGTGGTGAGCCTCCTGTGCCATCGCGATGGCACTGCGCATGGACCTTGAACCCGAGTAGCATGGCTGTGTTGCCGCAAGCAGCGTGGCCGCATGTCTTTTGGTGCCGGGTGCCCGGTGGTGAGAATGGCTCTGGTCGTGGGCTGCTGCGCATTATGGTGAGCCTGGCTTCCCGTTGGAAAGATTTGTCTTCCCAGAACACGACCGGGCTTGCGGTAACCCCTTCTCCATCGACCCGTTCCCAGGAGCTATGAGATGGCCCACTTACCGGTATTGGATCCATTGGCAGCCTTCGTGGATGTCGGCAGCGAGCAGATGTATGTGTCGATTGCCGGGGGGGAGCCGAAGGTATTCGGCACGTTCACGGCACAGCTGCATGAGCTACGCGACTGGCTGTTGTCGCAGAAGGTGAAGTCGGTGGCCATGGAGGCCACGGGGATCTACTGGCTGCCCCTGTACAGCGTGCTGGAAGCCGCGAAACTACAGGTGCTGATGGTCAACGGTAAGCACACCCGCAATCTGCCGGGTCGCAAGACGGATATGAAGGATTGCCAGTGGGGAGCGACGTTGCACGCGCACGGACTCTTGCGGGCAGGCTTCGTGCCCCCAGCCGAGATCCGGCGCTTGCAGGATTACCTGCGACTGCGCCAGGACCACATCACGCTGGCCGCAGGGCATGTGCAGCATCTGCAGAAGGCCTTGGAGCGGATGAACATCAAATTGCACGATGTCATCAGCAACCTGGTGGGCCGCAGCGGCATGGCGGTGATCCGGTCGATGCTCGAGGGTGAACGCGATCCCGAGCGACTGCTGGCTTTGTGCGACGTGCAGATCCGCCAGCAGAAGGCCGAACGGATCAAAGCCTCTCTGCAAGGGACCTGGGCCGAGGAGCATCTGTTCGCGTTGCGCCAGGCGCTGGAAAGCTGGGAGCACTACCAGCGTTTGATCAGGGCTTGCGACCAACAGATCGAAGCGGTGCTCCGTTCGATCGACGTCGATCCTCCGACCTCGCCGCCGTCCAAGGCGCACAAGCGAGGCGGTGCCAATGCACCCCAGATCGATGACCTGCATCCGATGCTGGTGGCTCTGTGTGGAGGCAATGATCTCACCGTGCTTCCCGCCCATACGGACTACAGCGTCCTGCAACTCATAGGTGAAGTGGGAACCGACCTGACCCAGTGGCCGACCGAGAAACACTTCACCGCTTGGGCCGGGCTGGCCCCCGGGAGTCATCAGAGCGGTAAGCGCCAACGCTCGGCCAAGCGCAGGCGTAATCGTGCTGGGCGCCTGTTTTGCGTCATGGCCCGCAGCCTCGCCCGCAGCAAACACATTGCGCTGGGCGGTTTTTACCGTCGGATGGCGGGTCGCCGAGGTGGATTGATCGCCAATATCGCCCTGGCGCGCAAACTCGCGGCGCTGTTCTGGCGCGTCATGGTCAAAGGATTGGACTATGTCGAACACGGACTCCAGTACTACGAGGCACAGGCGCTGGAAACCAAACAACGTTCCATGCGTCGACTCGCCAAGCAGCTCGGGTTCTCCGTGACGCCTATCCAGACTGAAGCTCAAAATGCTTCTGCCTGAAAGTTGAGGAAGAACGATATGACGACCGCCCAATCTCCCCCCTGATCATCCCCCTGTCGAGGAGAACTCGGAGGGGGTTCATGGAAAGGAGCGAGGACCCTTCGACTCGCGGTACTCGCTCAGGATGCTCGGATGCGTCTCGAACCACGGCCTCATCGCCGCCGCACGATCCCTCGACTGGCGCCCCCATTGCCGAGCCGGTACCTGCCCGTGGCGTGTACAGGCGCCGCTCGGGACGAACGGATTTATTGGTCCGTTCGTGTCCTTCGATACGCTTCGCTTACTCAGAATGCTCGGATAGCCGGCGAGGAGCAGCCCAGCCACCGTTCGTGGTGAGCCTCCTGTGCCATCGCGATGGCACTGCGCATGGACCTTGAACCCGAGTAGCATGGCTGTGTTGCCGCAAGCAGCGTGGCCGCATGTCTTTTGGTGCCGGGTGCCCGGTGGTGAGAATGGCTCTGGTCGTGGGCTGCTGCGCATTATGGTGAGCCTGGCTTCCCGTTGGAAAGATTTGTCTTCCCAGAACACGACCGGGCTTGCGGTAACCCCTTCTCCATCGACCCGTTCCCAGGAGCTATAAGATGGCCCACTTACCGGTATTGGATCCATTGGCAGCCTTCGTGGATGTCGGCAGCGAGCAGATGCATGTGTCGATTGCCGGGGGGGAGCCGAAGGTATTCGGCACGTTCACGGCACAGCTGCATGAGCTACGCGACTGGCTGTTGTCGCAGAAGGTGAAGTCGGTGGCCATGGAGGCCACGGGGATCTACTGGCTGCCCCTGTACAGCGTGCTGGAAGCCGCGAAACTACAGGTGCTGATGGTCAACGGTAAGCACACCCGCAATCTGCCGGGTCGCAAGACGGATATGAAGGATTGCCAGTGGGGAGCGACGTTGCACGCGCACGGACTCTTGCGGGCAGGCTTCGTGCCCCCAGCCGAGATCCGGCGCTTGCAGGATTACCTGCGACTGCGCCAGGACCACATCACGCTGGCCGCAGGGCATGTGCAGCATCTGCAGAAGGCCTTGGAGCGGATGAACATCAAATTGCACGATGTCATCAGCAACCTGGTGGGCCGCAGCGGCATGGCGGTGATCCGGTCGATGCTCGAGGGTGAACGCGATCCTGAGCGACTGCTGGCTTTGTGCGACGTGCAGATCCGCCAGCAGAAGGCCGAACGGATCAAAGCCTCTCTGCAAGGGACCTGGGCCGAGGAGCATCTGTTCGCGTTGCGCCAGGCGCTGGAAAGCTGGGAGCACTACCAGCGTTTGATCAGGGCTTGCGACCAACAGATCGAAGCGGTGCTCCGTTCGATCGACGTCGATCCTCCGACGTCGCCGCCGTCCAAGGCGCACAAGCGAGGCGGTGCCAATGCACCCCAGATCGATGACCTGCATCCGATGCTGGTGGCTCTGTGTGGAGGCAATGATCTCACCGTGCTTCCCGCCCATACGGACTACAGCGTCCTGCAACTCATAGGTGAAGTGGGAACCGACCTGACCCAGTGGCCGACCGAGAAACACTTCACCGCTTGGGCCGGGCTGGCCCCCGGGAGTCATCAGAGCGGTAAGCGCCAACGCTCGGCCAAGCGCAGGCGTAATCGTGCTGGGCGCCTGTTTTGCGTCATGGCCCGCAGCCTCGCTCGCAGCAAACACATTGCGCTGGGCGGTTTTTACCGTCGGATGGCGGGTCGCCGAGGTGGATTGATCGCCAATATCGCCCTGGCGCGCAAACTCGCGGCGCTGTTCTGGCGCGTCATGGTCAAAGGATTGGACTATGTCGAACACGGACTCCAGTACTACGAGGCACAGGCGCTGGAAACCAAGCAACGTTCCATGCGTCGACTCGCCAAGCAGCTCGGGTTCTCCGTGACGCCTATCCAGACTGAAGCTCAAAATGCTTCTGCCTGAAAGTTGAGGAAGAACGATATGACGACCGCCCAATCTCCCCCCTGATCATCCCCCTGTCGAGGAGAACTCGGAGGGGGTTCATGGAAAGGAGCGAGGAACGAGCGTCTCGAACCATGGCCTCGGCGCCGCCGCACGCTCCCTCGACTGGCGCCCTTGATTGCCGAGCCGGTGCTCGACCTTGGCGCGTATGGGCACCGCTCGGGACGAACGGGCTCATTGGTCCGCTCGTGTCCTTCGGCTCGCTCAGGATGCTCGGATAGCCGGTGAGGACGCTTCGACATCCGTTCGTGGTGAGGAGCGAGGAACGAGCGTCTCGAACCACAGCCCTGCCGCCGCCGCACGCTCCCTCGACTGGCGCCCTTGATTGCCGAGCCGGTGCTCGATCTTGGCGCGTATGGGGGCCGATCGGGACGAACGGGTTAGGAGGAGCGCCAAATCCCGGCATCCTCGTCCCATTCATGTCTCTCGATGCGCGGACACCTGGGCCTGACGCTTTCCTGCCGGACATACACTCCAGCACCCGCTTCTCGCGTGTTAACCTTGCGCACATTTTGCATGGTCGAGTCGGGCGTCCCAGCCCGACCCTACCAGCGCCCCACGATTCCGATTGAACCATCAGGAGCCTAGTGGCCACGTGGCTTCCAGCGACCTTTCCAAACATACGCCGATGATGGCGCAGTACTTGAAGATCAAGCGCGAGCATCGAGACGTGCTGCTCTTCTACCGCATGGGCGATTTCTACGAGCTGTTCTATGACGATGCCAAGAAGGCCGCGCAGCTGCTCGATATCACCCTGACCCAGCGGGGTGCCTCCAACGGCGCGCCGATTCCGATGGCGGGGGTGCCCTATCACAGCGCCGAGGCCTACCTGGCGCGGCTGGTGCGACTCGGTGAGTCGGTGGCGATCTGCGAGCAGATCGGCGATCCGGCGACCAGCAAGGGCCCGGTGGAGCGCCAAGTGGTGCGCATCGTCACCCCCGGCACGCTGCACGATGAGGCGCTGCTCGATGCAAGCCGCGACAACCTGCTGGTGGCACTGAGCGCTACCCCGCTCAAGCCGGGCGAGCCGGGCGAATCGCGGCGCTGGGGGCTGGCATGGATCGAGCTCGCCAGCGGTCGTTTCGGCGCGCTCGAGGTGGAAGGAGAGGTCGAGATGCTCGCCGAGCTGCAGCGCCTGGCGCCAGCGGAGCTTCTGGTCCCGGATTCACTCGCGCTGCCGGAGGGGCTCGACAAGTACCGCGGGCTGCGCCGGCAGAGCGATTGGCTGTTCGACCATGACACCGCGATGCGGCTGATCTGCGACCAGTTGAAGGTCCAGGACCTCCAGGGCTTCGGTGCCGCGCACCTCGACCACGGCGTACGCGCGGCGGGGGCGCTGCTCGACTATGCCCGCGACACCCAGCGCGGCGCCCTGCCCCATGTGAACAAGTTCACGGTGGAACGCCGCGACGATGCGGTGGTGATCGATGCCGCCAGCCGGCGCAACCTCGAGATCGACATCAACCTGGGCGGCAGCGGAGAAAACACCCTGGCCGCGGTGCTCGATACCACCGCGACCCCGATGGGCGGGCGCCTGCTGCGCCGCTGGCTCAATCGCCCGCTGCGCGATCGAGCCGCGGTCGAGGCTCGCCAAGCGGCGGTGGCGCTGCTGCTCGAGCGCGAGGCCATGGCCGAGTTCGCCGCCAGCCTCAAGCGCGTCGGTGACGTCGAGCGCATCCTCGCCCGCGTCGCGCTGCGCAGCGCTCGTCCTCGCGACTTGGCACGCCTGCGCGATGCATTCGTAGAGCTGCCGACGCTCGCCGCGATGCTCGCCGAGTTCGATAGCGGCAGCGTGCTCGATGAGCTGCGCGTCGATATCGTCGCCTACCCGGAGCTCGAGCGAACGCTGACCGATGCGATCATCGACAATCCGCCGGCGGTGATCCGCGACGGCGGGGTGATCAAGCAAGGGTTCGACGCCGAACTCGACGAACTGCGGGGATTGAGCGAACACGCCGGCGACTACTTGATCGAGCTCGAGGGCCGAGAAAAGGCCCGCACCGGCTTGAGCAACCTCAAGGTCGGCTACAATCGCGTCCACGGCTATTTCATCGAGATTCCCCGTGCCCAGGCGCGCCAGGCGCCGGCCGACTACATCCGTCGCCAGACGCTGAAGAATGCCGAGCGCTTCATCATTCCCGAACTCAAGCAGTTCGAGGACAAGGCACTATCGGCCAAGGCGCGGGCGCTGGCGCGCGAGAAGCTGCTCTATGAAAGCCTGATCGACGCACTCAACGTCGAGCTCAGCGCGCTCTCGGCGAGCGCCGCGGCGCTCGCCGCACTGGATGTGCTCAACGCCTTCGCCGAGCGTGCGCTGAGCCTCGACTTCAGCCGGCCGCTGCTGCGCGAGGCGCCGGGCATCGAAGTGCTCGAGGGCCGCCACCCAGTGGTCGAGCAGGTTTCCGAGCACCCTTTCGTGCCCAACGACCTGGTGTTCGACGACCGCCACCGGATGTGCGTGATCACCGGCCCCAACATGGGCGGCAAGTCGACCTACATGCGCCAGAACGCGCTGATCGCGCTGCTCTGCTACACCGGCAGCTTCGTACCGGCCAAGCGCGTCGAGATCGGTCCGATCGACCGGATCTTCACCCGTATCGGCTCGAGCGACGATCTGGCCGGCGGGCGCTCCACCTTCATGGTCGAGATGACCGAGACCGCCAACATCCTGCACAACGCCACCGCCGAGAGCCTGGTGCTGATGGATGAGATCGGCCGCGGCACCAGCACCTTCGACGGTCTTTCACTGGCCTGGGCGAGCGCCGAGGAGCTGGCGAGGCTGCGCGCCTTCACGCTGTTCGCCACGCACTACTTCGAGCTGACCGCGCTGGCCGAGCAGCTCGACGAAGTCGACAATCTTCACCTCACCGCCGCCGAGCACGATGACGGCATCGTCTTCATGCACCGTGTCGAGCAGGGGCCGGCGAGCCAGAGCTATGGCCTGCAGGTGGCCCAGCTCGCAGGCGTGCCTCGCCGGGTGATCGAGCGCGCGCGTGAAAAGCTCACCACCCTCGAAGCGCAGGAGGTCGACAGGCCGCGCTCGCACGATCTCAGTGCGCCACAGCAGGCGGACCTGTTCTCGGCCCCGCCTCATCCGGTGGTCGAAGCCTTGGCCGAACTCGACATCGACGGACTCAGCCCGCGACAAGCGCTCGACGCGCTCTATGCGCTGCGCGAGCGGCTTTGAAGCATTCCCCCGGTGACGCCACGGGGGATGCTCGACGCTCAAGTGGACAACCCCTAGAATATCGGCCCCGACCGGAAAACCCACGCGGACGCCAGAACAGACTCGATACCAAGCGGGCGAGGCGACGCAGCAGCCGTCCGATCCCGACCCATCGGGGCCGTAATGATTCGAGGAGAAACACCATGGCGTTCGTCGTCACTGAGAACTGCATCCGCTGCAAGTACACGGACTGTGTCTCCGTCTGTCCGGTCGACTGCTTCTACGAGGGGCCGAACTTCCTCGTCATCCATCCCGACGAGTGCATCGATTGCGCGCTCTGTGAGCCGGAATGCCCGGCGCAGGCGATCTTCTCCGAGGACGAGCTGCCGGCGGGACAGGAGCATTTCATCGAACTCAACGCAGAGCTTGCCGACGAGTGGCCCAACATCAGCGAACAGAAGGATCCGCTGCCCGACGCCGAGAAGTGGGACGGTGTAGAGGGCAAGTTCCAGTACCTGGAACGCTGACGCCTGCCCCCACCGAGATAAAAAAACCCGCGCAAAGTCTATCGCGCGGGCGGGTTTGGGGCTTGAAGCCTGTTCGCTCGAGCCCCCTGAGTTGCGTTCGGGGCCATTGATGCATAATCAGGTTCGTTCGCTGCCGAACACGATGGTCTGGTCACGAACGATGCCGACGATAGCGCTTGCGGCATGCGTGGAATCAGCGATTCAATGCGACGTCATCGTGATCCGTCGAGGTCGATAGACTCTCCCATGCAGCGATCTCAGACAGGCGCTCGGCCAGCTCCTGGCGCGCAATACTGACGGCATCGGAGCCAATCAACAAATGCAGCGGCGGGGTTTGCGCGTTCGCCAGCTGAATGATGGCCGGGCCGAGCTTGGCCGGGTCGCCGGGCTGCTGGTGGTTGTACTCCTTGTACATGGTTTCGGTCTTGCTCCGAACCTCCTCGTAATCGCCGATCGGGTTGCCGGCAAAACGCGCCGAGCTGGCATCCAGGAAATCGGTGCGGAAATAGCCGGGCTCCACCACGGTGACGTGGATGCCAAGAGGCGCGAGGTCACGCGCTAGGTTGATGCTGAACCCTTCCACGGCGAATTTCGACATGCCGTAGAGCGTGCACAAATCGAACCCGACCACGCCGCAAACCGAGCCGATGTTGATGATGTGGCCGGAGCGCTGACGCCGCATCGCCGGCAGCACCGCTCGCGTCATCCTGGTCAGGCCGAGCACGTTGGTGTCGAGCTGGCGCTCCAAATCTTCCTCCGAGGATTCCTCGAAGATACCAAGCTGGCCGTAGCCGGCGTTGTTTACCAGCACATCGATGGTGCCAAAGCGCTCGATGGCCGCCTCCGCTACGGCTTGCGGTCCAGCGGGGTCGGTCATGTCCAAAGACAGGATCAAAAGCCGGTCGGTGTGTTCCGTGAACGCACCGCGGGCTGCTTCCACATTGCGCGCCGTCGCCACGACGTTGTCGCCCGCCGCGAGGGCGGCTTGCGCGATCTGAGCACCCAGGCCACGAGCGGCACCGGTAATCAGCCAAGTCTTGTTGCTCATTTCTCGGATCTCCCAACTAAAGATGAGGCAGGCTTGCAGCAATGATTGTGGGCTCGCCGCGCATCGTCGGATAGGTTAATTTCTATCCGGTTATTGCCTATTCCTTTGGACCAGGTGGGCGTTTGCGCTTTTTATGGCACAATCTTCGCCTATTGATAGGCGATCCACCATAGGAGCGACTGTGCCCGACCCTACGATGCAGGATCAAATGACCTCGCTGCTCAAGCAGCTCGCGCCACACGAGGGCTACACCCGCTCGCTGCTGGATGGCGTGCGGTTCATGCGTGCCGACCAGCCGCTCGGGCGAACGCCGGTACTCTACGAACCGAGCATCGTCATCGTCTGCCAGGGACATAAACGCGGCTATCTCGCCGACAAGGTCTACCGCTACGACGCCCAGCACTATCTGGTGCTCTCGGTGCCGCTGCCGTTCTCGAGCGAAACCGAAGCAAGCCCCGAGGAGCCGCTACTGGCCGTTTCGGTCCGGCTGGACATGACCACGGTGGCCAATCTCGTCATCGAACTGGAACATCTCGAGACGCGCGCAATCACGGCACCCGAGGGCATCGTGTCGACACCGCTGGATGCGACGCTGGCGGAGACGGCCTTGCGCCTGCTGCGTGCCCTGGCTTCGCCGGTCGAGGCGAAGGTACTGGGGCCGGGCATCGTGCGCGAGCTGTGCTACCGCGTGCTGTTGGGCGAACAGGGTGGCGCGATTTGCGCAGCGCTTACCAATCACGGCAACTTCGGCCGGATCTCGCGCGCGCTGCGGCGCATTCACAATGACTACGCGCAGCCGCTGGATGTCGGCTCGCTCGCGCGCGAGGCGGGTTTGAGCGTGCCGACCTTCCATACGCACTTCAAATCCATTGCCAGAACATCGCCGATCCAATACATCAAGTCCGTCAGGCTGCACCAGGCCCGCCTGCTGATGATCCGCGACGACCTCACCGCGGCGGCCGCCGCGGTCCAGGTCGGCTACGAGAGCCCATCCCAGTTCAATCGGGAGTTCAAGCGGTTGTTCGGCCGCAGTCCTGGTCAGGAAGCACGACAAATGCGCTCGGCCTTCTCGCTCTTGCCCGCGACCCAGCTCGGCGAGGTCGCCGCCACGCATTGATGGACTCGCGCCATGGCACGGGCGGTGCGCCGATGGCGCCAGGGCCTAGCGAATCCTGCCTACCCGGTACTGACGGCTGTTCGCCAGCGGCAAGGCGGTCAATGGCAAGACGGTCTGCAAACGAGCCATGACATCAGGCCGGGCGGCGATGAAAATCGAGCCCTCGGTGCTAGCGACCAGCGCCGGCAGCGCTTCGCTCGACACCAGCGCTGCCTGCCCTCGCGAGTAGTAACGGGCCGAAAAGGACCTGCTGTCGACGAACCACAGCGTGGCACCCGGTGGCGCCATGGACATCACCTGGCGGATGAGCACCTTCTCGCTCTTGACCGCTGCCGGGTGGATGCAGATCGCAATCGTCGCAAGCAGCGCCAAGGCCGGAACGAACAAGGCTGGCGCGGTGCCAATCGCATGCAGTGCGGGTGATCGTCTCGACTTCAAGCGCCGTCCGACGAGAACCAGCGCCCGCCCCGTCAGGATGGCGAACGCGGGCAACGCCGGCAGCACATAGGTCCAGAGGATGTTTCTGGACAGCGTGAAGAACAGCACAACGAACAGCGCCCAAGCGATCAGGTAGCCGGTCATCGGTCTGCGGATCAGGCGCAGCAAGGCCACGCGGCCACGCCGATGGCGCAGCGCAGCGGCGAGCATCGCCAGGGCAAGAGGACTCCAGGGCAGCGTGGCGACCAGCCAGTCCAACCAGATGACCCCGATGGCCTGCCGATGGGCGGTGCCATACAAATCGCCAGACCATCCGGATTGCAGGAATCGCTGCACATGCTCGCCGAGCAGGAAGTAGTCCCAGAACCCTGGCGTCCTGCTCTCTGCAATGACGTACCAAGGCACCGCCAGGGATGCCACCACCACGAAACCGGCCAGCCATCCTCGAGCCGATATCGCAGGCCATACCCGGCGACGATATGCCAACAGACACATGACCGCCGGGCCCGCGACGATGACCAGCGCAAGCGGTCCTTTGGCGAGCAGGCCGATCGCCAGCCCTACGGCGGCCAAAAGGCGCCAGTGCCATTGAGGCAGTATCAGCCCGGCCATGAACAACGTGGTACCCAATGCCAGGAAGGGATCGGTAAGAACCGCTCCGGCCATCATGTAAGGCAGCGCGCAGGTCGCGTAGATCATCACGGCGGCCGCCGCGGCCCGCCAGCCCGCCCATGCCCGCGCGAGCGCATGGATGGGCCACAGGGTCACCGCGGTGACCACCCAGGCGGGGAGCCGGGCGACCCATTCCGACAATCCGAACAACTTGATCGACAGCGCCTGCAACCAGAAAGAGAGCGGCGGCTTACCCCAGAAGGGAACGCCTGGCTCGAACCACGGCGTGACCCAGTCGCCGCTGAGCGCCATGAGCCTTGCGATTTCCGCATAGCGCGGCTCTGTCGTATCGATGTAGGGAACCCACACCATGCTGACGAACCGCAATCCCAGCATCCCCAGCGCAATCGCCAGCATGGCGACTGCGGGACGGCGCAGATCAAGCCTTCTCATTATTGAAATGCTCCGGGCTATTTTCCATGCGAGATGAAGGCTCGCCGGTCGATTCGTCGATGTCACGCACCAGGTAGCGAGGGCGCTGCTTGGTCTCGAGATAGATCCGGCCGACGTACTCCCCCAGCAAACCGACGGAGAACAGTTGGATGCCTCCCAGAAACGTCATCATCGCAATGGAGGATGGATAGCCGGATGGGGCCGGATAGCCCTGGAGGGTCTTCACCACGATCCAGAGGCCGAACACGGCGCCTGAGACCGCAGTGACCAGCCCCAAACCAGTGACCCAGCGCAAAGGCGCCGCGGAGAAGGAGGTCACCCCCTCCAGCGCCAGACGCAAAAGGCCGAAGAAGCCCCACTTGCTGCGCCCAGCCGCACGCGGCTCGCGGTCGTAGAGGATTTCATGCGTGGGGAAGCCGACCCAGGCGAACAGGCCTTTCATGTAGCGGCTGCGCTCCGGCAAGCGGTTGATCGAATCAACCACCCTGCGGCTGAGCAGTCTGAAATCACCCGTGTCCTGGGGAATCGGAAACTCGCTCAAACGGTTCAAAATGCGATAGAACAGATGCGCGCAGCTGCGCTTGAACCAGCTTTCTCCCGACCGGTGGCGTCGGCGCATCGCGATGACATCCGCACCAGTGCTCCGCCATGCCGCGAGCATGTCCGGGATCAGCTCGGGCGGATCCTGCAGGTCCGCGTCGATCAGAATCACCGCCTCCCCCCTGGCGTGATCCAGACCTGCCGTGATAGCCGCCTCCTTGCCGAAATTCCGGCTGAGCCGAATCACCCGCACGTGGCTGTCTTGCGACGCCAGCGCCACCAGCGCTTCGCCGCAGCCATCGCTGCTTCCGTCGTCCACGTAAAGCAGCTCATACGCCAGCCCGATGCCCTCCATGACGCCACGCAAACGCTGATGACATATATCCAGTACAGCGATCTCGTTGTAGGCGGGCACGACCACGCTCACCACTACCCGTTCCATGTTACTGAACAGGAAATTCATTGGTGACTCACCGCGGAGGGCCGCGTCAGCGGCTGAAAAGTGTTCGCTCATCATCGGAATCTCGAGAAGAAATACGAACCCACGCCGTTCATCGGCACGCAAACTTTTGCAAGAAGAGGAAATTGAGCAGCGCAACCAGCGCGGTGCTCGAGAGCTGAGCCAGCACGATCCCCATGCCGCTCGTATGCAGGACTTGAAATGCGACCAGGTTGACCGACCAAGCCATGCCTACGGAAAGCAAATAGACGCCAAGCGAAAACCCGCGCGCACCGGAAAATACATAGCGGCGCTGCAAGAAATAATTAGCCGACGCACCGACCGCCATTGCCAAGGCCGTAGCACCCCAAGGCTGAACACCGCAGGCGACGAGCAGCGCCATCACCCCCCAGTGCAAGAGGGTCGCCATTCCTCCGGCCGCCAGGAACCTGGCTAATCTCGCCAACCAGGCTGGATGACGATGGGCGGCAAAGCCTTTGAATGAGAAATTTTCTTGATCCATGGCCAAGAAATCTACTTGACCACTTGACAGACAAACATCGAGCCGAGCTCAAGAATTCATCAAGCCAGATGGCGTTGAAAGAGCCCTGGACGCCCGCAAGGATGGACTTGGGTGAGGGAGGATCGAGGCGAGGGAGACCGCTCCCCTTCCTCGGTGCCATCGCCACTGGGCTGCCATGCAGCCCAGTGGGATAAGCAGGATAAGTGGGATAGACGATCGAGAATGCGGGCGGAGAAGATTTGGATAGCGGTCGGGGGTCAATCTCCAGCGCTGAGCGTGAAGCGATAAAACAGATTCGGCTCACTCACCAGATAAATGTTTCCCTGATCATCCATCGTGATGCCTTCTGCCTGGGGGATATCCATCATCAATCCATGCCGCCCCGCCAGCAGCGGCAGACTTCTTATCACGCGTTTGTGCCTGTCCATTTCGATTATGCGGCGAGACTCATCGGACAGGATCAGCAGATGTTTGGTCGTGGCGTCCAAATGAATGCCGGAGATATCGCCAATGGGCAGTCTCTGATCATATCTGGCATCCCGCAGGATGTGAATATCGAGCGTTTCGTTGTCCTCTACCGGAAAACCGCTGACTTCATAAATCCTCAATGGATCTTTTTCTTTCGCTACGAAAATACGGCGCTCATCATGGTCGTAGGATAGTCCTTCGAAGCCCTTGTTACCGTTGAGTTCGATTCCTATCGCCAGTCTCGCGCTTCCACCGGCATCGACGAGCGAAGTATCGTCGTCGATATGCACCTCGACGAGTGCCTGTATCTGCTCATCGGCCACCAAGTATCGACCCCGGCCGAGATACTCGATTGCTTCAGGGTCCTGTAGGCCATTGGTGGGGATGCGTCTCAGCAACCGGCCATCCAGCGATAACTCCAAGATTTCGGGTGATTGATTGGTCACCGCGATCAACGTATTTCTGTCTGGATCGAAGGTTATTCCCGAGAGGTTATCGACATCTGGGATTCTCACGCCGTCGATGTCCACATAATAGTCACCGGACAAGACGCCAACCCGGTCGTCATAGTCATGAAATGGGCGCTCTATCCACCACCTGAACAAAAAAGGCCACGCGATGACGGTAGCCACCACCACACCGAGTGAGATAATCGCGGCCAAAAACACCAGGTAACGTGTAGGCCGACCACGCGGCGCAGTGGATGAGGACAATTGAGTGGCCTTCGTCAAGTAGGTATGCTTGTCACAACGGGACTGCTTGGCGCTGCCCTTGGCGGATGGCTCGATACCATGGATGAGGCGCGCTCAAATCCGCATCAATCAAACAACAAAAAAACGTCAAAATCATGACATCTGCGTAGATGCGTGACGCGCCATACCTTGGGATACTTGGCGAGCGAGCGCAGTATGGTTAGGTTAGAATCGCCACTGCTTTTGCTGTAGACCAGACGCTCTGGCCTGCAGGTTCCACCGCAGCATCCATGTGCACTTCACTGCTTGAATGTTGGGTCAATTTGTCTAACGCCCCAGGGAATTTGAGAATGAAATCAATAGAACAGCGGATACGGTATTCGGGTATAGGCATCGTGCTGCTGACACTTTTCGCCGCTTTGTCGAGCATGCTAATCGTAAATAATTTCATGGAAGACGCTGCGCTCGTTTCGGACATGCAGAAAGAGCGAGAGTTTTTATTGAGCGAGGTTGATCCTGAAAGCACCTTTACTTGGCGCACCGCGACCATCCACGCATTCTGGGTCCCTGCCGGGCAGCAGGCAGAGGCGGATATCCCTGATTTTTTCAGTCTGATGCCATTTCCCTACAACGGCGAGATGAATGTCGACGGCCTCAACTATGTGGTAAACAACATCGAAGTTCCGGGTGGGCGTTTGTATCTGGCTAAAGACAATAGCTTGCATGAAAATAACGAAAAACTTTTCAAACAAGCGATCGCCGCCATGTGTCTCGTCATGGTCATACTTGCCATCATTTTGGTTCAGCTCACGATCCGGCAATTGATCGCGCCACTGACGCTCTTGACCCGAGAAATAGAAAAAATGGAGCCGGCGGCGGCGATGGCCAGGCTTTCCGAGCAAGATGTGGATAAAGAACTGCAGGTGGTTGCCAAATCGTTCAATAGGTTTCTCGATGAAATCGAGTCCTACGTGAAGCGTGAAAAAACCTTGCTCGGCATGGCCAGCCACGAGTTACGCACACCGATTTCGATTATCTCCGGCGCGATGGATGGCATTGAGTCGAGAGGCAATACATCGCTGACCGACATCAAGGCCATGCGGCGTATTCGCCGTGCGGTGGATGAAATGGACGCCAGTGTCGAGGCCATTTTGAAGCTGACGAAATATGGTGATCAGACGATGACCCCCGTGCCTGTTCGCGACATCGTCATGGAGGTTCTCGAAGATGCGGGGGAAGCCCACAACGCAAGGGAGCGAGTCCGATTGATGGGCACTGCCGAGCCCGTTGTCACCGCGGATCCGGTACTGCTCAAGATGTTGGTGCGTAACTTGCTGAATAACGCTCTGCAACATACCACCGGGTCAGTCAATATTCGTATCGAGAAAGAATGGATAGAAGTGAACGACGAAGGCACCGGATTGCCCCAAGACTCCCGAGCCTTTTTGAACACGGGCATCAAGCGAGGCGGGCTATCTGCCTCCGGCCTCGGGCTGTTCATCGCCACTTTGATTTGCGAGCGACTGAGGTGGCGATTGTTGGATCTGGATAATCCGATGGTAGAAGGGACAAAACTACGCCTGATGTTCATGAGCTGACCCGGTTGCTTCCTTACCAGCGTTTTGCCTTGCGTGGAGGTTTTCATGATCAATAAAACCAAGGTGCTCATCGTCGAGGACAACACCGAACTGGCGGAGAATCTGTATGAATTCCTGGGGGAAGAGCAGTATGAACTAGACCTCGCACAGGGCGGCATGACGGCGCTGCATCTGCTGGATACCCAGGTCTACGATGTCGTCGTACTCGATGTAATGATACCGGGTTTGTCGGGCTTCGATATTTGCCGCAAGCTGCGCAAGGACATGAACAACCAGACCCCGATCATATTCATGACTGCCAAAGGGGCCATCGAGGACAAGGAAGAAGGCTACCTGAGCGGCGGTGACGACTACCTGGTCAAGCCCTTTCCCCTGCGTGAATTGGCCTTGCGTATCAATGCGCTTCATCGACGCAGACATCATGATACACAGCGATTATGCGCAAAATCGCTGACGTTCAACCCAGGCAATCTCGAAGTTCGGCTGAATGGCGGCCAAGCGCTCGCCCTGTCGGGGCTCGCCGCGCATATATTCGAAGCCTTGATCCGAAGCTATCCCGATTTCGTTTCCTATGACTCACTCAGCTCGAGGCTGTGGCCCGAGCGCGATGTCGATGCCAACACCCTGCGAACCCATATCTATATGCTGCGCAAGCAATTACAGGACGCTTATGGGCACTCGCTGATAAAGACCCTGCATGGCCGAGGCTATATCCTGACGCCACCTGATGTTGATCAGGCCGAAAGCTGAGCCAGGGATGCTGCTCAACCAACCAGCCCCTGATACCCGGGAGTTCGCCGGCCTCCATGCCAAACGCCGCGCCAAGGGTCAGGAAACCCTACTGCCCTGCCATTACGTAGAACCAGTGGAATGACTACATCCCGGGGCGGGTGCCGCCATAGTCCGTACGCTTGTCGCGCCAAACGGCGTGGACGTGGGGCTGGTCGGTGGAGTAAGCCGGGTCCATGGCCAGTTCGATCCATACCGAAGGCCCGTCGATGCGGACGTAGTCCCCGGTGCGAGTGAGCGAGGGCGAACCGGAAAAGCTGAGATACGTGGTGTCGAGTTCACGCTCGTAGCGGGCAAGAATCAACTCAGCGTCCGCGTCGGCGATGTCATTCACGTACAGGCTGATCGCTTTCAGCAGCAGCGCGCGCTGCGTCTCGGTCAGCGACGCCGCTGCGATGCCCTCTACCCTGGCCGGGAAGTTCCAGTCCTTGTTCCTTACCTCGGGCCCTAACAGGAGCACTCTTTGTCTCCTGCCAAGCTCGGCGGCGTCGGTCTGGCCCCGGTCGAGCGAGGCAAGCAGCGAGACGAACGCCTCCCACTCGTCGCGCTGGGGCCGAA
Organism: Halotalea alkalilenta; assembly: GCF_001648175.1. Taxonomy (NCBI): domain Bacteria; kingdom Pseudomonadati; phylum Pseudomonadota; class Gammaproteobacteria; order Oceanospirillales; family Halomonadaceae; genus Halotalea; species Halotalea alkalilenta. The sequence continues at coordinate 1,482,251 of NZ_CP015243.1, read as the reverse complement.
TGGTGACCCCGTCGAGTTCGACGACGGTGTGGGGTTCGATCGCTCGGAACGACGGCGTTGCCCCGACCAGAACCCCATCGCGGTAAGTATTGGTCAGCGCGAGGTGGTGTCCGCCGAACTGAAGCTGCCAAATGCCGCTGTCCGACGGCGCACCCAAGAACGCGATATAGAAATTGCCCCTGCCGTAGCCCTCTCGACCACCGTTTCGACGAATCCAATCGTCCATCGCGAGATGCTGCTGGATTTCATCGAAGCCTTCGTTGCTGCCGCTGCCGGTAGCCGCCGCAAGCAGAGCGTTCAGGGCACTCCATTGCGCATCGGAAAGCGTCCCCAAGGCCAGGCCAATCCGCGCTTGCCGTTGGCGCATCCCCCACTGGGGAAAGGTGTGCCACCTTGCGGCGTTGGCGAAGGTGTACTCCTGGAGCAGGGCGGCGCGCTGTTCATCGTCGAGCATCGCCATGAAGGCATTCGCCCGATCGAGGACCTCGGCGCCGGAGCCACTTGGAGCACCGAAAGCCAAGCTGCCGTCAGCGCCGCCGGCTTGCGACGCGACCGCCTGAACGGAGCCGTCGGCGGCGGCGTACATGCCTGAACCCAGCAGCGAGATGGCCGCGCCCGCCAATAGCTTGCGGGGTACCAAGGCGCTGGAGGCCCTGCGCGCATGTCCAATCGACGCGGGGATCGTACGTGTCAGGATGTATTCCAGGTTCATCGCAGACCTCCTGACGTGGAAAGCACCTGCATCGGCCGGGCCTTTGCGTAGTAGCCGGGCTGGTCGAGGTCGGCGAGCAGGTCGGGGCCTTGCGGCATCCAGCCCAGCAGCTCACGGGTGCGTGCGCTGGATACCGACATATCCGCGCCCGCCATGTTGGCGAACCCGCCGAAATGCTCGCGCCCCCGCGATTCGACCGGCAAGCCGAGGCGGCGGCCGATCACTTCGGCAATCGCCTTGAACGGCACCGACTCGTCGGCCACCACGTGGTAGGCCAGCTCGGTCACACCCTGCTCCAGCGCAAGGCGATAAGCGCGTGCGGCATCCTGTCGATACACGCCGGACCAGCAATTCTTACCTTCGCCGATGTAGGCCGATACCCCCGTCTCCTGCGCCAGCCGGATCAGGGTCAAGACGAACCCGTGATCGCCAAGCCCATGCACCGACGGAGCGAGGCGAACGGTCGCCGCGCGTACACCGCGTCGTGTCAAGGCCTGTGCGGTCGCGTCCGACTTTCGCAGGCCGGTCGCAGCGGGCGGATCGGACTCGATGGCACCGCGGGCCAACCCCGAGAGGCCCGAGGTGACGAGCAGCGGGCGACCGGATCCCCGCAGCGCACTTCCGAGAGCCTCGATCACGCGGCGATCCTGCTCCGCGCTCTCGGCGAACTTGGAAAAATCATGATCGAACGCGGTGTGGATCACCGCGTCCGCCGCCGCCGCGGCGTCGCGCAAGGCGTCGAGATCATCGAGCGTGGCACGAACGACCTTTGCGCCGGTGGCGGCGAGCGCCGCGGCCTTGTCGTCGGAGCGCGCCAGGCCGGTGACCCGGTGGCCTGCCATCAGCAGGTCGTCAATAACCGCCGAACCGACCCAGCCGGTGGCTCCTGTTACGAATACGTGCATGGCTTTCTCCCGGAAATTCAGCGTTGATAGCGAATACGGAGCTTGTCGTGGCCAAGGCGAGACTTGCATTTCCTTACCCTCGCCCGGCCGTCCGGTCACCGTGTTCGAGGCGGGCCGTCGTTCAGCCCACCCGCATGGAGAGTTCGACGTCCTGCGAAAACGGCACGGACAGGTAGCCGCTGGCCGGCGAACGCACTCGCGCCAGATAGTCGGGGCTGTCGTCGGCGTTGTCGGCGACGATCAGCGCGCCCGGTCGCAGGCGGCTCTCCATCAGCGAGAGGATGTCGCCGTAAAGCGCCTTGGCGCCGTCGAGCAATAGCAGGTCGATGGTGTCGGGAAGATCGGTCGCCAGCGTCTTCAACGCGTCTCCTTCACGAATCTCCACTAGATCCGCAAAGCCGCCTTCGGCAACGTGCTCGCGCGCCCGCGCCACTTTCGAGGGCTCGAACTCGCTGCCGATCAAGAGACCGCCGCCGTTGTCGCGTAACGCTGCGGCCAGATGCAAAGTGGAGATGCCGAACGAGGTGCCGAATTCGACGACGCTGCGCGCACCGGTGCTGCGCGCCAGCAGATAGAGCAGCGTGCCGGTTTCGCGCGATACGGGAAGCCAGAGGTCCTTCAGCCGCCCGTAGAAGTCGAGGTACTCGGTCTTGCTGTGGATCAGGCGCTCGCGCTCTTCACGTGAGATTCCGGCCAGTGCCGGGCTGGTCGCCGCATCGGCCTGGGCGAACAGACGATCCAGCAAGGGTGCCAGTGGTGAGGTGGTCAGTGTGGTGATCATGGCGGTGTCCGGTCCGAGATCGATCGCCCCGCTTGGGGCCAGGCTAAAATGTGATCAATTCATCGCATTTTAAAGAATGATACGACCAGACATCCGGCTTTAATATTCGCATTGGAGGTCGCGTTTTACCGCCTCGCGACATCCAATTAAGATTTTGATTTATAAATATTTTATTCTAAAAAAGACGAACTTTTGGGGTCGTTTCGGCGGCATGATTCAGGTTTTCATTCAACAAAAGCGGGCCCGCGATAGCGCAGCGCAACGGCTGCGCCGGACCAAAGCCAGGCTGCAGGTGGGATGGCAACGCTCATGCGAGTGGCCCAGTTGAGGTATCGATCACCCCGACCTAAAATGCGATCAATCAATCGCATTGAGCGCGCGATCGATCCGCTGCTTCTTCTTTCTACCTGCCGTGGTTTTCTACTTGCCGTGGCCTTCGCGTCCCGATGCCCCCATGACCAACCAACGTCGCCCCCAGATTTCTTCTCGAAAACAACCCAAACAGGCCCGCTCGACCGAGCTGGTCGCGGCGATCCAGCAAGCGGCGATTCAAGTCCTGGCCGAGGAAGGCGCCACCCGTTTCACTACCGCCCGGGTCGCCGAGAAGGCCGGGGTCAGCGTCGGCTCGGTCTATCAATACTTCCCGAACAAGGCGGCGATTCTCTTTCAGCTCCAGGCCGACGAGTGGAAACGGACGTCCGATATGCTGCGCGACATCCTCGAAGACGCCGGGACACCGGCGCTCGATCGCCTGCGCGCACTGGTCCACGCCTTCATCCACTCGGAGTGCGACGAGGCGAAGATACGTGTGGCCCTCAATGACGCAGCCCCGCTCTATCGCGATGCCCCCGAGGCGCGGCAAGCGCGCGCCTCGGTGGATCGGACCCTCGAACGGTTCATGGAGGAGCTGCTTCCCAACGTATCCGCCGCCACCCGTTCACTGGCGGGAGGGCTGATCACCACCACCTTCAGCGTGGTGGGCAAGAGCTTTTCGGGAACGCCCCGGACGCGAGCGGAGATCGACACCTATGCCGATGCGATGGCCGACATGTTTTGCGCCTATCTGAACAGTCTCGATAACGGATAGTCAGCGACTCAGCGAGCCTGCAGGAAGTCGCTCACCGCCGAGTTCAGCTGCGCGGTGCACTCCTCCGGCAGCCAATGACCGCAGCCGGGCATCACCAGGCCGGTCACGTCGGTGGCGTAGCGCTGCATCTGGTCGACCTGGAACTGCCCCATGCCGCCGTGGCCGCCGCCGCCGATGGCCAGCACCGGAATGGTGATCCTGGTCTGGGCGAGCTCCGCGTTGTCCTGCACGCCCTGGTTGAGCACACGGTAGTACTCGAACGCAGCATTGAGGCTGTGCGGCTTGGCGTAGGATGCGGCGTAAAGGTCGAGCAGTTCGGGGGTGAAGACATCCCTGTTGGTCGCATGCTCCTTGATGAAGTGCTCGAAGAACACACGCTCATTGCCGGCAATCAGCGTCTCGGCCAGCCGCTCACCGGCGGCGAAGAAGCTGAAGTGCCACACCAGCGATTCGCCCTGCGGGGTAAAGGCCGGGAACGAATAGATGCTGTCGTCCGGGATCGGCGCCTCCATGTAGATCGCGCGGCGGATGTCGTCCTGGTGCTGGACCAGCATCGGGTAGGTGTTCCAGATCCCGATGTCGTGCGCCACCAGGTCGAACTTCTCACCGCCGCTGAACCGCATGGCCAGTTCGTAGAGCAGCGCAGAGACGTCGGTGGCGCGGTAGGACGGCGGCACGGCGGACTGGCCCAGCCCAGGCAGGTCCGGCGCGACCACGGTGAACCGCTTGGCAAGCTCCGGCATCAGTTGGTGCCACTCGTACCAGGTCTGGCCGAAGCCGTGGACCAGGTAGACCAGCGGCCCTGAACCACCCTTGACGTAGTGGAGCTTGACGCCATCGATGGTCTGGTAGCCGCTGGTGAAACCCTCGGGCAGCGGGAACTCATCGGCGGCGAACGCGGGTGCGGCCAGCGCCAGTGTGGTGCCCAGCAGCAGCGTGTTGAGAAGACGTCGAAACATGGGAGTGAAATCCTGTGAGGTGGGGGGAAGAGCGCAAGTGATATGAAAATTCGCTCAGGTGGGCCGCCGGCTCAGTGCCCGGCGGAGTGGGTCCGCGGGCCGGGACGGAACCCGTGCGCCTTCGCCGACCATGCGATGAGCAAGCCGATCGCCAGCAGCACGATCAGCGCCCAGGGAAAGGTGTGGGCGCCCCAGCGGTCGAGCAGCACCCCGCCCAGGATGCCGCCACCAGCAATCACGCTGTTCCAGGCCACCACGTTCATCGATAGCGCCACGTCGGCACCGTCGCCGGCGGTGTCGGCCAGCGCGGTCTGCAAAAGGGTCGCAGCACCGCCGAAGGTCAATCCCCATACCGCCACGCCGATGTAGACCGCGGCCGGGACGGTCGCCAGCCAGACGAACAGCAACGAGACGATGAAAAATGTCGCCAGGCAGGCGAGCACGGCGCTGCGCAGGTGGCGCTCGACGAGACGACCGGTCAGCCCGATTCCCAGCAGCGCGGCGGCACCGAACACCAGCAGAATGACATCGACGCGATCGAGCAGCCCGGCCTGCGCCACGAACGGCGCGACATAGGTGTAGAGAATGTTATGGGCCAGCATCCAGGCCATGACCGTGGCGAGTACAGGACGCACGCCGGGCGTGGTGAACACCTTGCGCAAGGCCATGCGCTCGCGCCCGGACTGGCCGGGGTAATCGGGCACCTTGGCCAACACCCAGACGATGAGCACCAGGGTCAGCGCGGACATCAGGCCGAAAGCGCTTCGCCAACCCACGGCGCCGCCCAGCCAGGTCCCCAGCGGCACGCCGAGCGAAAGCGCGATGGGCGTGCCGATCATCGCGACCGCCATCGCCCGACCCTGCTGATGCGGCTGCACCATGCGCCTTGCGTAGCCGGCCAGCAGGCTCCAGGCCAGCCCCGCCGCAACGCCTGCGAAGAAGCGCGCCGCCAGCGTCAGCCAGTAGTTCGACGACAGCGCGGTGACCGAGTTGAACACCAGGAAGCCGACGATCGTCAGCAGCAGCACGTTGCGCCGCCGCCAGCCGCGGGTGGCGATGGTCAGCGGAATGGCCGCCAGGACCGAGCCGAGCGCATAGGCGGTCACGGTCTGTCCGGCCAGCGCAGCGCTCACCTCCAATCCTTGGGATATCTGCGGCAGCAGGCCCGCGGGGAGTGTTTCGGTGACGATGCAGATGAAGCCGGTCATCGCCAACGCCAGCAAGGCGGCAAGTGGCAGCCTTTCAGTCGTCGCTTCAGCGGTCGAAGAGGTTGGAGAACTCACGCTTTTTCCTTGAGGTGATCTAGCGTTTCAGGGCGATGCGAAAACCCCAACATAAATACCAATCGGTACATATATAGGCGAAAAATATCCGCCTCTACAGGCGGAGAGAAAGCGACCAATATACGTATCGAACGGTACAAATATAGGGAGCGGGCCAGCGGTTGTCAACGACTTATGTATCGATTAGTATTTATGTTGCAAGAAAGGAGTACACCATGGCGCAAATGGGCAGACCACGCACCTTCGATCGAGACGCGGCGATCGAACAGGCGCTGCACCTGTTCTGGGAACAGGGCTACGAATCCACCTCTCTCAGCCAACTGAAGGCCACCATCGGCGGCGGCATCTCGGCGCCCAGCTTCTATGCAGCCTTCGGATCCAAGCAAGCGCTCTATCACGAGTGCACGGCGCGCTACCTGGCCACCTACGCACAGGTCACCGAGTGCCTGTGGGATACGGCGCTCGCGCCCAGGGAGGCACTGGCGCTGGCGCTTAGGCGTTCGGCTCGAATGCAGTGCGAACGCGGGCATCCCAAAGGCTGCATGGTCGGCCTGGGCGTGATGAGTGCGCCGTCCCCCGAGCTCGCCGCCGTCACCGCGCCGCTGACCCGCTCACGCGCACGCACTCGCGCCGGCATCAAGGCCTGCATCGAAAGGGCCATCACCGATGGTGAGCTCAAGAGTGGTACTGATCCGCGTGCGCTGAGTACCGTGTTCGACAGCTTCCTGATCGGACTTTCCACCCTCGCCAGGGACGGTGTCGGACTACGGGCCATGGAGGCGTCCATCTCCCAGGTCATGGGTATCTGGGACATGCATTCGACCCGGCAAGATCTCGAGCAACCCCCGACGACATAGCCCGCAGGCGCGATATCCTCACCGCTTTCGCGGCGAGTGGCCGCTATGCCGGATCCACCGGACCGAGCATGAAGCCGCCGTCCGCCAGCCATTCCGCGCCGGTGGTGTAGGCGGCATCGTCGGACGCCATGAACAGCACGTACTTGGCGACCTCCGCGGATTCGGCATTGCGGGGAATGGCGAGCTTGTCGGTCGGCGCCCACTGCTCGCCGGTGTCGGGGTTGTAGGCCAGCGGCGTTTCGATAATCCCGGGGTGCAGTGCGTTCACGCGGATGTTGTCGCGCGCCAGCTCCCAGGCCGCCGTTCGCATCAGCCCGCGCAGGCCCCATTTGCTCGCCCCGTAGGCGACGAGACCCGGCGCCTTGTCGAGGGCGGCGACGGACGAGACGATGACGATCGAACCGGCGCCGGCTCTGCGCATGGAGGGTACGACCGCGCGGATGCCGAGGAAGCTTCCGGTCAGGTTGGTCTCGATCGACTTCTGCCACTCCATGGTCTCGACCGTCTCGACACCGCCGTTGGCCGCATAGGCCGCGTTGAGGACGAGCACCGATATCAGGCCAAGACGATCCTCGATGTGGGCGACCGCCTCCGTCCAACTCGCCTCGTTCGCTACATCGAGCGCAACGTACAGGGAATCGTTGCCGATCTCGGCCGCAATCCTGGAGGCATTCTCCTCATGGTGGCGTCGCGCGGCCAACGCAACGCTTGCACCTTCAGCGGCGAAGGCCCGGGCCATCGCCTCGCCAAGCGCGCCGGCCGCACCGGTGATCAGCACGACTTTGTTTTCGAATCGAGACTTCATCGCGGCTTCCTATTTCAGTTGATAGCGAACTGGCGGCGTATATCGGCGAGAAAAGTCGCCTCATCCTCGGCTTTCCGCTTGGCGACCTTGGCCACCGAATCGTCGCCCGCCGGATAACGCAGCTGGTCCGTACCATCGGTCGCCGCTTTGAAAATGACCTCGGCGATGACGATGGGCTCGGAGCCTGCCGCTTTGATCGGCTTGTAGCCTTGGGTGAATTTCTCGATCACCGGCTGATACTCAGGCATCGCATCGTCGGTGACGAAATCGACCTTGAAATCGGTCAGCGTGTCGCCCGGTTCGATGATCTTGACGGTGACGCCGATCTCGCGCATCTCGTAGCTCAGGGCTTCCGAAAGCCCTTCGATCGCGAATTTGGTGCTGTGATACAGCGTCCCGAGCGGAAAGGTAAGGATCCCGCCGATCGACGACACGTTGAGGATCAGGCCTGCGCGATTGGCGCGAAAATGGCCCAGCAGGACCTTGATCGTCTCGATGAAGCCGATGACGTTGGTCTCGTACTGCTTGCGGATGGCGTCCGTCGACACCGCTTCGAGCGGCCCCCAGATCGCGTATCCGGCGTTGTTCAACAATGCGTCGATGCGGCCGAAGCGGCCAATGGCGGCGTCCACGGCCGAGCGGATGGACACGGCGTCGGTCACGTCGAGGTGGGTCACGAAGATGTTGTCGAACGCGCGCAGTTCCACTTCGTTTTCAGGTTTGCGCATCGTGGCGACGACGTTCCAGCCACGCTCGGCGAAAAGCTTCGCGGTTACCTTGCCGATACCGCTGGAGGCACCGGTAATCAGAATCGTCTTGGTCATTGTCTTTCCAGGTTAATCGAGGGTGGAACCCGCCGGTCGTGCCGGGCGGGTTCGATCGGCGCTTCAGACAACGCGCCGCGATCGCGGGTCGCCAAGGTCATGGCGATGAATATCTGGTTGCGTACCCCTCGGGGCCGCGAGGAAACAGCGCACGTGCCGTGGCGCCATATCGGCGTCTCACTTCGTGGCGAAGGCGTCGATTCCGGTCAGCTCGGCGGACAGCGCCCAGAGGCGTTCGGCTTGCTCGGGGTCGGCCGCATGGGGCCGGACACCGACCAGGGCGGGCGATTCGCTTTCATTCAGCAAAGCGATCTCGCAGTCCTCGCAATACACGCCGCCGATGCCCGCCAGCTGCGTGGATGTCGCGGCCCATACCTGGGTCGCCGCGCCTTGCTGCGGCGTCTTGAAGGTCGGATCGGCGAGATTTCCATCGGCATCGATCCAGCCGGCGTCGACCATCTCGTCCTTCGTCAGGTGACGCTGGAGCGGGGTGAGAATCGAGCCGGGATGCAGGGAGAACGCCCGCACATCCTCACTCTGGCCCAGTCGATCCAGATGGATGGCGAACAGCGCATTGGCGGTCTTCGACTGCCCATAGGCCAGCCATTTGTCGTAGCCACGCTCGAATTGCACGTCGTCCCAGCGGATTCCCGACAGGTGATGCCCCGCCGACGAGACGGCCACGACCCGGGCACCGCCCTTGAGCGCCGGCCAGAGCAGATTGACCAGTGCATAGTGGCCCAGATGATTGGTGGCGAACTGCGCCTCCCAGCCGGGCCCGAGACGGGTTTCGGGAGAGGCCATGATGCCCGCGCTGCCAATCAGGATATCGATGTGTCGGCCGCTTTTTAGAAAACGCCGTGCGAAGTCACGCACGCTTGCCAGCTCGGACAGATCCAAGCGTTCGACTTCGATGTTGGCGATATCGCGGGTCTTCGCACGCGCGGCTTGTTCATCGCGCGCGGCGACGATGACGCGCGCGCCGGCGCTGGCAAGCGCTCGTGTGGTTTCAAGTCCCAGGCCGGAATGTCCGCCGGTGACAATGACGGTGAGGTTGGAAAGATCGCGTCCTTCCAGCACTTCTTGCGCGGTGGAGGTAGCTCCGAAACCGGAGCCAATGGGTGTCTGTAAAGTAGTCATGAGGTAACTCCTAGCCAGCGTTGTGAAGCCTCGTCGAAAGCGCGCCAATACGCATCGGCGACCGTGCCCGGCACGATTTCGAATCCATGCACGCCGCCGGGATAGACGTGCAGATCGATCGGTACGCCGGCGCGAGACAGGCGCAGGGCGTAGGCGACGTTCTCTTCGAGGAAGAGATCGAGCGACCCGACCGCGATGAAGGTCGGCGGCAGGCCGGCGACGTCTACCGCTAGCGCAGGCCCAAAGTGGCCGAGCCGCGCGGGCTCGAAGTCATCGGTGCCTCGCATCGCCGCCCAACCGTTGCGATTGGCTTCGCGCGTCCAGAGGAATTCACCGGTCGAGGCGTTGTCGACGGGCGCGTCCGCGGTGCCGGTGCGCGGGTCGATCATCGGATAGAGCAGGAACTGCGCCGCGAGTCGATGCTGGCCGCGCTCGCGTGCGAGCAGCGCGGTCGCGGCTGCAAGCCCACCGCCGGCACTCTGGCCATAGAGCGCGATGCGCGCCGGATCGACGCCCAGCGCCTCGGCTTCGCTGAACAGCCAGTCGAGCGCGGCGTAGCAATCCTCCAGCGGTCCGGGGAAGGGTGTTTCCGGCGCCAGGCGGTACTGGACCGATACCACCACCGCCCCAAGACGCTGGGCGAGCCGAAAGCTCGCCCCGTCCATCATCTCGGGCCGGCCCGCGACGAAGCCGCCGCCATGCGCATAGAGGATGGCCGGCAAGGCGCCGACCTTGCCCTGCGGGCGATAGATCAGCACCCGCACATCAGGTGCTTCAGGCGGGCCAGGCACCCAGCGCTCGGTCCGATCGACCCGTTCCTCAGGATAGAGCGACGACACCAGCGCGCGAAATTCATCGGGGGCCAGCGGGTCGGGCACGAAACGCGGGAAGGTCGCCGCGATTTCGCGCGCTTCCGGCGCGACGAGCGCGAGAGTGGTCGTGGCCCTGGCCCTGTCCTCGTTCATTTATCCAGTTCCACCGAATAGGCGATGGCTTTTTGCGCTTCGAGCGCTTCGATCCTCTGCTGGAGCGCCGCATGGACACCGTCGAAGGCGGACGCTCCGAGCGTCAGGCGCAGCGGTGTGGCGCCCTCCTCGATCATTTCGATCATCCGGTCCACCACCTTGCCCGCGTCACCGGTGACCGGGAACGCACCCGAATCGATGCCGCGCCGCACGTCGTCGGCGGGGGTGGCGTCGTAGACCGCCATCGTCGGCGGTCGGACCACGCCGGAGACGAAATTGGTCGCAGTGGGCCCCGGCTCCACCAGGGTCAAGGCGATGCCGAACGGTACGAGCTCCTTGGCCATCGACTCGACGAAGCCCTCGATCCCCCACTTGGAGGCGTGGTAGAGGCTGAATCCCGGATAGGCGATCTGCCCGCCTTCCGAGGAGATTTGCAGTACGCGACCGCCGCCCTGCTCACGCAGACGCGGGATCGCTGCGCGGATCAGCGAGATGGAGCCGACCAGGTTGGTATTGATGACGTGGCGGATCTGCTCGTCGGAGGCTTCTTCCGCCGCGCCGAGCACGCCGTAACCGGCATTGGATACGATCACGTCGATGCGTCCGAGTTCGGCAAAGGCGCGATCGACCACGCTGTGCACCGCGGCCGCATCGGTCACATCGAGCTTGGCGACCCAGAGCCTGTCGCCGTAGGTATCGACGAGATCGTCGAGTGCCTCGAGACGGCGCACGGTGGCGGCCACTCGATCGCCACGGGCGAGCAGACGTTCGGTGAGAAGGCGGCCGAGGCCGGCCGATGTTCCGGTGATAAACCAGGTTTTGTTCATGACGGGCATCCAAGATAGGAGAGAAGGAAAGCGCTAGGTTTGGATGCTACGGCCATATCATTGTTATGATAAGAACCAATTAACCACATGGGTTGGTGCATAAAATCTACCAATGAGCAAACCGACGCTGTCCGACCTCAGGGCCTTCATCGCGGTCGCCGAGCACCGCAGCTTTCGTCGCGCGGCCGATTTTCTGGGCATCGCCCGCCCCTCGCTGAGCCATGCCATTCGTGGCCTGGAAGACAGCCTGGGCGTGCGCCTGTTTCACCGCACGACGCGCAGCGTGGCGCTGACCGAAGCGGGAACGCGCCTGCTCGGCCGGCTCGATCCGTTGATGCACGATCTCGATGCGGCACTCGAGGACGTCACCGGCGAACAGGGGCATCTGCAAGGCCAGCTGCGCATCAACGGCAATGACGTCGCGATCCGCTTGCTGCTGCGCACGGTGGTACCCGAGTTTCTGGCACGCTATCCCGGCGTCGACCTGGATCTCGTCGCGGAAGGACGCCTGGTGGATATCGTCGAGCAGGGCTTCGATGCCGGCATTCGTTTGGGTGAGGCCGTGCCCAAGGACATGGTGGCGATACCGCTGGGGCCGGACATCCGCTTTCTGGCGGTGGCCTCACCACGCTACCTGGCGCAACGACCGGCACCGGAAGTGCCCGACGCGCTCACCCAGCACCAGTGCATCCGCCAGCGCCTGCCCAGCGGCAAACGCTACCGCTGGGAATTCAGCAAGCGCGGGCAAACCGTCGAGATCGACGTGCCCGGCACGCTGACGCTCGACAGCAACTCGTTGATGGTGGAGGCGGCCATCGGTGGTCTCGGCGTGGCCTACGTGCCCGAACCCTACGCCCATGCCGCGCTGGATGACGGGCGTCTGGTGAGCGTGCTGGAAGACTGGTGTCCCCGCATACCGGGGCTGTCGCTGTATTTTCCCGGCAATCGCCATATGCCGGCGGGCCTGCGGGCGTTCATCGACACGATCCAGGCGCTGCGCAGCCAGGTCGAAGAGCTGGCGCCGTCGAAGCCTCTGCGCAAATCGACGCCGGCCGTCCCGCCACACCCAAAAGGCGAACGTTGAAACGCAAAAAAAACGACACCGATCGCTCATCGGTGTCGCGCTTGCCACTAGTTCCACACCCTCCCTGGAACGGCCACGCCTCGGCCTCCTTGCCGTCCGGGAGACCCATCGTGGCCTCCTCGTGTTCTAGGTCGCAGCCTCACCAGGCTAGCCTGGCGAGGTGACATCTCCATGTCAGTCGCCAGCCGATTGGTCATGAAGAATTGGTCATGAAGAGGTGGCCCAGAGACCACCTCGGCGTCCAAGCGTCCCCAGGGCCTCATCCTTGATCCGACATCCCTAGGCACCTTCCCTGTACGGAGACGACGATCCTGTCGTACCGCACGCGCCTTTGGCCTGAATGCGCCAGAACACTCGTTGCGCTCTCCTCCCACTGCGCGAGTCATGAAGTGAAGAAAGCCTGAGAGCGAGGATATGAATTTCATCCTCCGCGCCCTGCGAACCGAGGGTCAACGAGACCTTGGGCTAACCCATGATCGCGATTGGAGCGCACGAGTATCGTGAGATGGGCGCGCGAGGCGAAGGCGCGATTCGAACTGAGCCAAGCGCGATTCGAGCTGAGCCAGCGGAGGACGAAAACGCAACGGCCACCCGAAGGTGGCCGTTGCGGTGAACCTGAGCCTGTTCTACCGGCCCCGTTTACTGACCCTTGATTTCCTCGCGTCCGCGATACGGCGCCTTGCCGCCGAGCTGGCTCTCGATCACCAGCAGGCGGTTGTACTTGGCGACCCGGTCGCTGCGTGAAAGAGAGCCGGTCTTGATCTGGCCCGCGCAGGTGCCCACGGCCAGATCGGCGATGGTGGTATCCTCGGTCTCACCGCTGCGGTGCGAGATCACCGCGGTGTAGCCCGCGTCCTGGGCCATCTTGATCGCATCCAGGGTCTCTGAGAGCGAACCGATCTGGTTGAACTTGATCAGAATCGAGTTACCGATGCCCTTCTCGATCCCCTGCTTGAGGATCTTGGTGTTGGTGACGAACAGATCGTCACCGACCAGCTGCACGCGGCTGCCGAGCTTGTCGGTAAGCAGCTTCCAGCCGTCCCAGTCGGACTCGTCCAGCCCATCCTCGATCGACACCACCGGATACTTGTCGACCAGTGCGGCCAGATAATCGACGAAGCCGGCGGAGTCGAACGACTTGCTCTCACCACCGAGCACGTACTTGCCATCCTTGTAGAACTCGGAGGCGGCGCAGTCGAGCGCAAGCGTTACGTCCTCGCCGAGCTTGTAGCCCGCGTTCGCGATCGCCTGCTCGATCACGTCGAGCGCCTCGGCATTGGACTCGAGATTCGGCGCGAAGCCCCCCTCGTCACCCACCGAAGTGGCCAAGCCTTTGGCGGAGAGCACTTTCTTCAGCGCATGGAAGATCTCGGCGCCGGCCCGCAGTCCCTCGGCGAAGCTCTTGGCGCCGACCGGCTGAACCATGAACTCCTGGATGTCGACGTTGTTGTCGGCATGCTCACCGCCGTTGAGGATGTTCATCATCGGCAGCGGCATCGAATACTGGCCCGGCTGGCCGTAGAGCTCGGCGATGTATTCGTAGAGTTCGACGCCCTTGTCGATCGCACTCGCCTTGGCCGCCGCCAGAGACACCGCGAGGATCGCATTGGCCCCCAGGTTGCCCTTGTTGTCGGTGCCATCGAGTTCGAGCATCAAAGCGTCGAGCGTACGCTGGTCGGATGCCTCGCAGCCAAGCAGCTTCTCGCGGATCGCGCCGTTGACCGCACCCACCGCCTTCGTCACCCCTTTGCCGAGATAGCGCGACTTGTCGCCATCACGCAGCTCGAGCGCCTCGCGCGAGCCGGTCGAAGCACCGCTCGGCGCGCACGCGCTGGCTTTCACGCCACCCTCGAGCACGACTTCAGCGTAGACGGTCGGGTTGCCGCGCGAGTCGAGCACCTCGAGTGCACGGATATCGACGATTTTTGCCATTACTGCGCATCCTCTGCTGGAAGAACGCCGCCAGGGCGACGTGGGAAAGATGTCATATGGACTGAGCAACATACCAAAAAAAAGCCCCTCACGAGGAGGGGCTTGGAACGCTATCAATCGATCTCGAGCGGATCGAATCCCTTGACCAGATCGTCGAGGGCCTTGATCTGGGCGAGGAACGGGGCCAGTTTGTCGAGCGGCAGCGCGCAGGGGCCGTCGCACTTGGCGTTGTCGGGATCGGGATGGGCTTCGAGGAAGAGCCCCGCGAGGCCTACGCCAACCCCTGCACGCGCAAGCTCGGTGACCTGCTGGCGACGACCGCCTGCGCTGTCCGAGCGCCCGCCGGGACGCTGCAGCGAGTGGGTGACGTCGAAGATCACCGGGAATCCGGTCTCTTGCATCTCACTGATGCCGAGCATGTCGACGACCAGGTTGTTGTAGCCGAAGCTCGAGCCGCGCTCGCAGAGAATCACCCGCTCGTTGCCCGCTTCGCGGCACTTCTGGATCACGTGGCGCATCTCATGGGGGGCGACGAACTGCGGCTTCTTGACGTTGATCACCGCGCCGGTCTCGGCCATCGCCACCACCAGATCGGTCTGGCGGGCGAGGAACGCCGGCAGTTGGATCACATCGCAAACCTCGGCGGCGGGCTTGGCCTGCCAGGGCTCGTGGACGTCGCTGATCAGCGGCACGTCGAAGCGCGCCTTGACCTCGGCGAGGATCTCGAGCCCCTTCTCAAGGCCCGGCCCGCGGAACGAGTGGATCGAGCTGCGGTTGGCCTTGTCGAAGCTGGCCTTGAACACGTACGGCATGCCGAGCTTGGCGGTCGCCTCGACGAAGGCGGCGGCGGTCTCGAGCGCGAGCTCGCGTGACTCGAGCACGTTCAGTCCGGCGAACAGGGTGAGCGGCAGCCGGTTGCCGACCGAGAGGCCGGCGAACTCGATCACCCGCTGTGGGGCCTTGTCGCTCATTCTCACTCCTCCCGCACGGTCTGGCGCGCCTGGCGAGCGGCACGATGGGCGAGTGCCGCATTGACGAAGCCGGTGAACAGCGGATGGCCATCGCGCGGCGTCGAGGTGAACTCGGGGTGGAACTGGCAGGCCAGGTACCACGGGTGGTCCTTGAGCTCGACCATCTCGACCAGCGAGTTGTCGACGCTCCTGCCGGAGAACGTGAGCCCGGCCTGCTCGAGTTCGGCGACGAACTGGTCGTTGATCTCGTAGCGATGGCGGTGGCGCTCGACGATCTCATCCGCGCCGTAGACCTCGCGCGCCTTCGAACCCTTGCTGAGCCGGCAGGTCTGGGCGCCGAGGCGCATGGTACCGCCGAGATCCGAATCCTGGCTACGGGTCTCGATATTACCCTCAGGCGTGATCCATTCGGTGATCAGGCCCACCACCGGATGCTTGGTGTCGAAAGTCCATTCAGTCGAAGTGGCGTCTTCCCAGCCCACTACGTGGCGCGCGTACTCGATCACCGCGACCTGCATGCCGAGGCAGATACCAAGATAAGGAATCTTGTTTTCGCGCGCATAGCGAGCGGTGGCGATCTTGCCCTCGACTCCGCGCGAGCCGAAGCCGCCCGGCACCAGGATCGCATCCTTGCCTTCGAGGCGTTCGACGCCAACGCGCTCGATCTCTTCTGAGTCGATGTAGTCGATGTTGACCTTCACCCGGGTCTGGATACCGGCGTGGATCAGCGCCTCGTTGAGCGACTTGTAGGCATCGAGCAGCTCCATGTACTTGCCGACCATCGCGATGTTGATGGTCTTCAGCGGATTGAGCTTGGCATCGAGCACATGGACCCACTCGGTGAGATCGGCCGGAGCCGCCTCGAGCCTGAGCTTGTCGCAGACGATCTCATCGAGGCCTTTCTCATGCAGCATCAGCGGGATGCGGTAGATGGTGTCGGCATCTACCAACGGAATCACCGCCCGCTCCTCGACGTTGGTGAACAGCGCGATCTTGCGGCACTCGCTCTCCTCGATCTCGACCTCGCTGCGGCACAGCAGGATGTCCGGTTGGATACCGATCGAACGCAGCTCCTTGACGCTGTGCTGGGTCGGCTTGGTCTTGGTCTCGCCCGCGGTCTTGATGTAAGGGACCAGGGTGAGATGGATGAAGATCGCCCTGGACCCACCAAGCTCGGCGCGCATCTGGCGGATCGACTCGAGAAACGGCAGCGACTCGATGTCACCCACGGTACCGCCGATCTCGACCAGGGCGACGTCGTAGCCCTCGCCACCGGCCACCACGCGGCGCTTGATCTCATCGGTGATGTGCGGAATCACCTGCACGGTGCCGCCGAGATAGTCGCCACGGCGCTCTTTGCGCAGCACGTGCTCGTAGACCCGCCCAGTGGTGAAGTTGTTGCGCTGGCTGACCTTGGAGCGAATGAAGCGCTCGTAATGGCCGAGATCCAGATCGGTCTCCGCGCCGTCTTCGGTGACGAACACCTCGCCGTGCTGGAACGGGCTCATCGTCCCAGGATCGACGTTGATGTAGGGATCGAGCTTCAAGATCGTGACCTTGAGGCCACGGGCTTCGAGGATGGCCGCCAGCGAGGCGGCGGCGATGCCCTTGCCGAGCGAGGACACCACACCACCGGTCACGAAGATGTATCGCGTCATGGAGAACCCATAGGTCTATTCCCTTCGCAGCGAGGCGCACGCGGCGAGGGGGTGGAGGAACGAGGCGTTGCGAAAGCTAATTTGGTGCGGATCGGAAGCTTCCGACCCGAAAGCCCGCACGGATGGAACGGGGAGGTTCGACATGGCGGGCCTGGATGGGGGCTCAGATTACCAGAAAGGCTTTGCGCACTCAATTTGAGCGAGTCCCTGATCGGCATCCGTCGCCACGACGCATTCATTGGTCTTAGCGCACCGAAGCCTCGATACCCACCCTCGAGCCCGCTAGCCCACGACAGCGGTCACTCCAGCCTCGGGCAGAGCGAAATGATCGATCAGATCAATACCAATGGATATATAGGCACCCGTGAGCCGGAACAGTCATTGGAGCAGCGCAGCCAGCAGTTCTCCTCGGAGAAGGCGCGCATTGCACGTGCCGCACTGGCGCGTATCGATGACCATGACACCCTGCTACTGGACGGCGGCACCTCCACCGCCGCGCTGGCCAAGCTGCTGCCCGAACGGCGCGGATTGCATGTGATCACCAACAATCTCCTCGCCCTGCCGCTGCTGCGCGAGCTTCCCGAAGGGCGAGTCAGCGTGCTCGGCGGCGATTTGCGGGTGGGCAGCATGTCCACGGTGGGGCCCGCTGCGTTCACCATGCTCGAGCGGCTCAGCGCGGACAAGGCATTCGTCAGCGCCGACGGCGTGGTCGCCGGGCGTGGGCTCTGCGAGGCGAGTGCGGAACAAGCCTACTTGAAGGAACTGATGATTCGTCAGGCTGCCCGGGTGTTCGTGCTCGCCGATGCCAGCAAGCTCGGACGCGACCGGCAGCAATACTGGTCGCTGCTGAATGGAAGCTGGACGCTGATCACCACCGCTCGGGAGCCAGAACTGCTGACACCGTTCGTTGCCGACACCAACGTCGAGGTGGAGGTGCTCGACCCCGAGGCTCCTACGCGACTGCGTTCGTAGCGAGACCCATCTTCCTTGCGATACTGCGCATGGACCTTGAAGCCAAAGGCCGGTTCATGGAAAGCCGGCGGGGACGAGTCGAGTCGAACCACGCCCCCGTCGCCGCCGCTCGATCCCTCGACTGGCGCCCCCATTGCCGCGCCAGTGTTCGAACTTGACGCGTACAGGCGCCGCTCGGGACGAACGGGTGGGGGGATGGCGCCGAGTCACTCATCTTCTTCGAACACCAGCGGCAGCGATTCGCGCTTGACCGTCTTGGTGACGATGTAGGTGTAGTAGCGGCTGATGCCCAGTCCACTGGTCAGCCAGCTATCGATCAAGCGCTGGTACTGGTCGATGTCGCGGGCTTCGACCTTGACCAGATAGTCGACGCCGCCGCCCACCGCGACGCATTCGGTAACCTCCGGGCAGTCGCGCATCGCTCGTTCGAAGCGCTCGAATGCCTCTAGCGCGTGTGAGCCGAGCTCGACCTGCATCCAGACCGGGGTGCGCCGTACCAATACGCTGCCGGCGATCCGTGCGCCATAGCCTTCGATCACTCCCGCCCGTTCGAGGCGCTTGACCCGCTCCCAGCAGGGGCTGACCGAGAGGTTTATCCGCTCGGCCAGTTTCGATTTGGTGATCCTCCCCTCGCGGGAGAGGATCTCGAGGATGCGCAGGTCGAAGCGATCGAGGCGCATTCAGCCACGCTCGAGACGATCGACCCGCTCGGCGATCACCACGATGGTGTCGCCCATCGCGGTCAGCGCGGGAAAGCGACGCGCCAGCACCACGCCATCGCGGCCTGCGTGGTAGCAGGCAGGCTCTGCCCCGGTACGGCTCGGGTCGTACACCCGTGCGACGAGCTCCCCTTTGCGCACCTCGCCACCGAGGGCGCAGGTGAGCTCGAGGATGCCGCTGTGCTCGCTTTGCACGTAGCAGGAAGCATCGGGCATTTCGAGATAGGTCTGGCGGCCGGGATGGCGATACTCGCCTTCGAGATTGCCGCTGTGGATCAGGAAGTTGCGCACCCCGCGCTCGGTGAGCTCGAGGCTCGCCGGGGTCGCGGTGCCGCCGCCGCCGAGCTCGGTGGTGACGAAGGTCTTGCCCTGGCGCTCCACCGCGGTGTCGTAGAGCGAGACGGCATCGAGCTCATGCATCATCACCACGTAAGGCGCGCCGAACGAAAGCGCCCCCGCCAGGCAGCGCGCCTCCTGCCCATGGTCATCGAGCCGGTGCGCCGCGGCGAAGGGAATGATGTCCAGCGTGCGTCCACCGGAGTGCAGGTCGAGGGCGTAGTCGCACATCGGCACCAGCACGCGGTTGAAGTAATCGGCGATCTGCGCGGTCGGGCCCCCGCTGGGATCACCCGGGAAGCTGCGATTCATGTTGCCGCGGTCCAGCGGCGAGGTGCGCCGCCCCACCGACACCGCGGGAGTGTTCATCATCGGCGCGATGATCACCCGGCCGCGCACCTGGGCGGCATCGAGGCGCTGCGCCAGCTTGGTCAGCGCGAGGATTCCCTCGTACTCGTCACCATGGTTGCCACCGGTGAGCAGCGCGGTCGGCCCTTCACCGTTCTTGACCACGGTGATCGGCACCATCACCGCCCCCCAGGCGGACTCATCGACCGATATCGGCAGATTGAGAAAGCCATGCTGGACGCCATCGGCATCGAAATCGACGCTGGCAGAGATCGGACTGGCTCGCATGCCATCTCCTTGGTCGTTGATCGAAAACGCCTGGCCGTTCACTTGACGAACAGCTGGCGCGGAAAGCTACCGAACGGCTCGGCGCCGTGCTCGGTGATCAGGATCGGCTCGGTGATCTCGAGCCCCCAGTCGTCCATCCACATCCCGGGCATGAAGTGGAAGGTCATGCCCGGTTCGAGCACGGTCTCGTCCGAGGGCCGCAGGCTCATGGTCCGCTCGCCCCAGTCGGGCGGATAGCTGATCCCGATCGGATAGCCGCAGCGCGAGCCGCCGCGGTCGAACCCATACTTGTCCATCGCCGCGCCAAGCGCCATGGCGATGTCGCAACAGCGGTTGCCCGGCTTGGCCGCCTCGAGCCCGCGCTCGATGCCCTCGACCAGTGCCGCCTCGGCGCGAATGAACGCCTCCGGCGGGCGGCCGAGGAACACGGTACGCGACATCGGCGTGTGATAGCGCTTGTAGCAGCCGGCAATCTCGAAAAACGTCCCCTCGCCCTTGACGAACGGGGCGTCATTCCAGGTCAGGTGCGGCGCCGCCGCGTCACGGCCGGTCGGCAGCAGCGGCACGATCGCCGGATAGTCGCCACCGTGCTCGCCCGCGCCGCCGATGCCTGCTTTGTAGATCTCGCCCACAAGCCGGCTCTTGGGTAGCCCCGGCTCGATCATATCGAGGATCACCGAGTGCATGTGCTGGACCAGAGCGGCGGCGCGGCGCATGTACTGGATCTCGGTCTCGGACTTGATCGCCCGGCACCAGTTGACCAGCCCGTTGGCGTCCTCGATACGCGCCTTGGGCAGTTCGCGGGTCAGGCTCAAAAACGCCTTGGCGGAGAAGTAGTAGTTGTCCATCTCCACACCGACGGAGCCCTGGTGCCAGCCATACTCGGGAAGGATCGACTGGGCCAGGTACTCCATCGGATGCATGTCGGGATTTTGCACGTAATGGTCCGGGTACCAGGTGATGCTCTGCGCCGGGTCCATCCAGCAGGTGCGCAGGGCACCGTTGGCATCCATCCGCCGCCCGTACCACACCGGCTCACCCGAGAGCCCGACCAGCACGCATTGATGAACGTAAAACGACCAGCCGTCGTAGCCGGTCAGCCAGGCCATGTTCGAAGGGTCGGATACGATCAGCAGATCGAGCCCCGCCTGCGCCATCGAGGCGCGCACCTTAGCCAGTCGGCCCTGGTATTCCCGGCGCTCAAAAGGCAGAGAGGAAAAAGTCGTGTTCAACGCGCTACTCGCTCGACCGAAGAATTATCGTTGTGTGGAGCGCCTCGCGAAGCGCCCTACACTCGAGTCTGCACCCAGCCTCTCGATGAGGTCAAAGCCTTCGCCATACTTGACGCACGCATCGCGCGCCGGCCATCTTTGGGGCTCCCGCGGCGCCCCAGGCCCGTGTCCCCCTTGCATAGCCTAGAAGAACAACCGATGCGGATAGTGATCCACGACGCCGACGCACAAGCCTACCAACGCCTGCTCCAAGCGGCCTTTCCCGACGCAGAGGTACTGACCTACGAACGCGCAGGCGCGGTGCCCGCCGACTACCTGGCGGTATTCCGACCACCCGAAGCGCTGCTCGCGGCCCAAGGCCCATCGCTCAAGGCGATCCTCAACCTCGGTGCCGGGGTCGACGCACTGCTCGATAGCCCCGCCTTGCCCAAGGCCGTGCCCGTGGTCAAGCTGCGCGATGCCGGCATGGCGCCCTTGATGCTCGACTACGTGCTCTATGCGCTGCTGCACTTCTCCCGCGACTTCGATCTCTATGCGCGGCAAAGCCGCGAGGCGCGCTGGCAGCTCCACCTGCCCCAGTCCCGCGCCGCCTGGCCGGTCGGCGTGCTCGGGCTCGGTGCGATCGGTGCCCAGGTCGCCCAGGGGCTCGCCCGGCATGGCTTCACGGTGTGCGCCCACAGCCGCAGCCCGAAGCGCCTGGAGGGCGTCGAGTGCCTGCATGGCGACGAAGGCTTCGATCAGCTGCTCGCGCGCAGTCGCGTACTGGTCAACATCCTACCCTCGACCCCCGCCACCCAGGGCCTTTTGAACCGAGACACCCTCTCCCGCCTGCCCCAGGGCGCGGTGCTGATCAACCCCGGGCGCGGCACCGCGGTGGTGCTGGATGAACTGGTCGAGCTGCTCGATGCTGGCCACCTGCGCGGCGCCGCGCTCGACGTATTCCCGGTCGAACCGTTGCCGCCCGAGTCACCGCTCTGGCATCACCCGAAGCTCTTGATCACGCCCCATGCCGCCGCACCGACGCCGGTCGAGGAGGCAGCCCGACAGCTGATCGACACCATCCACGCCTTCGAGCGCGGCGAGGCCCCGCCCAGCGTCGACGCCGGCGCCGGCTACTGACGCACCGCGGCCCGGAGGGCATCGCTTCCTCACCGGGCCGCGCAGAGAAAGCTGATATCCTTGGGCGCTCTTTCCGGGGGCTACCACTTCTGCGCCAAACCTGGTTGCAAACGATACTGTCGGCCATCGCGCCACTCGGCACCCAAAGTCGCTGGCGGCATCCATCCGTTGCGTGCCGCCGCGCATCGTCTTCAAGTTCCACAACGAGACATAGCGCAAGAGGTCGAGTCGATGGATATCAAGCAGATGAAATACTTCATCCAGATCGCCGACAGCGGCAACTTTTCCCGCGCGTCGGAGATCCTGCATGTCGCCCAGCCTTCTCTCAGCCAGCAGATCAAGAACCTCGAAGAGGAGCTCGGCGTGGCGCTGCTTGCACGGCATGCGCGAGGCGTTACCCTCACCGAGCTCGGCAAGGAGTTCTATACCCGCGCCCAGCGCATCGTCCAGGAGGTCGAACACACCAAGGACGTGATCTGGGAGAAGTCGGCCAATCCCGCCGGACGTGTCTCGGTGGGGCTGCCCACATCGGCGTGCCGGGGGCTCTCGTTTCCACTCTTCGAGGCACTGAACAAGCGCTTTCCAAATATAAAACTACATATCGTCGAAGCGATGACGGCCTATCTCGACGATCTCATTCAAGTCGGCCGTCTCGACGTCGCGTTGCTCTACAATCACAAAGCCTATGAGCATGTCAGCTGGACCGAAATGCTGACCGAGGATTTCATGCTGTTCATGCGTCCCGATGCGCCATTGAGCCATCTCGCATCGATTCCCTTCCAGGACGTTTTCGAACTCCCGATCGTTCTGCCCGGGCGCCCCAACATGATGAACACGGTGATGAAGCAGTTCGCCGCCCGGCACGATGTCTCGTTCAAGGCCCTGGATTGCGACAGCCTTCCCGCTACCGTGAAGATGGTCTGCGAATCGCGATACATGGCGATCATGCCGTCGTTCGCTTTTTCAGAAGAGATCGAGCGCGGGGTGATGATCGCGATTCCGATCGTCGATCCGACGCCCTCCTGGCGCCTGTCGGTCGTGGTGTCGAAACTCACCCTCAACGTACGCGGCAGCCAGGCCGTGGCCGAGACCATGGCCGACGTGATGGCGAGCCTGGTCGAAGCGGGAAAATGGCAGGCGCGCCTGAGCAACCCGGAAAACACCAAGCGCAGCTGAGCCATTCACCACCCGCCCAGAGCGCTGCGCAGCGACCGGTGCGCGGTTGCGCGCCAAGCCTCGCATGCCCCGGCAAGCCCTTGAATCATCACCATAAAGCAAAGGCATAGGATTAACCTATAGATAATATCCAAAACTCGTCTTTGCGCTTTTTATTTAATCCCGTTTAGATGGGACATATATCTGGCCCAGCATCAATTCCCAATAATCATAAATAAAACACCAGAGAATCCCGATGAATAATATTACAAACAAGACATCGCAGCTGATATACGGCTCTTCATTTGCCGTGGCCACTTTCCTATTGTCTTCGCCGAGTCTCGCCGCCACAGGCGCGCAGCAGCCCTGCATCGGTAATTCGGCCGCGATCACCGGTCCCGCGGCCTTCAGCGGTCAGGCGATCCGAACCGGTGCCGAAATCGCCATCGAGGAGATCAATCAACGAGGCGGTGTACTTGGCGAAGAGTTGCGCCTGATCCAATACGACGACGCCGGCGCGCCGCCGCGTGCGGTCGACAATACCCGCCGCATCGCGCTCGCGGACAACTGCATCGCGATCCTCGGTGGCTATCATTCGACCGCGGCGGTGGCCCAGGTCGAGCCGGTGCATGCGATCGGCATTCCCTATATCGGCGTGTGGGCGGCCAATACCTCGGTGGTCGAGAACGGCCGGGATCCCAACTTCATGTTCCGCGTCTCGGCCAAGGACAAGTGGGTCGCCCGCTTCCTGGTCGAAGAAGCGCTGAAAGTCTCGCCAACGGGCAAGATCGCCTTCTTCTACGAAAACACCGGCTGGGGCAACGGCGCGCTGCCCGATGTCAATGCCGCGATGAGCGAGGCGGGCGCGGCGCTCGTCGCCGCCGAGACCTTCAACTGGAACGACCAGGACATGACCCCGCAGGTGATGCGCGCGCGCGACGCCGGTGCGGAGGTCGTCATCGTCTGGGCACTCGATCGCGAGGGCAACCAGCTGCTGCGCTCGATGGACAGGGTCGGCTACATGCCGACGATGATCGGCGCCTGGGGCATCAGCGGCAACCTCGGTGAGCTGGCGGGGCCGCTCGCCAACGGCGTGCGGGTGATGCAGACCTACTCTTTCATGGGCCAGCAGAGCGAGCTGGGTGAATCCGTGCTCGCCAAGCTCAAGGCCGACTATGGCATCGACGACCCCCGGGAGATTCGCGCCGGTTCAGGTATCGCCAATGCCTATGACGCCGTCCACATCCTCGCCGATGCGATCGAAATCGCCGGTAGCTACGACTGGGAGGCCGTGCGCCAGGCGCTCTACGACGTCGAGCGCGACGGCCTGATCACCTCCTACCGACCGGCTTTCGACGCCAGCGACCCCGAGCGGCAGGACGCGCTGCTGCCCGAACACTACCTGCTCACCGCTTGGCACGACGGCGTGCTGATCCCCTTCGCGGGCTCCCCCTACGACACCGGCGACTGATACCGCGACACCGCCATACACGGATCCCATTAGCCGCTCGGCCCATCGGCGCCTGCGAGGTAAGTCATGTCCACGATCATGCAGTACATCCTGTCGGGCCTTGCGATCGGCGGTATCTATGCCCTGGTCGCGCTGGGTTTCCACATCATGTGGTCATCGGCGAAGGCGGTGAACTTCGCCCACGGCGATACGCTGACGATCGGCGCACTGCTGACCATCATGCTGCTGGCCGCCGGGCTGCCGCTGTGGCTCGCCTGCCTGCTCGCCATCGCCGCGGGAGGGGTGTTCGGCACCCTGGTCGAGCGCTTCGCCGTGCGCCCCTTCGCCGCCCATTCGGGCTCGATCGGCTGGATGCTGGCGACCATCGCCATCGGCATCATGATCGAGAGCCTGGCCACCATCGAGACCAATGGCTACTCGCTGCCGCTCCCCTCCCCTGGGGTCGAGCGCGCGGTACGGATCCTCGGCGCCGGGGTCTACCCACAGGAGCTGCTCATTCCGCTGGTGGCGGTTCTCGCCATGCTGGGCTTGAAGCTGATCCAGCGCCACACCCTGGTGGGGCGCGCGATGCAGGCGATCGCCCACGACAAGCAAGCCGCATCACTGATGGGCATCAACGTCAACGCCGTCGTCGCTTTGTCGTTCGGCCTCGCCAGCCTGCTCGGCGCCGCCGCCGGCATCCTGATCGCCCCGGTGGTCCAGGCGTCGGCGACCATGGGGGTGCTGCTCGGACTCAAAGGGTTCGCGGTAGCGATCATCGCCGGGATCACCAGCGCGCCTGGCGTGCTGGTGGTGGGCCTGCTCTTCGGCGTGATCGAGAAGTTCGTCGAAGGCTACATCTCGACCGCAGCCAGGGAGATCGTCGGCTTCAGCCTGATGATCCTGGTGCTGCTGATCGCCCCCCAGGGGCTGTTCGGCAAACGCGAGGTAGTCAAGGTATGAAGCACCTGCACACCCTCGGTTTTCTGCTCTTCGCCCTGGGCCTTCTGATCGTGCCCCTGACTGCCTCGAACGAGTACGAGCTGCGCATCTTCATGCTGTTTCTGATCTACGGCATCATCGCCGTAGGGCTCAATGTGCTGATCGGCCTGACCGGGCTGGTATCGCTCGGACAGGCGGGCCTGTTCGCCCTCGGTGCCTATACCGGCGGCATCACCGCCACGCGGTTCGACTTCGATATCCTCATGGCGAGCCTCGCCGCTGCGCTGGTCTCGGCGCTGTTCGGCGCGATCCTGGCCTATCCCACCGTGCGCGTGCGCGGCGTCTACCTCGCGGTGATCACCATCGCCTTCGGGCTGATCATCGAAAACGTGGCGATCGAATGGCAGTCGCTGACCGGCGGCACCACCGGACTGAGCTCGATTCCCTCCCCCAACCTGCTCGGGGTCGAACTTTCGGGCTACGCCTTCTACGCGGTGCTGGCCATCACACTCTTCGCCGCGACCTTGCTCACCCACAACCTCAAGGCTTCACGCTACGGACGCGCCATGCGCGCCTCGTCGCAGAGCGAGATCGCCGCGCGCGCGCTCGGCATCAACGTGCCCACGCTGCGTACGCTCGCATTCGTGATCGCCTCGATGTCCGCCGGCGTCGCAGGCGCCTTCTACAGCTTTCTCAACGCCTACATATCTCCCGACATCTTCACTTTCTCGGACAGCATCCGCTTCCTGCTGATGGTGATCCTGGGCGGCGCGGGATCTACCTTCGGCCCGGTGGTGGGCGCCTACCTCCTCACCTACCTGCCGGAATACCTGCAGCAGCTCGCCGCCTGGCAGACCTTCGCCTACGGCGCGCTGCTGCTGATCGTCATGTTCGCCCTCCCCCAGGGCATCCTCGGCACGCTCAATAGCGCGCTGAAACGCTGGCGTCCCCATCCACGCAGGTCCGAGCCGGTCGATGCCCGGACCGTCACCGATACGCTTAGGCCATCGGCACAGGACACCTCCAGGGCGGAGCTGGTGACGCGGGCGCTGACCGTCAAGTTCGGCGGCCTGACGGCGCTGGCCGAGGCTTCGATACGCGTAAAGCCAGGCGAGATACACGCGCTGATCGGCCCTAACGGCGCGGGTAAATCGACTTTCGTCAATACGATCTCGGGCTTCTATCGTCCGACCTCGGGCGAGTTCGAGATCGCAGGCCAGCAGCTGAGCGGCAAGCGCTCCGATGAGATATCGCGGCTCGGCATGGCCCGTACCTTCCAGAACACCGAGCTGTTCGGCGACATGAGCGTGCTGGAGAACGTCATCGTCGGCTGCCAGCAGCACTTCGGCTACGGCCTGGCCCAGGCGCTGGTGCGCAGCCCGCGCATGCGCCGAGAAGAGCGCGAGGCCCAGCGGGTCGCCATCGCCCTGCTCGACTTCGTCGGTCTCGCGATGCATGCCGACGACGAGGCGCGGTTCCTACCGTTCGGCCTTCAGCGCCGGCTCGAGATCGCCCGGGCGCTCGCCACCCGCCCGCGCATCCTGCTGCTGGACGAACCAGCGGCAGGGTTGACCACCCAGGAGATCGACGAGCTCGCAACGATGATCCGCCAGATCGCGGCGCTGGGTATCACGGTGCTGCTGATCGAGCACCACGTCGAACTGATCATGGCGGTCGCCGACACCGTGACCGTGCTCGACTACGGCCAGGTCATCGCCAGCGCCCCGCCCTCCGTCGTCCAGCGCGATCCTAGGGTGATCGAGGCCTATTTCGGTGGCCAGGGCGATCTCCAACCCACCGCCAAGGCAAACCCATGAGCGCTTGCGAAACGCTGCTCGAGATTCGTGGCATGGAGCTGCGCTATGGCGCGGCGATCGCGGTGCGCGACATCAGTCTGCGTGTCGCCCGCGGCCAGCTCGTCGCCGTCATCGGCAACAACGGCGCGGGCAAGTCCTCGATGGTCAAAGGCGCCACCGGGCTGGTGCGGCCATCGGCCGGCAAGGTGTTGTTTCGCGGCGAGGACACCACCGCCCTGCCCGCGCACAGCAAAGCCAAGCGCGGCCTGGTCATGGTGCCCGAGGGCCGGCGGCTGTTTCCCGACCAGACGGTGGAGGACAACCTGATCCTCGGCGCCTACGTGCACGGTGGGCTCAAGCACGAAAAGGCCCGCGCCAGCTTCGATCGGGTCCTGGCGCTGTTCCCGCGGCTCAAGGAGCGGCTGCGTCAGCAGGCGGGATCGATGTCCGGCGGCGAGCAGCAGATGCTGGCCATCGCCCGGGGACTGATGGCCGGACCGGAGCTATTGATCATCGACGAGCTCTCGCTCGGCCTCGCACCGAGGATCGTCACCCAGCTGATCGAGGTGCTCGCACAGCTCAACCGCGAAGGGCTCACCATCGTGCTGGTCGAGCAGCTCGCCGCCCATGCGCTCTCCATCGCCGACCACGCCTACGTGGTCGACAACGGCGCCATCGGCCTTTCGGGACCAAGCGCGGAGATCGCGGCCAACCCGCAAGTGATGGACGCCTTCCTAGGCAAGAAAGCCGTCGCACCGTGACGGCACGTCGTTACCACCGACACTCATCTCCCCTGATCGAGGAAAAACCATGTCCCAGCGAATCATCGACTTGAGCCTTTTGATCGAAGACAACATGCCGGCGCACAAGCTGTTCCAGCGCCCGGTGCTCACCACCCACCTGAGCCACGAGAGCTCCAAGGCGCTGGGGCTGGGCGTGCCGGGTGATGCGATGACCTTCCAGACCAACTTCATCGCCATGCTCGACCAC
This sequence comes from Halotalea alkalilenta, assembly GCF_001648175.1. Classification (NCBI taxonomy): domain Bacteria; kingdom Pseudomonadati; phylum Pseudomonadota; class Gammaproteobacteria; order Oceanospirillales; family Halomonadaceae; genus Halotalea; species Halotalea alkalilenta. The sequence continues at coordinate 1,454,114 of NZ_CP015243.1, read as the reverse complement.
GTCGGCACCCACGTCGACGCGTTCCGCCACGTGAAGCCCGACGGCGCGCCGATCGACGAGATGCCCCTGGAGATGTTCATGGGCAAGGCGGTGTGCCTGGACCTAAGACACATCCCCGACCTCGGCGAGATCGGGGTGGAAGACCTGGAGGTGGCCCAGGCCGAGGCCGGGGTGGTGATCGACGGGCATATCGTACTGCTGTGCACCGGCTTCCATCAGCGCAACTATCCACGCCTCGACTCGGTATGGAAAAACCCCCTGCTGACGGTCGAGGCGACGCGCTGGCTCTATGAGCGCGGCTCGATGATGCAAGGAGTGGAAGGCCCCTCCACCGACAAGCCGACCGATGACGACTTCGCCCAGCATCGGCTCTGCCGCGAACTCGGCATGAGCCATTGGGAGTGGCTGGTGAATCTGGAGATGCTGATCGGCCAGGGTGAGTTCCAGTTCTTCGGCGCACCGCTCAAGTTCAAGGGCGGCTCCGGCTCTCCGGTGCGCGCCTTCGCCATCATCGAGCAGTGACCCGCCCCAGGCTTCGGAGCAACAGATGACCGACTCCCTCGACTTCATGAGCGCTCGGGAGCTGGCGGGGCTCGTCGCTGCGCGACAGGTCTCGCCGGTGGAACTGACCCAACGGGCGCTGGCGCGGGCCGAGACCACCCAGGCCTCGCTCAACGCCTTCTGCCTGCTGCTGCCCGAGCAGGCGCTTTCGGCCGCCCGGCGTGCCGAAAGCGCGGTGATCCGTGGCGAACCGCTCGGATCGCTGCACGGCTTGCCGATCTCGGTCAAGGACCTGATCAGCATCGCAGGCCTGCCCTACGCCTCCGGCTCGCGCGCCATGAGCGGCAACCTCGGCAAGTACAATGCGCCGGCGGTGGAGCGGGTGAGGGCCGAGGGGGCGATCATCATCGGAAAGACCACCACCAGCGAGTTCGGCTGCAAACCGGTGGGCGACTCTCCATTGACCGGCGTTACCCGCCATCCCTGGGACCTGGACAAGACGCCTGGCGGCTCGAGCGCGGGCGCGGCGGCGTCGGTGGCGGCGGGAATCACACCCTTCGCACTCGGCACCGACGGCGGAGGTTCGCTGCGGATTCCGGCCGCCTTCACCGGACTTGTCGGATTCAAGGCCAGCTTCGGCCGGGTCCCGGTATGGCCGACCTCGGCCACGCCGACGCTGGCCCACGTCGGCGCGCTCGCCCGCAACGTAGGTGACGCGGCGCTGCTGACCCGGGCGATCGCGGGCTACGACGCACGGGACCCCTTCTCGTTGGTGGGGCCGGCGCCCGACTTCGTCGCCGCCACCGAGGCGCCGGTGAAGGGCTTGCGTATCGCATGGAGCCCGAGCCTGGGCTATGCCCATCCGGAAAAGGAGGTGGTCGAGATCACCGCCCGGGCAGCCCGAGCGCTGAGCGACCAGGGCGCTCATGTGGAAGAGGTCGAAACGGTGTTCGAACAGGACCCGGCCGGACTCTGGCGCGCCGAGTTCTACGCCGGGGTCGGAACGCGGCTGAAAGCGGTGCTGGAGACGCGGCGCGAGCTGCTCGACCCCGCGGTGGCGAAGATGCTCGATAACGCCCTGGCACAGAAGCTGCATGACTACTACGCCGCGGTGTTCGAACGCTACGAGGTACGCGAACGGATGCGCCGGTTCTTCTCTCGCTATGACCTGCTGCTCTCCCCCACCCTGCCGATCTCCGCACTGGATGCGGGACGAGACCTGCCGCCGGGGCACGACGACGAAGAGCTGGTGACCTGGGCCGCCTATACCTATCCGTTCAACTTGACCGGACAGCCGGCCGCGTCCGTCTGCGCCGGGCTGACCCAGGCAGGCATGCCGGTCGGCATCCAGGTCGTGGGCAAGGCGCTCGGAGAGCACGCGGTACTGAGCGTCGCCGCGGCGCTCGAACGCATCCACCCGCCGGGCTACAACCTGCGCATGCCGTGACCTGTCCAGGCACGGCCTCCCGGCACGGATCAACGACCCACTACAACCACAGGAGCTCGCCCCCATGAAAGAACCCTCGGCATCCCACGACTACGAGCTCTCGACGGTCCCGGCGCACGCGCGAAGAGGCTTCTTCGTGATGTTCTCGGTGATGGTCAGCTTCACCCTGTTCTCCGCCAGCATGTGGGCGGGCGGGACGCTCGGCCAAGGCCTCAGCATGACGCAGTTCATCATCGCCGTGCTGTTGGGCAACGCCTTGCTCGCCGCCTATGCCAGCGCGCTCGCGATCATGTCAAGCCGCACCGGCCTCTCGACCCACCTGATCAGCCGCTACGCATTCGGAGTGCGCGGCTCCTGGCTGCCGTCGTTGCTGCTCGGCGGCACCCAGGTCGGCTGGTTCGGCGTCGGCATCGCGATGTTCGCGCTGCCGATCCATGCCGCCACTGGGATCAACAACTATCTGCTGATCGTGATCGGCGGAGTCCTGATGACCTCGACCGCCTACCTGGGCTTCAAGGCGCTGGCGATACTGGGGTTCTTCGCGGTGCCGTCGATCGTCGTGCTCGGCGTCTGGTCGATGGGGGTCGCTGTGGATACCGCGGGCGGCCTGGGCGCGCTGATGGAGATCGAACCGGTCGAGCGCCTGTCGATGGCCACTGCGCTGACCGTCTGCATCGGCTCGTTCATCAGCGGCGCCACGCTGACCCCCGACTTCGTGCGCTTCGCGCGCACCACCCGTATCGGGGTCATCGCCACAGTGATCGCCTTCTTCCTCGGCAACTCGCTGATGTTCAGCATCGGCGCGGTGGGCGCGCTGGTCTACGGCGAAGCCGACGTTTCGCAGGTCCTGTTCGCGCAGGGGCTGATCGTGCTCGCCATCCTGGTGCTCGGCCTGAACATCTGGACCACCAACGACAATGCGCTCTATGCGGCGTCGCTGGGCTTTGCCAACATCACCCGCTACCCGAAACGCTACCTGGTGCTGTTCAACGGCACCGTCGGCACCCTCTTGTCCGTGTGGCTATATGACAACTTCGTCGGCTGGCTGACCTTCCTGAGCTCGGCGCTGCCGCCGATCGGCGCGGTGCTGATCAGCGACTACTTCATCCTCGCGCGCGGACGCTACCCGGCGCTGGAGCACGCAAAGCTCAAAGACGTCCACTGGATGGCGATCGTCTCCTGGGCGATAGGCTGCGCGGCGGCCAACCTGCTGCCCGGCATCCCGCCGCTCAACGCGATCATCTTCGCGCTGGCCGCTCACACCGCCGGCGGCCTGGCGCTGAACCGGATACTCGAGCGTCGTTCCTCCTCGGCGTAGCGCCATCATCGAAAAGCCACGAGGTGTTGCAATGCTGATCACCAATGCTCGCTTGCTCGACCGCGAAGGCCTCGTCGACATCTCGATTCGCGACGGCGTGATCGAGGCCATCGCCGCGGCGGGAAACCTCGCCCGCGGGCATGCGCAAACGTTCGATGCCGAGGGCGGCCTCGCGCTGCCCCCCTTCGTCGAGCCCCACTGCCATCTCGACTATGCGATGACCGCCGGAGAGCCCCGCTGGAACGCAAGCGGGACCCTGTTCGAGGCGATCGATATCTGGGCAGAACGCAAGCGCGACCTCGACCACGCCGACGTCAAGCGCCGCGCCCGACAGGCGCTCGAATGGCAGATCGCCCAGGGCATCCAGTACGTGCGCACCCACGTCGACATCGGCGACCCCGAACTGCGCTCGCTGACCGCGCTGCTCGAACTGCGCGCCGAAATGGCCGAGTGGGTCGAGCTGCAGATCGTCGCCTTTCCCCAGGATGGCATCTTCACCCATCCCAGTGGCCTCGTTCAGCTGGAGGAGGCGCTCAAACGCGGCGCGGACGGCGTCGGCGCGATCCCCCACGTCGAATTCACCCGCGAGGACGCCACCGCTTCGATCGCGGCCGCTTTCGATCTGGCACAGAAGTACGACAAGTTCATCGACATCCACTGCGACGAGATCGACGACGACCAATCCCGCGGGCTCGAGGTGGTCGCAGCGCAAGCCTATCGCCGCGGGCTCGGCCCACGCACCACCGCCAGCCACACCTGCGCGCTGGGCAGCTACAACGGCGCCTACGCGAGCAAGCTGATCGGCCTTTTGCGCAAGGCCCGGATCAACTTCGTCGCCAACCCCTTCGTCAACACCCATCTCCAAGGGCGCGAGGACAGCTATCCCGTACGCCGCGGCCTGACCCGGGTCAGGGAGCTCAGGAATGCCGGGCTGGCGGTGGCCTTCGGACACGACAACCTGGCCGATCCCTTCTATCCCTTGCTGCACACCAACGTCCTGCAGATCGTGCAGATGGGCATCCACGTCACCCATCTGACCGGCCATGACGACATCATCCGAAGCCTCGACTTCGTCACTACCCAGGGCGCACGGGTGCTCGGGCTGGGAGAACGCTACGCGCTCGCCGAGGGCCATCCCGCCAGCTTCAACGTGCTGCCCGCCAGCAGCGTGATCGATGCGCTGACCCGGATGGTGCCGGTACGCTTCGGCTTTCGCGCCGGCAGGCTCATCGTCCGGACCGAGCCGGCGACGACCAGCATCTGGCTCGAAGACGAACGTGAGATCGATTTTTCCCGCCCGGTCACTCCAACTCCCTGACCAACCTCTAGTAACCAGCGACGACGCCCGAGACCTCGGGCGTCGCCCTCTCCGTCGCCCTCTCCGGCGCCCGACTCTGGCGCACGGGCCTCGTCCCGTGCACTAGTCAAGGGCAGCCAATGCACCTCAGAGAAGCAAAGGCTGCGTCGGATCGACGATCCGTCCGCGGTATGGAAATTGCTAATGAATGCGCATTGATTAACTCAAGGTTATACGAACGATGTCGCTCAACCTTCGCCAGCTGGAAGTATTCCGCGCGGTGATGACCGCCGGCTCGGTCAGCGGCGCTTCGCAGCTGCTGCTGATTTCCCAGCCGGCGGTCAGCCGCATGCTCTCCCACACCGAGCAGCGCGTCGGCTTCTTGCTCTTCGAACGCATCAAGGGGCGGCTCTATCCGACTCCCGAGGCGCGGCGGCTGTTCCATGACGTCGAGCACGTCTACCGCGATCTGCAGCGGGTCAACGCCACGCTGCTCGATCTGGTCCAGCAGCGCCACGGGGTAGTGAGGGTGGTCTGCAGCCCGAGCCTCGGCCATCACCTGCTGCCGGGGGCGATCTGCGCCTTTCGCCGCGACCACCCCGACACCCGGGTCAGCCTCGAGTGCCTGCGCCACGTGCTGCTGCGCGACCGCCTGCTCGACCAGCAGGCGGATTTCGGCGTTTCGCTGTTTCCGATCACCCACCCCAACATCGAAGCGATCCCGCTCTATACCCTGCGCATGGCGCTGGTCTATCCACAGCAGTGGCCGGTTTCAGAGCAAGCCCCGAGCGCCCAGGCAGCGCTCGCTCCCTTCGCCGATCGCCCACTGGTCGGCTATCCCGCCGGCACGCCGTTCGCTACCCTCGCCCAGCGGCTGAGCGAACGAGCGGGCATCGACTATCGCCCGGCGATCGAGGTGGATTCGCCCCATCACGCCTGCGCCCTGGTGCGCGAGGGGGCGGGCTGGGCGCTGGTCGATGAGTTCTCGCTCGCACTCGCCACCGCCTTCTCCCCGGTGCGGGTGCGCCCGCTCGATGAGCACCTCACGGTCAATCTCGTCCACCTGCGCCGCGAGCCGCTCTCCCAGCAGGCCCAATCACTGGTCGAGCGCCTGCGCGAGGCCTTCGCGCGCCTCCACACGCATAACTCGGGGTTAAGCGACGGCGGCGAATAGCGATAGCCGAACGCAGGGCGCTCTTCGAGGCTCTTTCTCCGGTTCTCTCAGGTTCTCGCTCAAGCGCGGGCGACGCCCGCTTCGAGCGCTACCGGGCTTCGCCCAGGGCCATCGTCACCGCCGCGATGCAGGGGTCGATCACCGGCACCCCGAGCGCCTGCGCCAACGCAAGACGATAGCTGCCAAGGCCTGCGCAACCAAGGATCAGCACCTCGGCGCCATCTTCATCGCGCAGCCGCTCGCCAACCTCCAGCAGTCGCGCCCAGGTTCTGGACTGATCATTGAGCTCGACCACATCGAGCCCCAGCGCCCGCTCCCCGGCGAAGCGGTCCATCACCCCCATTGCACCGTAGCTGCGCAAGTGGCGCGAAATCGAGCCGGGCTGAATGGCGATCACGCCGAACCGCTGGCCCGCGGCCAGCGCTCGCAACACCGCGGCCTCGCCGATGCCGAACACGGCACAGCTCGACTGCTCGCGAAGCACCGCAAGCCCCGGATCGCTGTAGCAGGCGATCACGATCGCGATCGCCTCGTCGCCGAAGCTACGCGCCCGCGCGATCAGAAGCGCCGTCACTGCGGCGATGTCGGCCTCGCTCTGGATGCCGGCGGGGCCCTGCTCGAGGGTGTGGCATACGATCGCCGGCCCGCCAGAAAAGCGCAACGCACCGAGCGAGGCGTCGACGCCTGCGGTCACGGCCGTCGTCGAATTGGGATTGATGACATGGATGACACCCGAGGACATGCGAGTCTCCTCTTGCTTTCGATTCGACAATGGCGACGCCCACGTTCGCAAGGCCGGACACCGCCCAGGTCGGTCCAGCCTAGCGGCGAACGAGTGGCACGGATATTGCGCTTTCATTCCCAGTGCTTAACAACGAGTTAATCGATGCGCGAGGGTCGCCATGCAGTCGCTCAACCTCAGACAGATCGAAGTCTTTCGTGCGGTGATGATCACCGGTTCGATCAGCGGCGCCTCGCAGCTACTGCTGGTCTCCCAGCCGGCGGTCAGCCGCATGCTCTCCCACACCGAGCAGCGCATCGGCTTCCAGCTTTTCGAGCGGATCAAAGGGCGGCTCTATCCCTCCCCCGAGGCCCGCCGGCTGTTCCATGACGTCGAGAACGTCTACCGCAACGTGCAGCGGGTCAACAACACGCTCCAGGACCTGGCCCAGCAGCGCCAGGGCGTAGTGCGGGTGGTCTGCAGCCCAAGCCTCGGGCACGGACTGGTGCCCAGCGCGATCGCCGCCTTTCGACAGCGCCATGCGCGCGTTCGCGTCAGCTTCGAGTGCCTGCGCCACACCCTGCTGCGCGAGCGCATCCTCGACCAGCAGGCCGATCTGGGCATTTCGCTGTTTCCAATCGACCATCCCAACATCAGCACGCTACCGCTTCACGATATGCACATGACGGTGATCTGCCCGGCCGACCATCCGCTGGCCCAAGCCGGGAGCCGGGCGCCGACCCTCGAGCGCATGGCCGACTTCCCTCTGGTCGGCTACGGCACGGAGACGCCCTTCGGCAATCTGGTCAAGCGCATCTTCGAGCGCGCCGACCTGCCGTATCAGCCGATGATCGAGGTCGACTCCCCACAGCACGCCTGCGCGCTGGTCAGCAACGGCGCCGGTTATGCGCTGGTCGATGAGCTGTCGCCGCGCCTGTGGCCGAGATCGACACTCGCCATGCTGCCGCTGACACCGCCCGAGCGCCTCACCATCAGCCTGGTGCACTTCAGCCGCGAACCGCTGTCGCGGCTGGCGCTCGGCCTGACCACCGAGCTCAGGGAGATACTGGCCGACGCCGCCGGCCAATCGATTAACCCAACGTTAAAGATCGCCGACAAAAAGGCATGAGACAGCCTCGAAGGGCATCTCGCACACTCCAAGCCATGGGGTAACGCAACCTCTGCGCTTCGATGCCGAGACAACAACCACAATCGGCGAGCAGCTCCGCGCTCTGACAGCGCGTCACCCAGGCCCTCTCCACCTCGGCCTCCCCGCTGCCCCGAGTTCCACCCGTGGGTATCGAACTTGCCGGGCTCGGCGCACATCGTTCCCGCCCCGCAGCAGGGCACTGAAGCGGTTTCGGCCACGCGGCGCCATGCCTGGCCAGTGCCAGACCACATCGCTTGCAGGCCTCGACAGAACAACCACATCGCAAGGAGCCGATGGATGAAGACCACGCTGATCAAGCAAGTCGACTGCATAGTCGCCTGGGACGATAGCCGACAGAGCCATGTGTACCTGACGGGGGCCGACATCGCCTTCACCGGCGACCGGATCAGCTACATCGGACGGCACTTCGATCCGGCGGGTGCCGACGTCGTCGAGACGGTCGATGGACGCGGGATGATGGTGATGCCGGGATTGGTGGACATCCACAGCCACCTCGGCCATGAGCCGATCAACAAGGGATACACCGACGAGACCGGGTCGGTCGGGCTTTACAGCTCCAATCTGTACGAGTACATGCCGACCATGAAAGACGAGGCATCGGCGCCGGCGCAGTTGACCCTGGCCGCGGCGGAGCTGCTGATGTCCGGTGTCACCACGGTGGTGGACATGTCCAACGCCCACGAGCACTGGATAGATATCATCGCCGCCAGCGGGCTACGTGGTTACATCGCGCCGATGTTCCGCTCCGCTCAGTGGTTCACCCGTAATGGGCACGTGGTCGAATATGCCTGGGACGAAGACGCCGGCATCGCCGGCATGGAGCGCGCGCTAGCGCTGATCGACCAGGCCGAGGCCCACCGCTGTGGCCGGATCGCCGGCATGCTGGTACCCGCCCAGATCGACACCTGCACGCCAGAGCTGCTGCGGGCCAGCCATGCCGAGGCCCGCCGGCGCGGTATCGGCTGGCAGACCCACGCCGCCCAGTCGCTGCCCGAATTCCACGAAATCACCCGTCGTCACGGCCTCACCCCGATCCAATGGCTGCACAGCCTGGGTGTGCTGGATCCAGGCAGCATCGTCGGCCATGCGATCTTCCTCGACGATCATCCCAACACCCACTGGAGCACCAGCACCGATCTTTCGATCCTCACCGAAACCGGCGCGAGCGTGGCCCACTGCCCCACGGTGTTCATCCGCCGCGGCATGGCGCTGCGCGACTTCGGCCGCTATCGCCGCGCCGGGATCAACATCGGCATCGGCACCGATACCTACCCGCACAACATGATCGAAGAGATGCGCAACGTAGGCTACCTGGCACGCCTGGTGGCTGAAACACCTCACGCGGTGACCACCAGCGAGGTGTTCAACGCGGCCACCCTCGGCGGGGCGAACGCCCTCGGCCGCCAGGACATAGGCCGGCTGGCGGTGGGCGCGAAGGCCGATCTGGTGATGGTGGATATGACCCACCACCTCATGCGTCCCTCGCGCGACCCGCTGCGCAGCCTGGTCTACGCCGCAGCCGACCGGGCGGTGCACACGGTGTACATCGATGGCCACCGGGTCGTGCACAAGGGGGAGGTCACCTCGCTGGACTACCGCAAGGCCGCTGAAGAAGTGGATGAAGCACAGCGGCGCGCGGAGCAGAAGGTTCCACAACGCGATCTGGTGGCGCACCGCCACGGGACCGAAATGTCGCCTCTTTCCTTCGATGTCGTCTGAACGTCGAAGGCCTGAATCAACACAACGACTGCTCGTGGTGCCAACAAAAACAAGGGAGAACACAATGGCTGTCGCATGCAAAACGATGACCCGCCGACTGCGTCACGGGTGCATCGCCGCCGCTTTGACCCTGGTCGCGGCGACCCCCGTATCGGCGCAGACCATCACCGCGGTGATGGCGAGCCAAGTGACCGTGCTGGACCCGGTGCTGACCGCGTCCCACCAAACCCGCAACCACGCCTACATGGTCTACGACACGCTGCTGGCCACCGACGCACAGAACGACATCCGTCCACAAATGGCCGAGCGGTGGGAAGTGTCCGAAGACGGCAAGGTCTACACATTCACCCTTCGCGACGGCCTCAACTGGCACGATGGTCTCCCGGTGCTGGCGCGGGACTGCGTCGCCTCGATAAAGCGTTGGGGGCAGCAGGACCAGATGGCACGCAAGCTCATGCCGCTGGTCGACTCGATCGATGCGATCGACGAGCGCACCTTCCAGATCGTGCTCAACACGCCCACCGAGGCGCTCCTCGTGGCGCTGGCCAAGCCCAGCGGCCTGCCCGCGTTCATGATGCCCGAGCGGATTGCCGCGACACCGGCTTCACAAGCGATCACCGAGCAGGTCGGCTCGGGGCCTTTCAAGTTCGTTGCCGCGGAATTCCAGCCGGGCGTCAGGGCGGTCTACGTCAAAAACGAGGACTACGTCCCGCGAGACGAGCCACCCAGCGGCATGGCGGGAGGCAAGGTGGTCAATGTGGATCGGGTGGAATGGCTGGTCATGCCGGACCGGCTGACCGCGGTGAACGCCTTGCTCAGCGCCGACGTGGACTACCTCGAATCGGTCCCGTTCGACCTGGTGCCGCTGCTCGAGAGGGACGATCAGATCACCACCCGTGTGCTCGACAAGATGGGCAACCATGCGATGTACCGCTTCAACCAGTCGCAGCCTCCCTTCGACAACAAGCTGATCCGCCAAGCGGCCATGTACGCCATCGGCCAAGAGGAGGCTCTGCGGGCCCAGGTCGGTGACCCCGACTACTACCGCACCTGCCCGGCGCTGTTCGGCTGCGACCTGCCCTACGAAAGCGACGCGCTGAGCGAGATGATCGTCGAAGCGAATCCCGAGAAGGCCAGGCAGCTTCTCGAACAGGCCGGCTACGACAATCAGCCGGTACTGATCCTCCAGGCGACGGACGTAGCCATGTCGTCGGCATTGCCGGTGGTGATGGCCGACCAGCTGCGCCAGGCGGGTTTCAACGTCTCGGTGGAGTCGATGGATTTCATGACCATGCTGTCGAGGCGGTCCAATCGCGACATTCCGGCCCGCGGCGGATGGAGCATCTTCGCGACCACCTGGCACGTCAGCGAGATCATGGATCCGCTGCGCAACTACGGGGTATCCGCCAGCGGAGACCAGGGCTGGTTCGGCTGGCCCGACGTGCCCGAGGTGGAGTCATTGCGCACGCAGTTCCTGCTCGCCGACACGCAAGAGGCGCGCGTCTCCTACGCGCAGCAGTTGCAGCGGGTGATGCTCGACGAGGGGGTCACCGTGCCCTTGGGCGAGATCACCACCGCCGCCGCCTATCGCAACACGATCACAGGCGTTCTCGAGGCACCGGTACCGTCGTTCTGGAACATGCGCAAAAGCGAGTAGGCCGAGCTGCGCTGGCCCCGACGAGATGCCATCCAGACCTTGGTGCTAACCGGGCGTTAAGGGCGGTCGACGAATAAGCATAAGACACCCGCGGCAGGCATCTCGCACACTCGATTCATCGATCTCCATCGCCGCTTCAGCGGCCAACCATCGCAACAGGAGCACGATCATGGCCGAGCAGCACTATGATCTGGTGGTGCGCAATGCCCGAATCGCCACCGCGGAGCGCAGCTTCGATGCCGACATCGGCATTCGGGACGGCGTGATCGTCGCCCTCGAGCAAGGTCTGGCCGCCGGCGAGCGCGAGATAGATGCAGCCGGGCGCTGGGTGCTGCCAGGGGGCGTGGACAGCCACTGCCATGTCGAGCAGCTCTCCGGCATGGGGCTGATATGCGCCGATGATTTCCACTCGGCCACGGTCTCCGCCGCCTTCGGTGGCAACACCACGATCATCCCCTTCGCCGCCCAGCACCGCCAGGACGACATCCCCGAGGTACTCGACGACTACGCGCGTCGGGCCCGGGAGAAGGCGGTGATCGACTATGCCTTCCACCTGATCGTCACCCGGGTGGATGAGCAGGCGCTCAAGCACGATATTCCTCAGGCCATTCGCGACGGCATCACCTCGATCAAGGTGTTCATGACCTATGCGCGAATGAAGCTCGACGATTACTCGATCCTCGAACTGATGTCGGTGGCCGATCGAGAAGGCGCGCTGATGATGGTCCACGCCGAGAACGACGATGTAATCCGCTGGCTCGCCGATCGCCTCACCGGGCTCGGCCATCAAGCGCCCAAGTACCACGCCGTCGCCCATGCCGGGCTTGCCGAGAACGAAGCCGCGCACAGAGCCATCTGCCTGTCCCGCTTGCTCGATACGCCACTAGTGATCGTCCACGTTTCCGAACGCGAGACCGTGGAGTGCGTGCGCCGCGCCCAGGTGCAGGGCGCGCGGATCATCGCCGAGAGCTGCCCCCAGTACCTGTTCCTCACCGCCGAGGATATCGACCGTCCAGGCGTGGAAGGCGCGAAATACTGCTGCAGCCCGCCCCCCCGGGACGAGGCGAGCCAGCAGGCGGTCTGGAGCGGGCTCGAGGACGGCACCCTCACGCTCTACTCCTCGGACCATGCGCCCTACCGCTGGGATGAGAGCGGCAAACTGCCGAAAGGCGAGAAGACGGGATTTCGCGAAATGGCCAACGGCCTGCCAGGGCTCGAGGTGCGTATGCCGCTGCTGTTCAGCGAGGGCGTTCGTCGAGGCCGGATCTCGATCAACCAGTTCGTGGAGCTCACCGCGACTCGCCACGCTCGCACCTACGGGCTCTATCCGCGCAAAGGCACGATAGCCGTAGGCTCTGACGCAGACCTTGCGATCTGGGATGCCGATCGAGAGGTGACGATCAGCGTCGACAAGCTTCACGATGCGGTCGACTACACCCCTTACGAGGGCATGAAGATCGTCGGCTGGCCGGAGACGGTGATCAACCGTGGCCGGATAGTGATCGACAAAGGCGAGCTGCTGGTCGAGCGCGGTAGCGGCGAGTTCCTGCCCTGCGCCACCCCCGAGCCAGTGATCGAGGCGCGCCAGAGCCGGCCCGCAGACACCCTGATACGACGCCTGGTCGAGGCACGATGAGCACCGCGAACCCGGCGCACCGCGCGGCTGCCTCGCCGCAGGCGCCCGCGCCCTATCCCATCCTCGAGCTGATCAAGCTGCATAAGCGCTTCGGCGACCACGTCGTGCTCGAAGCGGTCGACTTGCGCATCGAACCCGGCGAACTGGTGTGCGTGATAGGCCCCTCGGGCTCCGGCAAAAGCACCATGCTGCGGCTGTGCAATCAGCTCGAGCGGGCCTGCGGCGGGCAGGTGATATTCGACGGACAGGACCTCACCTCGCCACTGGTCTCGATCGATCGGGTACGCCGTCAGATCGGCATGGTATTCCAGCAGTTCAATCTCTACCCCCACCTGCGTGCGCTCGGCAACGTAAGCCTGGCCTTGAAGCGCGTCGCCCGCCTACCGCGGCGGGAAGCGCAGGCCATCGCGCTCGACGCGCTGGCGCGGGTCGGCATGCGCGAGCATGCCAACGCTTGGCCGAGCACGCTTTCCGGCGGACAGCAGCAGCGGGTGGCGATCGCCCGGGCGATCGCGATGTCGCCCAAGATCGTGCTGTTCGACGAACCCACCAGCGCCCTCGATCCGACCCTGGTCGGCAGCGTGCTCGCAGTGATGCGCCGCCTGCGCGAGGAGGGCATGACCATGCTGGTGGTGACCCATGAGATGCAGTTCGCCCGCGCGGTCGCCGACCGGGTGGTGTTCATGGCCGATGGCAAAGTGATCGAACAAGGTCCCCCGGAGCAGCTCTTCACCACCCCCCGGGACCCCCGCACCGCCGCTTTCATCAAAGGGGAATCGAACTAGGGCGTGTCGACACGCCCAAGCCGCGGTGCCACGCCACCGACGATAACGACAACAACGGAGACATCACGTGCCAAAGCCCTACCTTGCCCCACTCTCGTGCGCCGCTCTGCTTTGCCTGGCCTCGCTCACGGCCCACGCGGCCGGAGAACGCTACCACGTCGCCCTCGACGGCACTTTCGCACCGCACGCGATGCCGACGATGAGCGGCGGGATCGAAGGCTTCAACGTCGATCTGATCAATGCGATCGGCGAGCGGCTGGGCGCCGAGATCGACATCACCGCGGCGCAGTTCTCGGGCCTGATCCCGGGTCTGCAGGCTGGTACCTACGACTTTCTCGCCGCCCCGACGACGATCACCCCTGAGCTGTCCGAGAACCTGCTGTTCACCGAAGGCTATCTCGATACCGACTACCAGTTCGTGGTCAAGAAAGGGGCCGCTGCGATCACCCGGCTCGAAGACCTCGAGGGCCGCACCATCGCGGTCAACAAGGGCTCCTCCTACGACGCTTGGGCGCGTGAGCATGCTGGCGAATACGGCTGGAGGGTGGAAAGCTATGGATCGAACAGCGATGCGGTGCAGGCGGTCACCAGCAACCGCGCTTTCGCCAACCTCGCCGGCAACACCGTCGCCGCCTACGCGGTGAAACGCAACCCGATGGTGGAGCTCTCGCTGCTGGTTCCCACCGGGCGGGTATGGGCCTTTCCCTTCCGCAAGGGCGATGAGGAGCTGCGTGCCCGGATCGAGCGGGTGGTCGAGTGCCTGAAGATCGACGGCACCATCGCCGAGCTTGCGCAGAAGTGGTTCGACGCCGAACCGGAACCCGGCAGCGCGGCGGTGACTGCGCAACCAGGGTACGGCCAGCCTGGCTACGCGGGCTTCGTCGAGGACGACCACCCCTTCTCTTGCGACGTTCAGGCCTGAGCCGATGTCGATCGATCGCTTCCTCGCCACCTTTTTCGACCCCGCGATGATCACTCGCTACTGGCCGATGATCATCGAAGGCATGGCGCTCACCGCGCTGCTCGCCGCCGCCATCGTCGTCTGCGGCGGCGTGCTGGGCCTGCTGCTCGCCTGCCTGCGCAGCCGGAGGTGGCCGGCGATCAACTTCTTCATCGTGCTGTTCGCCGATTTCTGGCGGGCCCTGCCGCCCCTGGTGCCCATCCTGCTGCTCTACTTCGGGCTGCCCAACGCGGGTCTCGAGCTTTCGGCCTTCACCGTGCTCTGGCTGACGCTCTCGCTGGTGCTCGCCGCCTTCGTCGAGGAGGCGTGCTGGGCCGGTATCCGCGCCATCCGCCCGGGCCAGTGGGAAGCCGCTCGCTCAAGCGGCATGGGATTCGTGCAGACGCTTTGTTGGGTGATCCTGCCCCAGGCGCTGCGCATCGCGCTGCCCTCGCTGACCAACCGGGCGATCGCGATCACCAAGATGACCGCGCTCGGCACCGTGATCGGGGTGCCGGAAATCCTCAACCAAGCGAGCAGTGCTCAGGCATTCTCCGGCAGCGCCACCCCCTTGACCCTCGGCGCGCTGGCCTATCTGGCGATTTTCCTGCCGCTGGTGGTGCTCTCCCGCTGGGCTGAGTCGCGCCTGGCATGGAAGAGGGGCTGAGCGATGGAAGCCTTGCGAACCCAGTTCTTCGATCTGGAGATCATCGTCCAGGCATGGCCACTGCTGCTGCAGGGGCTCTGGATCACCCTCACGCTCAGCGTCGTGGTAGTCACGCTCGGGCTCGTCCTCGGGCTTCTGGTAGCGCTGGCGAGCCTGAGCGAGCGACGCTGGCTGCGCTGGCCGACCCTGGTCCTGGTCGATCTGTTCCGTGCCCTCCCACCGCTGGTGCTGCTGATCTTCGTCTACGCCGGGCTGCCCTTCGCCGGTCTTCAGCTCTCGCCTTTTCTAGCCGTGGTGCTCGCCTTCGCGCTCAACAACGCAGCCTATTACGGCGAGGTCTACCGCGCGGGGCTTTTGGCCGTCCCCCCGGGCCAGAGCGAAAGCGCGCGGGCGAGCGGCATGAGCGCATGGCAGACGCTGCTCTGGGTGGTGCTCCCCCAAGCGGTGCGCAAGGTATCGCCCGATCTGCTCTCGAACACCGTGGAGGTCATCAAGCTCACTTCCCTGGCGAGCGTGGTCTCACTCGCCGACCTGCTCTATCGCGCCGAAATGGCGCGCTCTCTGACCTACAACTCCTCGCCTATCGTGGCGGCGGGAGTGATCTACCTGCTGATGCTATGGCCGCTGGTGCGATTGATCAGCCTGTTCGAGCGCGGTGACTCACAAGTCCCGCGCCACTAAACCCGATCCGATCCAAGGAGAACCACATGCGAGAACTGGTCATCGGCGCTGCACAGCTTGGCGCGATCAACAAAGACGACAGCCGGGAGTCGGTGGTGACGCGGATGCTTGCGCTGCTCGACCAAGCGGCGCTGCGCGGCTGCGACCTGGTGGTGTTCCCGGAGCTTGCGCTGACTACCTTCTTTCCGCGCTGGTACATGGAGGACCAGGCCGAGGTCGACACCTGGTTCGAGCGTGAGATGCCGGGGCCGGCGACTCAGCCGCTGTTCGACTTCTGCCGCGAGCATGGCATCGCCATCTCCTTCGGCTATGCCGAACTGACCCCCGAAGGGCACCACTTCAATACCTCGATCCTCACCGACAAGACCGGCCGGATCGTCGGCAAATACCGCAAGATCCACCTGCCGGGGCATGTCGAGTTCGATACCGAGCGCGATTTCCAGCACCTCGAGAAGCGCTACTTCGAGCCGGGCGATCTTGGTTTCGGCGTATGGCGCAACCTCGGCGCGGTGATGGGCATGTGCATCTGCAACGACCGGCGCTGGCCCGAAACCTGGCGGATGATGGGCCTGCAGGGGGTGGAGCTGGTGGCGCTGGGCTACAACACGCCGTCGGTGAATTCGCAAAATCGCACCGAGGGCGAACGCGAGCGCCTGTTCCACTCCGAGCTCTCGATCCAGGCCGGGGCCTACCAGAATGCGACCTGGGCGGTGGCGGTGGCCAAGGCCGGCGTGGAAGACGGCTTCCCGCTGATGGCCGGCAGCATCATCGTCGATCCCAACGGCTTCGTGGTCGCCCGGGCCGAGACCAACGGCGACGAGCTGATCAGCCATCGCTGCGACCTCGACGCCTGCCAGTTCGGCAAGCGCACCATCTTCGATTTCGCCCGCCATCGGCGGATCGAGCACTACGGCCTGATCACCTCGCGCACCGGCGCCGAGGCGCCGCCGGAACACGACGACGCCTGATCCCGGCGTTGGATTGCAAAGCGACAGACCTAGACAAGACAACCACAACGACAATTTCCTGGAGCCTCGGCTGATGCCATCTTTTCTTCCTCCCGTGCTGCGCCGCAGCCTCACCTCATTGGCGGTCGCTGCTGCGCTTGCGACCCCCTCTGCCTTTGCCCACGCCTCGACGATCCATGCGGTGATGTCCTCGGCGCTCAGGGTGATGGACCCGATCGCCACCACCGCGCAGATCACCCGTAACCACGGGTTCATGATCTACGACACCCTGGTGGGAATGGACAATGAGTTCCAGCCGCGTCCGCAGATGGCCGACTGGACCATCTCCGACGACGGCCTGACCTATACCTTCCGTCTGCGCGACGGGCTCGAGTGGCACGACGGCACGCCGGTCACCGCGCGGGACTGCGTGGCCTCGCTCGAGCGCTGGGCGCAGTACGACATCGGCGGCCAGATGATGATGGACTACGTCGAGAGCCTCAGCGCCGAGGACGACCGGACCCTGGTGCTCAAGCTATCGAGGCCCTTCGGCTACGTGCTCGATCTTCTCGCCAAGCCCTCGTCGGTCGCCGCCTTCATGATGCCGGAACGGGTGGCCAATACGCCCTACGGCCAGCAGCTCAGCGAATTCGTAGGCTCCGGCCCGTTCAAGTTCGTCGCCGACGAGTTCGTGCCCGGCAGCAAGGTGGTGTACGAGAAGTTCGAAGACTACGTGCCGCGCGAGGAGCCGGCGGACGGTACCGCCGGCGGCAAGCGGGTGATGGTCGACCGGGTCGAGTGGCTGACCATGCCGGATCACCAGACCGCGATCAACGCGCTGAACTCGGGCGACGTCGACTTCATCGAGCAGGTACCGATCGACCTGCTGCCCTTGGTCGAGAACGACGACTCGCTCGAGGTCGGGGTATTCAATCCGCTCGGCTACCAGACCGGCGGGCGGATGAACTTCCTTTATCCTCCGTTCGACGATGTGCGTATCCGCCGCGCCGCGCTGCTCGCGCTCAACCAGCAGGACGTACTCGACGCGCTGATCGGCAATCCCGAGTACTACCGGACCTGCGGAGCGATCTTCGGCTGCGACACTCCGCTCGAAACCGATGTCGGTGCCGAATCGCTGCTCGAGGGCGGTAGACCCGACGAGGCTCGCGCACTGCTCGAGGAGGCCGGCTACGACGGCACCCCAGTGGTGATCCTGCAGGCCACCGATGTCGCCACCCAGGCGCCGCCGCCGATGGTCGCGGCCAGCGCCTTGCGCAGCGTAGGCTTCAACGTCCAGCTGACCCCGATGGACTGGCAGACCCTGGTCAGCCGGCGCGCCAACCAGGGCGCACCGAACCAAGGCGGCTGGAACATGTTCTTCACCTACTGGAACATCCAGACGGTGTGGAACCCGGTGGTCAACCCGATGCTCAACGGCAGCGGCCGCGAGGGCGCTTGGTTCGGCTGGCCGACCGACCCGGAAATAGACCAGATGCGGGTCGAGTTCGCCGAGGCGACCGATGACGACCAGCGCCACGAGATCGCCAACCGCATCCAAGCCCACGCCTACGACAACGTAAGCTACATCCCCCTCGGCCAGTACCGCGACGTCTCGGCCTGGCGCAAGGAGATGAGCGCACCGCTCGAAGGCCCGTCACCCGTGTTCTGGGGGATCGAAAAGAATGACTGACGCCTTGAATTCCTACGACCTGCTGTTTCGCGGCGCCACCCTGGTCGACGGCCAGGGGGGTACTCCCTATGTCGCCGATCTCGCCGTGCGCGGCGATCGGATCATGGCGATCGGCGAACTCGACGACGCGACCGCCGAGCGGGAGATCGATGCTCGCGGGCTCTGCCTCGCCCCCGGCTTCATCGATGTCCATACCCACGACGACAACCGCGCGATCGCCGCGCCCGAGATGCTCGAGAAGATCTCACAGGGGGTCACCACGGTGATCGTCGGCAACTGCGGGATCAGCGCCTCGCCGATCGTGCTCGAAGCGGACCCGCCCGATCCGATGAACCTGCTCGGTCGGCGCGAAGCGTTCCGCTATCCGCGCTTCTCCGACTACGCCGAAGCCGTCGAGCAGGCCCGCCCGAGCCTCAATCTCGCGGCGCTGATCGGCCACACCACCCTGCGCGCCGGGGTGATGGATGCCTTCGACCGCCCGGCCACCGAGGCGGAGATCGAGGTCATGGCCGAGCGCCTGCGCGAGGCGCTGCGCGAGGGGGCGATCGGGCTCAGCACCGGCCTCGCCTACACCAATGCCCGCCAGGCTCCGTCGAGCGAGGTCAAAGCGCTGGTCAAGGTGGTCGGCGAGGAAGGCGGGATCTACACCACCCACATGCGCGACGAGGGCGCGGGCTTGCTCGACTCGATCGAGGAGTCGCTGGCGACCGCGGGCGCGGGCAACGCCGCGCTGGTGATCTCGCATCTCAAGTGCATGGGCGCGGCCAACTGGGGCCGCTCGGCCGAGGCATTGAAGCGACTAGAAGAGGGTGCGAGCGCCCAGCCGTGCAACTGCGACTGCTACCCCTATGCGGCGAGTTCGACCACGCTGGATACCTGGCGGGTCACCGACGAGTTCGAGATCATGGTCACCTGGTCAGACCCGCATCCGGAGATGGCCAAGCGCACGCTTGCCGACATCGCCACGCAGTGGGGAGTATCGCTGCTCGAGGCCGCCGAGCGGCTGCGTCCGGCTGGCGCGATCTACCACAGCATGGAGGAGGCCGACGTGCGCCGGGTGCTCGCCCATCCGCTGTCGATGGTCGGCTCGGACGGATTGCCATCCGACCCCAACCCCCATCCGCGGCTGTGGGGTACCTTTCCTCGCGTGCTCGCCCACTACTGCCGCGAGCTTGAGCTGTTCCCACTCAGCGAGGCGATACGCAAGATGACCGGTCTGTCCGCCGGCCGCTTCCAGCTGGAGGGACGGGGCGTGCTGCGCGAAGGCGCCTACGCAGACCTGGTGCTGTTCGACTTCGAGCGCGTCGAGGACGTCGCGACCTTCACCGATCCGCGTCGCCAGTCACCAGGGATCGAGCTGGTGGTGGTCAACGGCCAGGTCGGCTTCGAGCAGGGGCGCTCGGTGGGACGCAGCGGACGGCTGCTGCGCCGCGCCACCGGCTGAGCTCGGGCGCGGGGATTCAGAGCGCGGTCAGCCGCTTGATGATGCTGAGCCTGACGTTGTCGATATGCTCGCTCATCCGCTGCCGCGCAAGCTCGACATCGCGCTCGCGCAGCGCGCTGAGGATGCCGAGATGTTCGCGGCAGCCGGGTTTGAAGCGCTCGGGCACGCGGTTCAAGTCGAATACGTAGGTCTTGAGCCGCAGGTCCATGATCAGCCGGGTGAGAAAGGCGTTGTTCGCCGCGCCGGCGATCGTGCCGTGCACCGCATCATCGACGCTATGGTGGCGCTCGGGAGTGGGATGGGGGTCGTCGATCAAGGCTTCGACATCCGCCATCAGGCGGTCGATCGTCTCGATCTCCAGGCGCTCGGCGGCGAACGCCGCCGCCTCACCCTCGAGCAGCCGGCGCAGCTGCAGGATCTCCAGATACTCGCGCACGCTCGGCTCCTTGACCGTCAGCAGCCCGCGCCCGCCACGCACCGCGAAGCCTTCGATCTCGAGCTTGTTCAACGCCTCGCGCACCGGCGTGCGCGAGATTCCCAGCGCCTCGGCCAGCGGACGCTCCTGCAGCAGGGTGCCGCCGCTCAAGTCACCGCACTGGATCATCTTCAACAGCTGGAAATAGGCCTCGTCGGCCAAGCTCCTCGGCTGTACCTGACGGTTCAGCTCGGCGAGGTCGATCTGTTTCATATGCTCTCCCTGGCGGATCGAGAAACCCGTGCATTGCGCCTTGAGCGCGCCCGGAGCGGATGGTATATCCATGGTATACCAAAGCTTTCCCGAGCTTCGGATTTCTTCTTCGCACGCATAAGACTACGAACAACGACAACCCCGGAGAATGGCATGCAGATCGACATCAATGCGGACATGGGCGAAAGCTTCGGCGCCTGGAAGATGGGCGACGACCGGGCGATGCTGGCGCTTGTGAGCTCAGCCAATGTCGCTTGCGGCTTCCATGCCGGCGACCCGCTGGTGATGGATCGCACCGTACGGGCAGCGCTCGCCCAGGGTGTGGATGTCGGTGCCCATCCGGGCTTTCTCGACCTCTGGGGCTTTGGCCGGCGGCGGATCGAGGGCCAGAGCGGTGCCGAGATCGAACGTATGGTGATCTACCAGCTCGGTGCGATGCGAGCGATCGCCGAGGCCGCCGGCCACCGCATGACCCACGTCAAGACCCACGGCGCGCTCGGCAACATGGCCTTCGTCGATGTCGAACTGGCCGAGGCGGTGGTCGCGGCGATCCTCAAGGTCGACCCGACGCTCATGCTGCTCACCGCGCCGCTGACCGCGATCGAACGGGCAGCGCGCGGTGGCGGACTCAAGATCGCCGCCGAAGTGTTCGCCGACCGCGGCTACGATGAACGCGGCCTGCTGCTGCCCCGCGGCCAGCCTGGCGCAATGATCGAGGATCCGCACCAAGCCGCCGAGCGGATGCTCGCCATGCTCGAGGAAGGCGCGATCATCACCGCCCAGGGCAGTCGCCTGCCCTGCCCGATCGACAGCATCTGCGTCCACGGCGATGGTCCCTCGGCGGTGCCGATGGCAAGCGTCCTGCGCGAGCGGCTCGAAGCCGCCGGCCACCAGATCCTCCCACTCAGCCGGATCGAGCGCCTGCAATCAGCCTGATCCACTCGGCAGGCGCTCGCGGGGTCTGAGCGTACTCACATCGCGCCTCAGGCCAGTCTCTCGAGCAGTCGCGCCAGCTCGCGCGAGCGCCCGCGCCAGATATCCTCCCCCTGCTCCACCGAGACCGCCTCGAAACCGAGCCGGTCCCCGGGGGCGAGCTGGCCTAAGCGGATCAGATCGGCGCGGATCACGGTGGCGATCTTCGGATAGCCGCCGGTGCTCTGGCGATCATGCATCGCGATGATCGGCTCTCCGCTGCCCGGCACCTGGATGCTGCCGGTCGCGATCGCATCCGAGACGATGTTGTGACCCGCGACGCATTGGATCGGCGGTCCTTCCAGGCGATAGCCCATGCGATCCGAGGCGGCACCGATTCGATACTCGCTTGCAAGCCACCGCTCACGCTGCTCGGGGGCGAAATAGTCATGCTGGGGCCCGGGCACCACCCGGATCGGCCGCCGGTCGCGCTGGGGCAGCAGCCGGTCGCAGCGACGCATCCGATGACGCGCCGCCGTCTCCTGCGCCTTGAGCAGGTCGCCGGCGGCGAGACAACGGCCATCCAGTCCTCCCAGCCCAGCACGCAGCAGGGTCGCCCGGCTGCCGAGGCTGCTGCGGGCGGTGAAGCCCCCGGCGATCGCCAGATAGCCGCGCGCACCGCTGCGCAGCCGGGGCAGGCTCAATCGATCCCCCGGCTCGAGCCAGTGGCTGCGGTAGGCATCGGACTCCTCGCCATTGATCTCGACTCGCGCATCGCCACACACCGCGATCACGCAGGGCGCGCCCTCGACCAGCAGGCGTGGGCCGACCAGGCTGAACTCGAGCGCAGTGGCGCCGATCGGGTTACCCACCAGGGCGTTGGCGAGGGTGAAGCTCAGTTCGTCGAGCGGGCCCGAGGGCGGCACGCCGAACGCGCCCAGCCCGAGACGGCCGGTATCCTGGAGGCTCGCAGCCAGCCCGGGCGAAAGCACTCTCAACCGGCAGCGACCGTTGACGCTCATATCGCCTCGCTCCATTGCCAGTCCTCCTCGGCGCAGGCTTCGAAGGCCGCGAAACGCGCATGCTCGATCGGCACGAAGCGCACCTCGTCGCCGGCGTCGAGCAGGAACGGACGCTCGCGCTCGGGCTCGAAGGTACGCACCGGCGTACGTCCGATCAGGTGCCAGCCGCTGGGCGCCGCCACCGAGGCGACCGCGGTCTGGGCGCCGCCGATGCTGATGCTCCCCGCCGGCGTGAGCGATCGCGGCGAGTCGCGCCGCGGCGTATGCAGACTCGGGTCGAGCCCGCCGAGATAGGCGAAGCCGGGCATGAAGCCGATCATGTAGATCCGGTAGATCCTCGCTGCGTGGCGCTCGACCAGCTGCGCCGGAGAGAGCTCATGGCGCTCGGCCAGCGGCTCGAGATCGATGCCATATTCGCCGCCGTAGCAGACCGGGATCCGCCAACGCCGGGCGGCACCCGGCACGACGGAGATCCGATCGAGCAAGAGCGGCAAACGCGCCAACAGCTCAGCCTGGCGCACCACGCAGCTGTCGTAGAACACCGCCAGCGACCGATAGGTCGGCACCAGCTCTAGTACGCCTGCCAGCTTCGCCGCCTCGATCGCCCGCGCGGCGGCGCGAACCCAGGCGTTGACCTCGGACTCGATGCGCTCGCCGCAGTCGACCAGCACCCCGCTGTCACCGATCGGCACCAGCCGGTAGTCGATCGCCGCCACCTTCAACCCAGCCGATTCGGCAGCCACGTGACGATCTCCGGCACCAGCGCAAGGCCTAAGGTGAATAGCACCATGATCACGAAAAACGGCAGTACCGCACGCACCAGGGTGGCGATGCTCAAGCCGGTGATGCCGTTGATCACGAACAAGTTGAAACCCACCGGTGGAGTGATCTGGGCCATCTCGACCACCAGGATCAGGAATACCCCGAACCAGATCGGGTCGAATCCGGCCTGGATCACCAAAGGCAGGGTGATCGGCAGGGTCATGACGATGATCGACATGCCCTCGAGCACGGTGCCGAGCAGGATGTAGAACACCAGCAGCAGCAGGATCAGCATGAATGGCGAAAGCCCCAGATCGCTGATCGCCCCGGAGATGGTGCGCGGGATCGAGAGAAAGCCCATCGCCACCGACAGGAACACCGCGCCGACGATGATCAGACCGATCATGCTGGTCACCTGCGCCGCGCCGAGCAGCGCATCCCACAGCGTCCGCGGGCTCAGGCAGCGCTGCAGGGCGCCGACGACCAGCGCCCCGAACACACCTATCGCCCCCGCCTCGGTGGGCGTGGCGAAGCCGCCGAGCATGCTGCCGACGACGAAACCGATCAGCAGCACCACCGGTGCGAGCTGGCCCAGGGCGCGCACGTAGTCCTTGAAGGCTGGCCGCGGCCCCTCGCGCGGCGGCAGCCGCTGCGGGTAGATCATCGCGTTCGCGCCGGTATAGAGCATGAAGCAGAGCGCCAGCAGCAGCCCTGGAATGATCCCGGCGATGAACATCTTGAGGATCGAGACCTGGGCCAGCACTCCGTAGATGATCATGATCGTGCTCGGCGGAATCAAAAAACCGAGGGTACCGGCGCCGGCCAAACCACCTGCGGCGGTCCGCGCATCGTAACCGCGGGCGATGAGTTCGCTCGAGGTGATCCGCCCGACCGTCGCGGTAGTCGCCGCAGACGATCCGGAGATCGCCGCGAACAGCGTGCAGCCCAGGATGTTGGTGTGCAGAAGCCGCCCGGGGATGCGATCGACCCAGGGGGCGAGACCGTCGAACAGCAGCTTGGTCAGCCGGGTGCGGAAGAGGATCTCCCCCATCAGGATGAACAGCGGCAGCGCCACCAGCTCGGGCCCGGTGACCGTGTTCCATACCGTCTGCGACAGCAGCCGCTCGACCGGCATCATCGGCCGGAAGACCTCGAGCAGCACCACACCGACCCCGGCAAGGCCCGCCCCCACCCACACTCCCGCCGAGAGCAGCAGCAGGATGCAGCCCAGAAGCGTCAGCAGAATCGCGCTCATGACATCGTCTCCAACTGCCGTTCATCGAAGTTCAGCAGCCGCGGCGCCAGGCACAGCACCAGCACGCGCAGCAGCAGCTGGATCTCCCACACCACCAGCCCGAGCAGGATCGCGAGCCGCGGCCAGACCAGCGGGAACTGCTCGGAAGTACTCGACACCACCCCGTTGGCCCAGCTCTGCCAGGTCATGATCGAGAACGCATGGATCAGCTGGCCGACCACCAGCACTGCGATCAGCGTGGCGATCAGGTCCAGCCCCCGTCGCATCCGGGGGCCGGCGTGTTCGAGCAGCAGCATGATGCGAATATGGCGACCGTTACGCAGGGTCCAGCCGCTGCCGAGGAAAATCACCGCGCCAAGCAGGTAGCCGCTGATCTCCCAGCTGAATCCCAGGCTGCGGGAGTAGAGGTTGCGGGCGACGATCTCGGCCAGCATCAGCATGAACAGCGAGGCCATCGCCACCGCGGCGAGCGCCGCGGCGGCCTGGCTCAGCCGGTTGCCGCCCCGCACCAGCCGTCGAACCAGCGCGTCGAGACCGGTGGGCGCGACGGTGGCGACAGGCTGCTCGCTCATTGATCACGCGCCTCGAGATAGGCTTTGACCAGCGCATCGGCGTCGCTCCCGGCGCTCTGACGAAATGCCTGCCACTGCGGCTGCGCCGCCTCGGACAGCGCCGCGGAGAAGGCCTCGTCCGGGGCACTGACCTCGATGCCGCGCTCGACCAAGAGCGCCGTGGCGCTGTCATCCTCGTCCTTGGACGACTGCTGGTAGACGGGCTGGCGCTCGGCCGCCAGCGACTCGATCGCCGCACGCTGGGTTTCACTGAGCGCGTTCCACGCGTCCAGATTGATACTCAGCACATCGGGCGCCAGCTGCCAATCGAGCTTGTTGAAGTGCTTGGCGAAGTCCCAGAAGCTGCCGTCGACGCCCGAGGGGCTCGAAGTGGCGACGCCGTCGATCGCCCCGGAGGCGAAGGCGGGGATCACCTCGCCCCACGGCATCTGGATCGGCGAAGCGCCCAGTGCGTTGAAGAAGTCGGTGCCGTTCTTGTCCACCGTGCGCAGCCGCAGCCCGCGAAGATCGTCGACCTTCTCCACCGGGCGCTTGCTGAACACCCCCTGCCCCGGCCACGGCACGGTATAGAGGAACTTCTGGTTGAACTGGGCGGCGACGCCTTCGTAGTACGGCCAGGCCATCGACCGCAGCAGCGCGGCGTCCTCGTGGTTGCGGGTGAGATAGGGCACCGACTCGACGCCGAGCAGCGGCGCATCGCCGACCTGCTGGGTGAGCAGCATGTCGGCGCCCTGGATGATCCCGTCGCGCACCGAGGTGAGCAGCTCAGGCCCCCTGAGGCCGAGATCTCCCCCGGCGTGAACCTCGATCATTACCTCGCCATCGGTGACCTCCTCCACCCGCTCGGCGAAGTCACGCAGGTTCTTGACGTGGAAATTGCTCTCCGGCCAAGGGGTGACCACCGTCCAGGTGGTGGCCGCCTGGACGGTGGTGACGAGACTCGCGCCAAGCAGCGCGCCGCCGATCAGGCGGTTGGCAAAGATCGTTCGCATGAAAACTCCAGGATCGTCGTTGTGGTTGTCTACATTGCCCTGCCGGCGGCGCGCACTGGCGCCAGCGGCTGTCGTCGCGGCGCTCATTGCGCCAGAACCTCGGCGAGCACCGAGCTCGCATCGAAGAAGTCTTCCAGCGCCATCGCCTCCTCGGGGTTGTGGCTGCCGTGCTGGTTGCGCACGAACAGCATCGCGCTCGGCACCCCTTGATGAGAGAAGGTCGCCGCGTCGTGTCCGGCACCGCTCGGCAGCGTCGGCGGGTCCAGCCCGGCTCGCTCGGCCGCCTCCCGCAGCAGCCGGCGCAGCCCCGGGTCCATCCGCGCCGGCCTGCTCGAGGTGCGCTCGCCAAGCTCCGCCCTCACGCCGCGCTCGCGCTCGATCCGGGCGAGCATCGCCCCCAGCGCATCCTCGATCTCCAAAAGCGTCCCCTCCCGCTCGCTGCGCACATCGAGACAGAACCCGAGCTCGCCGGGGATCTTGCTGAAGGCATCCACCGTCGGGTCGGTGTGCACCTGGCCGCAGGTGATCGTCGCCCGCTCGCCGCGGCGCTCGAGATCGCTCCACAGCGCATCGAGTTCGCCGACCAGCGCGGCGAAGGCGAACACCGTGTCCTGGCGCAGCTCGCGCGGCACCGCGCCGGAGTGGCCATGGGTCCCGAGCAGACGCGCACGGCGATAGCGAAAGCTGCCGCTGATCCCACTGACCACACCGAGCGGCGCGCCGCGATGTTCGAGCAGCGGCCCCTGTTCGATGTGCAGCTCGATGAAACCGTGCAGGCGAGCGGGCTCGAGCCAGGCCTCGCCAGCGGCGACACGCTCGGGATCGCCACCGCACTCGCGAAGGTGATCGGCCAGCGATCGGCCGCTATCGGCCCGGGTCAGCCGCAGCGCCTCGGCATCGAGCATGCCGAAGGCGGCGCGGCTGCCAGGATAGGAGAGCGGGAACCAGGTGCTCTCTTCGGCACGAAAAGCGGCGACCACCACGTCGCGCAGCGGACGCCGGCCTTCGGCGGCCAATTTGGCCAGCGCGCACAGCGGTGCGATCACCCCGGCGGCACCATCGAAATTGCCGCCGTGGGGCACCGAGTCCAGATGGGAGCCGCTGACCCACATCGGCAGCTCGGGGGAAGCGCCAGCGAAGCGGCAGTAGAGGTTGGCCGCCGCGTCTCGCTCGATCGAGCCGCCGAGCGACTGCGCCGTGCTGGCGATGGTCTCGAAGGCGCGCTGCTCACCGTCGCCGTAGGCGTCGCGGGTGATGCCCGGCGGATCGCAGCCGATCTCGGCGAGCGCGCCGAACAGTCGCTCGGCGAGGGCTCGCGGGTCGGGTGGACAACTGGCCTGCGACATTGCACTGACCTCATGCAGCTGGATGATGGAGAACCGAGCGAGGGGATGGGTCTCAGTCGTTGCACCAACATGGCGCCCGATTGCGATCAAACTGCACCGCCACAGCCCGCCAACCTCACCGCAAAGCGCGGTGAAAGCCCGCAACGCCGGGCATTGCGGCTCCCCTTTGCGCACTGCGGTGCAAATACCATACCAGTGGTATACCATCGAAATATCCACACCTGCCCGCGTGCGCCGAGCGTCGACGCAGCCCACCTGACCAGGAGCCTTGGCCGACCATGCCCTTTAACGTGCTGATGACCTTCTCGCTTCCCGCCGACTTCATCGCCGAACTCGAAAGTCGCTATCGGCTGCTCGGTCCGCTAGAGCGCATGGAACCGTCGGCGCTGCCGCCGGGGAGCGACGCGGTGCGAGCGATGATCACCAAGGGCGGGCTGCCGATCGATGCGACGCTGCTCGATGCGCTGCCCGCGCTCGAGCTGATCGTCTGCTACGGCACCGGCTTCGATCGTATCGATCTCGACGCCGCCGCCGAGCGCAGAGTGCGGGTGACCAATGCAGGCGACGCCAACGCCTCGAGCGTTGCCGAGTACGCGACTGGACTGATGCTCGCGGGGGTACGGGGTATCGTCGCCGCGCATGACTACGTCCGCGGTGAGCGCTGGCAAGGCAATGGGTTCTCCGCGCTGCCTCTCTCACCGGGGCTGGTCGGCCGGCGCTTGGGCATCTACGGGCTGGGTGAGATCGGCCGCCGGGTGGCGAGCCGCGCGCAGGCCATGGAGATGGAGATCGGCTACTGCGGCCGCGCGCCGCATGCCGACGTAGCGTATCGCTACCTGCCGAGCCTCGAGGCGCTGGCCGAGTGGTGCGACGTGCTGATGGTCACGGTGCGCGCCGGGGCCTACAACCGCCATGCGGTGAACCGTGAAGTGATGGCTGCGCTGGGCAGCGAAGGCTATCTGGTCAATGTCTCGCGCGGCTACGTGGTCGATGAGACCGCGCTGATCGAGGTACTCGAGCAGGGCATCCTGGGCGGCGCCGCGCTCGATGTGTTCGAGCACGAGCCCAAGGTGCCGGAGGCGCTTAAGCGCAGCCCGCGGATGCTGCTCAGCCCGCATATCGCACCGCTCACCCACCAGGCCCAAGGCGCCCAGCGCCAGCGCGCCCTGGACAACCTCGCCGCACTCGATGCCGGCGAACCGCTCAGCTGCCTGGTGCGCTGAACGAAGCGCGAAAGGCCGCGGCAGCCTCATCGGCCAGCTGATGCGCCAGCATCAGGAGTGCTCGGGCTTCGCACTCATTTCTGGCCTGGTGAAACCGGCCTGATCGAGCCTGAGCGTCTCTAGACTTCAAGCCCCACAACGCTCGCCGGCTCTGCCTCGAGCATCTCGCCAAGCAGCGCGCCGAGACGCGCGATGCCCGCTTCGATGCGCAGCTCATCGACGGTGACGAAGGCGAGGCGCAGGGTGTTGAGCTCGGCTTGGTTGGCATAGAAAGGGGCGCCGGGCACGAAAGCGACATCTTCCGCGATCGCACGTTCGAACAGCAGGCTGGCGTCCACTCCCGCCGGGAGCTCGACCCAGATGAACATCCCGCCTTCAGGTCGATGCCAGTGCACACCCTGCGGCATGTGCCGCGCCAGCGCATCCAGCATGGCCTCGCAGCGCCGGGCATAGAGCTTGCGCACCTGCGGCAGGTGACGCTCGAGCAATCCATCCTTGACCGCCTCGAAGACGATCCGCTGCGTAAGCCCGGCGGTGTGGAGATCGCTCGCCTGCTTGAGCTGGACCAGCTTGTCGATCACCTCGACCGGACCGACCACGTAGCCTAGCCGCATCCCCGGGGAGAGCACCTTGGAGAACGACCCCAGGTGCAGGGTGTTGCGCGGTGCCAGGGCGAGCAGGCTGGGCAGATGCGCCCCTTGGTAGTCGAGCTCGCCGTAGGGATCGTCTTCGATCAGGGTCAGCCCGCGCTGCTCGGCCAGTGCCGCCAGCGCCTGCCGGCGCGCCAGCGGCAGCCGACGTCCGGTGGGATTCTGGAAGTTAGGGATCGTATAGAGGCACTTGGCACCGTCGAGCAGCGCCGCGTTCAAGGCTTCGGGATCGAGCCCCTGGTCGTCGCTCGGCAGCGAGACGAAATCCGGCTCGTAGAGCCGAAACGCCTGCAGCGCGCCAAGATAGGTCGGGGTCTCGACCAGCACCCGGTCGCCCGGGTCGATCAATGCCTTGCCGATCAGGTCGAGCGCCTGCTGCGAGCCGGTGGTGAGCAGCACCTGCCGGGGGTCGATGCTTACGCCATCGCGCGAAAGTCGCGCGGCGATCCATTGGCGAAGCGGCGCATAGCCTTCGGTGGTCGCATACTGCAGGGCGGATTCGGCGTCGTCACCTTCGAATACCCGACGACTCGCCTCGCGCAGCGCCTCGAGCGGAAAGCTCTCGACCGCGGGCAGACCGCCGGCGAAGGAGATCACCTCGCTACGCTCGGTGACCTTGAGGATCTCCCGAACCGCGGAGCTCACGCTGCCTTCGGCTCGTCGTGCGAATCGCCACTGCATCTTGATGCTCCTCGATCGGATCGGCGGGGACTCCCTTTGATCGATTCTAAGCAGAGGCCGACGAGGACCGAAAGGGCAGTGCTCGAAAACACATGATTGAACCCATACGCCTTGGCGGCGTCAGAGCATGCAGATGTCCGCGCCTCCGGCCCCAACCCCCACCGCAGGGACGCACCGATGATTCGACTGCCTCGCGCCGCAACGCTGGGGCTCGCCACGCTGCTGACTGGGCTTGCGAGCGTAGCCCAGGCCGAACCGCGGCCGCCCTACCCGTTCACCGCCGAGTACCGGCTCAAGGCCGGCGGCTGGCCCCAGGCGACCATCGAGCAGCGCTTGGAACGCCAGAGCGACGGCGAGTGGAGCAGCCTGATGACGGCTTCGGCCAGCATCGCCAGCGGACGCGAGTATGGGCAGTTCCACCTGGACGAGGATGGCGATCGCCTGATCGCCGACGATTTCCAAAGCCGCTACCGGCTGCTCGGCTTCGGCAAGGACTATCGATTCGATCCCGAGCAAAGCAAAGGCCTGCCGGACCGGCAGACCGCGCTGATCGAGATCGGGCGCCGCCTCGACGATCCCCAGTGTCGAAACGAGCGGACGCCACCGTGCCGGGTGGACTATCTCGACCACCGGCAGCGCACCCGCAGCCTCGAGTACCGCGTCGTCGCCACCCCAACCATCGACACCGCGCTTGGCCGCTGGCCTACGGTGCAAGTCGAGGCGCGCGATCCACGGCATCCAGATCGGCGTTTCGACTTCTATGTCGATCCCCGCTACCCGGGACTGATGGTCAAGGTCGACTACTACAAGAGTGAGGTGCTCGACAGCCAGATGTGGCTGACCGCATTCACTCCCGCCGCGATCGACGCCCCGCGCTGAAACCTGGAGCGCCCGTGCTAGACTCTGCGGCCAGCCTCCGTGTCGAGCCGACGAGTATCCGTATCGATGTCCTCCACTCCACCCGCCCGCAAGCATCGCCACGCCGAGATCATTCGCGATCTTGGCGCTCGGATCGTGACCTCCGAGCTTGCGCCGGGCGACCGCCTGCCACATGAAAGCGAGATGCTCGCCACCTATGGCGTGAGCCGGCCGGTGCTGCGTGAGGCACTGCGGGTACTGGGCGCCAAGGGGCTGGTGCACGCCAAGCCCAAGGTCGGCTCGGTGGTTCGCCCACGCGCCGAATGGCACCTGCTCGACCCGGACGTGCTTGGCTGGATGGTCGGTGCGGAGCTTTCGACCGGGCTGTTCGAGGATCTGTTCGCGGTGCGTCTGATTATCGAACCCGCCGCGGCCGCGCTGGCCGCGACAGCGGCGAGCGGCGACGAGCTCGAGGCGATCGAGTCGGCTTTTTCAAAGATGAGCAGGGCCCGCTCGCGACGCGACCGGCTTGCGCCGGATCTGGAGTTCCACGTCCTCATCGCCCGCGCCACCCACAATGACCTGCTCGCCCATCTGTGCCAAATGCTGTCCAAGGCGCTTGGGGAGTCGATCAAGGTATCGAGCCGCCGGCTCGACCGCGACAGCCTGTCGCTGCCGCGCCATCGCGCGATCCTCGACGCGCTGCGCGCGCGTGATCCCGAGGCCGCCCGCGTCGCCTCGCTAGCCCAGATCGAAGGCGCCCGCGACGATTTTCTCGACGTACTCGGCGATCGTTAGCCTCTCCCCCTTCTCTACTATTACCTCATGGATCGCCCCTGATGAGTGCTGGCCTGCTTCTGATGCTGCTCCCCTTGCTGCTCGGCTATCTGCTGCCGCCGCGTGGCCCGCGTTTCGAACACGCCGTCGGGAGGCTGCTCGAGCTCATCGTCTATTTGATCCTCGCCCTGATGGGCGCAAGCCTCGCCGGACTCGACGACCTCGGTCGCCAGCTCGGGCGCATCGGCCTGCAGGCAGCGACGCTGTTCGTGATTCTCGCCGTCTGCAATCTTGCCGCGCTGTGGCTGCTGGTCGGCAGGCGCGGAACCAGCGAGCAGGACGCCAGTGCCTTTGTCCCCACCTCGGGGCTTGCGGCCTCATTGGGCAGCTCGGTGATGCTGCTTGTCGCCGTGGCGGCCGGCACCGTCGCGGGGCTCCTCCTGCCGCTGCTCGCGGACCATGCGGGTAGCGCCGCCGAAGCCGCGCTCTATCTGCTGCTGGGCCTGATCGGCCACCAGCTGCGCCACGCCGACATCTCGCTCAAGCGAGTGCTGCTCAACACGCTCGGCGTGCGGATCGCCATCGCGCTGGTATTCAGCTCGCTGGTCGCGGGAGCGATCGCCGCGCCGCTGCTCGGACTGCCCGTGCACCAAGGCATGGCGCTGGCCTCGGGCTTCGGCTGGTACTCGCTCTCAGGCATCCTGATCAGTGATCAGCTCGGCGCGTTCTACGGTGGAATCGCCTTCTTCAACGATCTCGCCCGCGAGCTGCTCGCGGTGCTGCTGCTGCCGCTGCTGATCCGCCACACGCCAGGCACCGCGATCGGCTACTGCGGTGCCACCGCGATGGACGTCACCCTGCCGCTGATTCGACGCGCCGGCGGACTCTCCTGCGTGCCGGTCGCGCTGGTCAGCGGCTTTTTGCTCTCGGCGCTGGCGCCACCGCTGATGCTGACGCTACTGGCGTTCACAGTCTGAGCGATGTCTTGCACATTGATTGTGCTACTTCGGTCGCTGGCATCCCCTAGACTGTGCCAACCGCAACCCGGTTCGCCGCGCTTCCACCGTCAACGATGGCCGCCATGCTGAGTCGCCTGAGCATCAAGCTGTTCTTCACCATCCTGCTGGTCAACCTGCTGATCAGCGGGGTGATCTACTTTTCGGTCGCGCGCAGCATC
Organism: Halotalea alkalilenta; assembly: GCF_001648175.1. Taxonomy (NCBI): domain Bacteria; kingdom Pseudomonadati; phylum Pseudomonadota; class Gammaproteobacteria; order Oceanospirillales; family Halomonadaceae; genus Halotalea; species Halotalea alkalilenta. The sequence continues at coordinate 1,421,404 of NZ_CP015243.1, read as the reverse complement.
GACCAAGGGTTCCTCGAGTACATCAAGCGCGGCCAGCAGCATCAGGTCGAGGCCTTGGTGGAGGTGCTCGGCGAGCGCTGGTCGGTCGACCGCAGCTGGTCGTGGCTACGCGATCGCGGCGCCTGGACGCAGACCCTGCGTGATTCGATGGGCACGCGCCCGGGTGATCCGCTGGATATGCCGCCGGAGCCACCGGACAATGCGCCGCCCTTCATCCCGCCGCTTTCCGATCCGCGCCAGTTCGTGCTCTACGACGCAGACGGCCGCCGTCTCGAGGGCCGGCGGCCGCCCAACGAAGCGTTCGAACGCGTGCCTATCGTGGTCGCCGGCGAAACCGTCGGCGCACTCGGCTACCCAACCGCCGAGCACGTCTCGACCACCCTCGACCGGATCTTCCTGCGCAACCAGCTGCGTAACCTGGCGGTGATCCTGCTCGCACTGCTGCCCGCCTCACTGGTGCTCGCCGCGGGGATCGCGCTATGGCTCGGCAGGCGTGCGCGATTGATGGCGCTGGCCGCGCAGTCACTGACCCTCGGCGATTATCGGGTCAGGCTGCCGACCCAGGGCCAGGACGAGCTGTCGCGGCTGTCCAGCGACATCAATACGCTCGCGCGGACCCTCGAACAGAATCGCGCCGCGAGGCGCCGCTGGGGCGCCGACATCGCCCACGAACTGCGTACGCCGCTGGCGATTCTGCGCGGCGAGCTGGAGGCGATGCAGGATGGCGTCAGGCCGATGAACGTCGACAATCTGCGCTCGCTGAGCCAGGAGGTCGAGCTGCTCAGCCGGCTGGTCAACGACCTGCGCCTGCTCGCCCAGACCGATACCCACAGTTTGGACGCGCCGCTGGAGCGCCTCGACCTCGGCGAGCTGCTCTCCACCCAGCTCGAGGAGCGCCGCCACGCATTGGAGAACGCGGGCTTCGAACTAGAGACCCGGATCGAACAGCGCATCCACATCCAAGGGGCACCCTATCGGCTGCGTCAGCTGTGGCGTAATCTGCTGGACAATTCCCAGGCCTACACCGATACGCCCGGGCGCATTCGAGTCACACTCCAAGCGACACGCACCCACGCGGTGGTGAATTGGGAGGATTCGGCACCTGGCGTGCCGGTCGATGCCCTCGACCGCCTGACCGAGCGGCTCTTCCGCCTGGACGCCTCGCGCAACCGCCAGCGTGGAGGCAGCGGCCTGGGGCTTTCGATCGCACTGGCACTGGTCGAGCTCCACGGCGGTACGATGCGGGCCTCCGCCGCGCCATTGGGTGGCCTGCGCTGGACCGTCCACCTGCCGCTGGTCGAGTGAACGCATGTTTCGTCAAGATTACCAACGCGAGAGCGTCAAACGCGGATCGCACGAGAGGTGAACGAGGTGAGTGACATCCTGATCGTCGAGGACGAGCCGAAGATTGCCGAACTGGTCTCCGACTACCTGAAGAGCGCGGGCTACACCGCCACCCACATCGCCCACGGCGACGAAGTGCTGCCGTGGCTCGAGCATCATGCGCCGAAGCTCGTGCTGCTCGACGTGATGCTGCCAGGACGAGATGGGCTGACCCTGTGTCGAGAGATACGCTACCGCTCGCCCCAGATCGGCATCATCATGCTCACCGCCCGGGTGGAGGAGATCGACCGCCTGCTGGGCCTCGAGATCGGCGCCGACGACTACATCTGCAAGCCGTTCAGTCCGCGCGAGGTACTGGCGCGCTGCAAGGCGCTGCTGCGTCGGATGGAGAGCAGCGAAGAGCAGGGCCCCGAGGGGGCGGCCAAACAGGGACTGGTGCTCGACCCGCAGGGCTGGCGCGCGCTCGCCGACGGGCAGGATCTCGGGCTCACCGCAATCGAGTTCCAGCTGCTCAGCGTGATGATGCAGAACCCGGGGCGGATCTACTCCCGCGAGCAGTTGATGGAGCAGATGTATCGCGACCACAGGATCGTCTCCGAGCGCACCGTCGACAGCCACGTGAAGAAGCTGCGCAAGAAGATCGCAGACGCTTGGCCCACCAGGGAGATCATCCACTCGGTCTATGGCGTCGGCTACAAGTACAGCCCCGAGCCACGTTGAGCTGAATGCACCAACATCGTCCCGTGGTGACCAATTACTGCACCATTGATGGGGATTCTTCCACGCTGACTGCATACTGGTTGCATCACTCCCTCGGATACTGACACCAACGCCATGAGGCGTCAGTACCGAGGAGTATCAGCATGAAGAAGACCCTACTTGCCCTGGCGGTCGCCGCAGCGACCCTTTCCTCCTTCGCCCAAGCCCAGTCGCCCGCCGATGATCAGGTGTCGCGAGGCAACCCGCTCAAGCAGGCGGTGGTGGCGAGCTGGCATCTCGATGCCGATCAGACCCGCGCCCTGGCCGAGGCCGATGCGGAGTTCCGCGCTCAGCGCCAACAGCTGCGCGATCAACGCGACGAAGCGGCTTCACCGCAAACGCACCGGCAAGCGATGGACGAACTGCTCGAACAGCAGCGCACGCGCCTCGCACAGATTTTGGATGCCGAACAGCAGCGCGCCTATCTGATGCTCGAGCGGCCGATGCCCGGGCAGCACGGGCCGGAGCGCCCACGCCTCGATCCTGAACGCCTGACGCAGGATTTCGAGCAGCGTTTTACCCCGCTGATGGAAAGCTGGAATCTCGACCCGGCGAGCCGCGAACAGGTAGTGAGCGCGCAGCGCACCTTCATCGAAGGGCTCAAGGCCCAGCATCCGCAACGCACCGACAAGCCCGGCCCGCGTGAGCAGGGCGAGGACAAGGGTGATCGTCGCGAAGCTCGCAAGGCCGCGTTCGAGCAGCTCTTGACCCAGCGCCACGAAGCGTTGGCCGAGGTGCTGGACGCCGACCAGCTCGCCGCCTTCGAGGCGCTGACCCAGCCGCCGCGCCCGATGCATCACGGCGAAGCTGGGCCAGCCCCGACGGAGCTCCCGCCCAGTCAGGGCTGATCGGTCGATCCCGACCCCACCCCGCAAAAAGGCGCGCTCCAGGGCGCGCCTTCTTTATCTCCATCTCCCGCTTATCCACTCATGCCGCCCCGCCGCCATGCGAACGCTGGTGCTGCAGCTGCTGCTCATCGATGAAGCTCGACTCACTCACCGCACGATAGTCTCCGCCGTTTCTTCCCTCGGAGAGGCACTTGACCAGCACCAGCCTCTCACCAAGCGCGAAGCGAACCGGTGACTTGGCGCTGACTCGCAGGGTCTCGCCCACGGTGCCATCGAGCGGACGCACTTCATACTCGTCAGGGCCGAGCTGATCGACCACCTCCACCCGCGATCCGAGACGGCACCGCGTGGCGCCCAGCCTGGTCGCGAGCGGGCGCAGCATGCGTACCACCGGGCGGGTGAGCTGGATCGCGATGGTGGTCACCAGCCAGATCTCGACGATGCCGACGAGGATCCCCATCATGCCAAGATCGAACCAGCGCATGACCAACGCCTCGATCGCGAAGCTGATCACCGTCGCGAAGATGCAGACCAGGCTCAGCGAGAGGCTGACCGGCACGCCACCGAGGCCCAGCGAGCGGAACACGCACGCCAGGTGGCGATCTTTCAGGCTGATGGGATCGAACAGCTCGGCTTTCACCAGACGGGTCGCCACCAGCGCCCAGTAAAGCAGCGAGATGGCCGAGAGAATGGCGAACAGGACCACGGGAAAGGTCATCAGGGTATCGATGAAAGCGTCCATCATCCACCTCCTCAGTCGACTGGCGAACGATCAGGGCGAGTAATGCGCAGTGAGCACCTCGTTCACCTGGGCAGCTCGTCGACCACGACCTATGATGGCTGGAGCCACGAGCCTGCTTCGTGCCCTCCGCACTACCAGTATAGGAAACCTTAATGTTGATGGGTCTGGTACTTTCGCAGGGTTCAGCTGAGGTGAGACGATTCGTTCCATAATTGGAATCGAGGTTGAACAGGCAATTACAATCAAGTATTTTTATTGATTGAACAATCAATAAAACACACCCGCGACGCTGGAACGACCGAGAACGCCCGCCATGACGGGTGTCCGGGTTCCAATCGCCGATACAGGGTGTCTTCCAGCAACCGATCGGATACACCCTATGCTTGATAGCCAAGATAACCAGGTCGCCAAACGAGACAGGCTCAATCCTGTCGTGTTCTTCAGTTCGGCGACGTTGATCATCGCCCTGGCCGTCTGGTCGATCATCGCCCCCACCTCCGCAAACCATACGATCAACCTGCTGCTCGGCTGGATCTCAGAGGGATTCGGCTGGTACTACTTCCTCGCGGCCACGCTCTACATCGTCTTCGTCGTGGTGGTCGCCTGCTCCCGCTTCGGTAACATCAAGCTGGGTCCAGAGCAGTCGAAGCCGGAGTTCAGCCTGTTCACCTGGGCGGCGATGCTGTTCGCCGCCGGGATCGGCATCGACCTGATGTTCTTCGCCGTGGCCGAGCCGATCACCCAGTTCCTCGCCCCGCCAGAGGGCCAGGGGGGCACCAACGAGGCCGCGCGCCAGGCCGTGGTGTGGACGATGTTCCACTACGGCGTCACTGGCTGGGCGATGTACGCCCTGATGGGGATGACGCTCGCCTACTTCAGCTTTCGCTACAACCTGCCGCTGACCATCCGCTCCGCGCTCTATCCGCTGATCGGCAAACGCATCCACGGCCCGATCGGCCATACCGTGGACACCGCCGCGGTACTCGGCACCATCTTCGGCATCGCCACTTCGCTCGGCATCGGCGTGGTCCAGCTCAACTATGGGCTCAACTTCCTCTTCGGCGTTCCCGAGGGGCTCTCCGCCCAGGCCGCGCTCATCCTGCTCTCGGTGATCATGGCGACGATCTCGGTGGTCTCCGGAGTCGACAAGGGCATTCGCCGGCTTTCCGAGCTCAATGTGCTGCTCGCGATCCTGCTGATCCTGTTCGTGCTCTTCGCCGGCGATACCATCTTCCTGCTCAACGCCTTGGTACTGAACGTCGGCGACTACCTCGACGGCTTCCTCGGCATGACGCTGAACACCTTCGCCTTCGACCGCCCTGTCGAATGGCTGAACTCCTGGACCCTGTTCTTCTGGGCCTGGTGGATCGCCTGGGCACCGTTCGTCGGCCTCTTCCTCGCGCGTATCTCGCGCGGGCGCACCATTCGCCAGTTCGTCGCCGGCACGCTGATCATTCCGTTCATCTTCACCCTGATCTGGCTGTCGGTATTCGGCAACAGCGCGCTGGATATCGTGCTCAATGGCAACGACGCCTTCGGCGAGGTGGCGATGAACCATCCCGAGCGGGCGTTCTATTCGCTGCTCGCCGAGTATCCCTGGGTCTCCTTCAGCGCCTCGCTCGCCACCGTCACCGGGCTTCTGTTCTACGTCACCTCGGCGGACTCGGGTTCGCTGGTGCTGGGCAATTTCACCTCCTACCTCAAAGACGCCAACAGCGATGCGCCCAACTGGCTGAGAATCTTCTGGTCGGTGGCGATCGGTCTGCTGACGCTTGCGATGCTGTCGGTCGGCGGCGTACCGACCCTGCAGAGCGCAACGATCATCATGGGCCTGCCCTTCTCGTTCGTGATCTTCTTCATCATGATCGGGCTGTACAAGTCGCTCAAGATCGAAGCGTTTCGCCAGGATAGCCATAAGGGCAGCCTCTCAGGACTGCTCTCCGGACGCCTCAATGACGAACGCGGGCAGAACCGCAGCTGGCGCCAGCGACTGTCGCGCTCGATGACCTACCCTGGCCGCCGCCAGACCCTGCGCGCGATCGATGAGATCTATCGCCCGGCGATGAAGGAAGTGGCGGGCGAGCTCGAGCGCCAGGGCGCCACGGTCCATCTCACCGAGGGTGTGATCGAGGAGAGCGGGATGCCGCACCTGGACCTTCACGTCTCGATGGGCGACGAGCAGGACTTCAACTACCAACTGTGGCCGCGCCGCTATGCTTCGCCGTCGTTCGCGGTTCGCAGCCAGCGCGTCGATGCGAACTACTACCGGCTCGAGGTCTACCTGCTGGAGGGCACCCAGGGCTACGACCTGATGGGCTACACCCGCGAGCAGGTGATCAACGACATCCTCGACCAGTACGAGCGCCACCTGCACTTCCTGCACCTCAACCGCGAGGCGCCGGGCGCCAATCCGCAAGTACCGGACGAGCAGCTCGGCCACGAGGGCTGAGCATCATCCCCTCGGAAGCGAACGCGCCCCCGCGGCTCACATGTCGCGGGGGCGCGTTCTTGCGTGGAGGCGTCAGTGCGAAGCGCTGGGCACCACCGCGCCGGTGGGTCCGGTCGCCGCCGCCTCCACTGCGTCGGGGCGGCGTTTGATCAGCGCGTAGAGAACACCGGTGAATAGCGAGCCGGCCAGGATCGCCATCAGGTAGAGCAGCGCATGGTTGACCGCACCAGGGATCAACAGCACGAACAGTCCGCCGTGGGGCGCCATCAGGGTGATCCCGAAGAGCATCGACAACCCACCGGTGATCGCGCCGCCGATGATCGACAGCGGCAGCACCCGCAGCGGGTCCTTGGCGGCGAAGGGGATCGCCCCTTCGCTGACGAAGCACAGGCCTAGCACCAGCGACGCCTTGCCCGCCTCACGCTCGGCGGCGGCGAACTTGGTCTTGGCGATCAGCGTCGCGATCCCCATCGCGATCGGCGGCACCATGCCGGCGGCCATGATCGCGGCCATCGGCGCATAGGTCTGGGTGGACAGCAGCCCGACGCCGAAAGTGTAGGAGGCCTTGTTGACCGGACCGCCAAGATCGACGCACATCATTGCGCCGAGCAGCAGCCCGAGCAGCACGGCATTGGTCGAGCCCATCGAGTTCAGGAACGCGGTCAGCGCATCGAGCAGCGCCGCGACCGGGGTGCCGATCACGTAGATCATCGCAAGGCCGGTGACCAGACTTGCCAGCAGCGGCACGATCAGGATCGGCTTCAGCGCCTCAAGGCTCGCAGGCAGCTTGACCCAGCGCACCAATGCCAGGGCGCAGTAGCCGGCGAGAAACCCCGCGACGATACCGCCGATGAAGCCCGCGCCAAGGGAGCTTGCGAGCATGCCGCCGATCATGCCGGGGGCGATCCCCGGCCGGTCGGCGATCGAATAGGCGATATAGCCCGCCAGTACCGGCACCATCAAAGCGAATGCGGTTTCGCCGCCGATCTGCATCAGCGCCGCCGCGAGCGTTCCCTCCTGCTCGAAGGCGGTGATCCCGAACACGAACGAGAGTGCGATGCACAATCCGCCCGCGACCACCATCGGCAGCATGAACGAGACCCCGGTGAGCAGGTGCTTGTAGACCCCGCGCTCCTTGATGCCCTTCTTCTGCCCGGCGCTGCTGGACCCACCGCCCGTCGAGGCGCCGGCGGATTCCACCGCACCCTCGGCGAGCGCGGCCTCGAGCGTCTGGCGCGACTTCTTCAGCGCGGCTCCGGTGGAGGTGCGGTAGATCCGCTTGCCGGCGAAGCGCGCGGTATCGACATCGATATCGCAGGCCAGCAGCACCACATCGGCGGCTTCGATCTCATCCGCCTCCAGCTTGTTCTGCGCCCCTACCGATCCCTGGGTCTCGACCTTGATCGAAAGCCCCATCGCACGCCCCGCCTCCGCCAGCGCCTCGGCGGCCATGAAGGTGTGCGCGACACCAGTCGGGCAGGCGGTGACCGCGACCACGCTGCGCACGCCACTCGATCCGCCGCTCTCGGCCGGCGCCGCGGTCTCGCGCTCACCATCGTCATGCCAGGTCTCAGCGGCAAACTCGGCGCGATCGAGGAAGCGATCGGGGTTGGGCAGCGCCGCCTCGAGCGCATCGCGGTAGAGCCGTTTGCCTTCGAAGCGGGAGAGATCGACCGCCCGGCTGGCGGCGACCAGGACCAGGTCAGCCGCCGCGATCGCATCCGCCGAGAGGCGCAGGCCCCCGCCGAGTTCGCCCTGCAGTTCCACCTCTACCTCCCAGCCGCGCCGCAGTGCCGCGCGCTCGAGCCGGCGAGCGGCAAGGTAGCTGGTCGCCATGCCGCTGGGGCAGGCGGTCAGAATGATTGCTTTCACTTCCATCACTCCCTCTGCGAAGACTCACCGTCGCGCGCCGCGCGAGCAGTGGTCGTACGCTCCGGGCACGGCGCCGGGTCGAGACGCTCGACCCGTGTAGCCGCAACCAGCGCGGAAAAATCGTCACAAGATGGGTCACCGACGCCGACGTGACGCACGCATTCGGCAGCAAGCGCGGTGGCGAAGGCGAGCGAGCGCTCGGCGTCGAAGCCAGCGAGCCGGGCATGGAGCAGCCCACCGAGCAGGGTATCGCCGGCACACACCGTGCTTTTCACCTCGACCGACGGCGGGTGGGCCGCGAGCAGCCCTTGCTCACGAGAGCGCCACAGCACACCCTTGGCGCCGAGCGACACCACCGCCTCGTCGACACCGCGGTCGAGCAGCCGCTTGCAGGCATCGACCAGCGCGGGGCTGTCGTCGGGGTCCAGCGAAACGCCCAGCCACTCGGCCAGCTCATCCTCGTTGGGCTTGACCATCGTCGGCCGCCCTTCTATGCCGGCACCCAGAGCCGCGCCGCTGGTGTCGAGCCACACCGGCACGCCATGGGCCACCACCAGCGCCACCAGCCGGGTGAAACGCTTGAGTGCGAAGCCGGGCGGCAGGCTGCCTGCGATCACACAGGCATCGATTCGATGCAGCCGATGCGAAAGCTGGATCTCGAAGTCATCGAGCTGCGCATCAACGACTGCGATCCCGGGCCCATTGATGTCGCTGACCCGCCCATCGCGCTCGCTGAGCTTGACGTTGACCCGGGTCGAACCAGGCACACGCAGGCAGGCGTCCTCGACGCCCCAGGCATTGAAGGCAGCGACGAAGGGAGCATCGTTGTCAGCGCCGAGCAGCCCACCGACGCAGACCCGATGGCCGAGCGCGGCCAGCAGCCGGGCGACGTTGTGGCCCTTGCCGGCCGCGTCCAGACGGCTGTGTTCGGCGCGATTGACCGCGCCGGGGCGAAGCTCGCCGAGCTCGATGCTCAGGTCGAGCGCCGGGTTCAGGGTCAGGCAGAGCACATCGGCCATCAGCTGCGCTCCACCAGGTCACGCACTGCGCCGGCATCGCCCAGCGCCAGCGCCTGCTCGGCCAGCGCGCGAGCGGCGCTGAGTTCGAGCTCGCGCACCCGCGCCTTGACCATCGGCACCTGGCGCACCGACACCGAAAGTTCATCGACACCGAGCCCGACCAGCACCGGCACCGCCTGCGGGTCGGCGGCGAGTTCACCGCATACGCCGACCCAACGTCCGCGCGCGTGGGCGGCGGCGACGGTGGTGCGGATCAGCCGCAGCACCGCCGGGTGGAGTCCGTCGGCCTGGGCCGACAGCAGCGAATGGCCACGATCGATCGCCAGGGTGTACTGGGTCAGGTCATTGGTGCCGATCGAGAAGAAATCGACCTCCTCGGCCAGGGTCTCAGCGAGCAGTGCACACGAGGGCACCTCGACCATCACCCCGAGCTGGAGATCGAGGATCGGGTCACCGAGCTCTGCAATCACGCGATCGACGATCGCGCGCGCAGCGCGGAATTCGAGCACGTCCTTGACCATCGGCAGCATGATGCGCAGCGGCCGCCCCTGGGAGGCGACCAGCAGCGCGCGAATCTGGGTCTCGAGCACCTCCGGGCGCGTCAGCGCGAGGCGGATCCCGCGCAGGCCGAGAAACGGGTTTTCCTCGTGGGGTAGAGGCCAGTATGACAGCGGCTTGTCGCCGCCGACGTCCAGGGTCCGCGCGACCAGCGCGCGTTCGGGCCCGAGGGCATCGAAGGCGCGGCGGTACTCGCTGATCTGGGTGTCGAGATCGGGCGCCTCGGAGTGGGCCATGAAGACGAACTCGGTGCGCAGCAGGCCGACCGCCTCCGCGCCATGCTCGACCGCGTCATGGGCGTGGGCGGTGCTGCCCAGGTTGGCGGCGACCTCGACGCGATGCCCATCGCGGGTAAGCGCGGGCTCGAAGCGCACGTCGAAGGCCTTGCGACGGCGCAGCTCCTGCTCCTTGAGCGCAAGCAGGGTGCGGGTACGACGCTCAGCGCAGGGCCCCACCACCCATCGCCCACGGTCACCATCGACGATCAGCTCGCTACCCTGGGGAATCGCCAGCACCTGCTCGCCGGCGCCGACCACCGCGGGAATTCCCAATGCTCGGGCCAGGATCGCACTGTGCGAGGTCGCCCCGCCCTTGGCGGTGAGCAGCCCCTTGACCCTGGAGGTATCGAGCCGGGCGACGTCGGAAGGCCCGGCATCGTCCATCACCAACACGTAGGGGTCGTCGGGCGCCGGCGGCAGGCTGACCCCGCAGAGCGAGGCCAGCACCCGCCGGCCGACATCGCGCAGGTCCATCGCGCGCTCGGCGAGCAGCCGATCGGCGAGCTGCTCCTGGGCGCGGGCCGATGCATCGATCGCCTTCCACCAGCCCGCCTCGGCGCTGGCACCCTCGGTGATCGACTCAACCGCGGCGCGCTCGAGCTCTTCGTCGAAGAGAATCTCCTCGTGCATCGACAGGATCTCGCTGACCTCGCCGCCGTCCGGCGCGCGCAGGATCAGCTCGCGCAGCTGCTCGCCGGAGGTGGTGATCGCCCCGCGCAGTCGCTGCTGCTCACCCTCGGCGCTGCTCTGATCATCGAAGCGCTCCGGATAACGAAACTCAGGCGGCCGGACCACGAAGGCCTCGGCCACCGCCAAGCCGGGTGAGGCACTCACCGCGGCATGCGGCACGTCGGTCTCGGGCGGCGGCACCGCCCGCCTCGCGTGGGTGTGATTGCGCGACGGCCGCGCCTCGGTGGTGTCGGCCAACGGCGCGACCACCTCGCCAAGCCCGCCGCGCACCGCCTCGACCATCGCTTCGACCGCCGCCTTCGCGCCCTCGCCCTCGGCGGAGAAGATCAGCATCTGCCCACGCCGCGCTCCGAGGTTGATCACCTTGGTGAGGCTGCTCGCCGGCACCGCCGGCGCACCGCCGTCGGAGAGCCGCACCGATACCGGTACCGGCTGCTGGCGAGCGACCTGGACCAACTGCTTGGCCGGACGCGCATGCAGGCCATGGTCGTTGCGCACCCGCACCTTGCCGATTTCGGCGGCGCTGCTCTGCCCAGCAAGACGAGCCAGGATCTGTTCGGCACCGACGCGCGCCAGCGCCTCGCCATTGCCCTCTTCGAGCAGCGTGATCAAACGCTCCATCAGCGGTACGTGCTCACGCTCGCGCTCGGCGAGGCAGAACACCCCGATGCAATCCTCGACCGCGGCAGCCGCGCTGGCAAAACCCAGCGCCGGCGTGAGCACGCCCCGCTTGCCGCGGATCAGCCAGAGCTTCTGGCCCAATGAAACCGGCGGCTCGACGAGTGCCGCGGTGATGAACTCCGCGCTGACGCAGCCCGCGGCATAGAGCCTGCCCGCGGCCGCAGCGGCGAGTTCGAGCCTGGAGGCGGCCGGCACACCGGTGACGATGGTGGAAGAATCGAGGCGCGCCTCGGACTGCTCGCCACCGAGCAGCTCGACCAGTTCGTCGGCGTCGGCGGCAGCGGCGAGCCGCTCGCCGATGCCGTCACGATCCAGCACGTGGGTCAGCGCGCGCAGAATCTCGAGATGCTCATCGGAACGAGCGGCGATCGCGATCAGCAGGAACACCCGCTCGCCATCGTGCCATTCGACACCGGCGGGAAACTGCAGCACCCGGACCCCGGTCTCGCGTACATGCTCGCGGCTCTGTGGGGTACCATGGGGAATCGCGATGCCGGCGCCAAGATAGGTCGAGCCCTGGGCTTCACGGTCGAACAACGCATCGGCATAGCCGGACTCGACCAGCCCGTCATCGGCCAGCGCGGTGCCGGCCTGGCGGAGTGCGTCGCGCCAGTCGGGGGCTACGCGCGCGAGTTTCACTGCGTTGGAGGAAAGAGTGAGCATATGTCCGTCCAATGGGAGAGCCCGCGGGATCACGGGCAGCGAAGAGACCATGGGGAAAGCGACAGGTCCATGCGCCGAACGATGAATAGCTGAATCGGTTCATCTTGAAGTTCAATGCTCAGGCCTCAGCGCATGTTTAGCAACTAGCGCGGAGGCCGACATTGGTCGTATCCGCGTCCTCCCATGGTCGCCACCGTCCACTCCACGATCGGAAACCGCTCGATGAAACCGCTCACCCTGATCGAGATCGCACGCCTGGCCGGCGTATCGCGCACCACCGCAAGCTATGTGATCAATGGCAAGGCCAAGACCCATCGGATCAGCGAGGCGACGGTGGAGAAGGTCATGGCCGTGGTCGATGCCCATGGCTATCGCATCGATATCCAGGCAGCCGCGCTGCGCCGTGGAGTGACCCGTACCCTCGGATTCGTGGTGCCCGATCTCGCCAATGCAAGCTATGCAAGACTCGCCAAGCAGCTGGAGCTTGGCGCACGCCGGGCCGGCTACCAGCTCCTGATCGGCGGCACCAACGACGAGCCGGATACCGAACGCGAGCTGGCGCTGAGCCTGCGGGCGCGTCGCTGCGACGCACTGATCACCGCCTCCTGCCTGAGCGAGGACGACGGCTTCTACGCCGAGCTGATGGCGGAGGGGATGCCGGTGATCGGCGTGGACCGCCCGCTCGATCCCGAGCGCTTCGCCTGCGTGGTCGGCGACGACTGCGAAGGCGCCCGCACGCTGACTCTGAGAACGGTGGATGAATCGGTAGGCAAGGTGGTGTGGCTCGACGCAGTGGCGCAAATTTCGATCAGCCGCGCCAGGCGCCGCGGCTTCGACACCGCGATGGAGAGTCTCGATGCCAGCGTAGTGCGGATTTCAGCCACCCATTACGACTGCGCCAGCGGCAGCGCGGCGATAACCGAACTGCTCGAACGCGACGGGCTGCCGGACGCCCTGATCACCGCCTCCTATACCCTGCTCGAAGGCGCGTTGGAAGCGCTCACCACGCGCTATGGCAGTCTCTTCGATCCCCGCCTGAGCGCACTGCGCCTCGCCACCTTCGGCGACGACCGGCTGCTCGATTTCCTGCCCCAGCGCGTCGAGTCGCTGCGCCAGCGCTACGACCAGATCGCCGCCCTGACCCTCGAACATGCCCTGGGCGCGCTCGACGGGCACTACCGCCCGGGGCACTGGGTGGTGCCGCGCAGCCACCGCAGCCACCACCGCAGCTGAGCGAGGGCACGCTCAGCGCTCGTAGATCGCATACCGCCAATGGCGACTACCCGGGCGGCGAGGACCACGCCATCCTTGCTTGAGCAGCGAGCGGGCGACCAGGACGTTGAACATCGCATGACCGACGAACAGCACCGAATCGTGACGCTCGCTGAGCTGCGCCAGCGTGTTCGCCCCATGCCGGGCACGACGCCGTGCCTCGCCGAGCGACTCGGCGTTGCCGCGATAGCCGAACAGCCACAGCACCCGGAACAGCGCGAGCCAGGCGGCGGGAGGCAGCGCGGGTGTCGGCCAGCGCCCGGGCCCATGGGGAAACTCGATCTCGCGCAGGGCGGGATCGGAAAGCACCAGCGCATCGCAGCGCTTGAGCCGCTGCACCGACTCCATGGCGCGCGGCAGGTCGCTGCAGACCACCGCGACGCAGTCGTCGGCGACGGCCTGGGCATCGCTGCAGTGGCTGTGGCTCTTGAGCCCTGCGCGATGGTAGCGCGCCACCCATTGGCGCAGTTCAGCGGCGGGAATCCGCTGGTCAAAACGAGCCTCCGGCTCACCGTGACGCATCAATACGATGCGCCGGGGGCCGCGCTGCGAATGGCTGTCGGCCTGGGGAGGCAGGGAATCCAGAACGGCATCGAGCTCGCTATCGATGTTATGAAGCGGTGAATTCATCCACGTCGTGCTCCGCGGCGATGGAAGTAATCGAGGGGCGCCATCGTTGCCCAGAAACTATGAAACCGTTTGTAACAAATAGTTCGGCCCAGAAGGAATGAATTTTTCCCTTTTCCACATCGAATCCCCCAACCGTTCAACGTTTCGCACGGTGTCGTACGCTCGACGGTTCAGACGCAAAGCTCAATGAGATCATCGACAACCAAGCCATAACACAGGGAATCGCAGCATGACTCGATCATTTCCGTCTCGTCCAGCCGCCGGTCGGATGCTAGCGCTCGTGACCTGCACGCTGATTGCGCTACCCGGTCTCGGTGCTGCGATCTCCGTCCAGGCGGCGACCACGCTGGATGCAGGCGCAGTGGCCGCGCCGGACCGCTATGGCGCCCAAACCGCCGCCGCGGTGCTGCGTGCCGGTGGCAATGCGGTGGACGCCGCGATCGCGACCGCTTTCACCCTCGCGGTGAGCTATCCCGAGGCCGGTAACATCGGCGGCGGTGGCTTCATGACCGTCTACTTCGAAGGCGAGCCCTACTTCCTCGACTACCGCGAGATCGCGCCCTCCTCCGCCAGCCGCGACATGTACCTGGACCAGGACGGCGAGGTGATCGAGAACAAGAGCCTGATCGGCTACCACGCCTCTGGGGTGCCAGGAACGGTGATGGGCATGTGGGAAGCGCACCAGCGCTTCGGCAGCCTGCCCTGGGCCGAGCTGGTGCAGCCTGCCATCGCGTTCGCTCGCGATGGTATCGAGCCGGCGGAGCGCGCCAACCAGTACAGCGAGGACGAGACCGAGAAGTTTCGCGGCCGGACCAACTTCCATGACTACTTTTCGGGCCTCGACGAAGAGGGCCCCTTCCGCCAGCCGGAACTGGCCGCGACGCTCGAGCGGATCGCGGCACAGGGCGCGGACGACTTCTACCGTGGCGAGACCGCCCAGCTGATCGTCGCCGAGATGGCCCGTGGCGGTGGCAACATCGGCCTCGACGATCTTGCCGATTATCGCGCCCACTGGCGCGAGCCGATCGAACTTGAATGGCGCGGCGCCACCGTCTACGCCCCGACCCCGCCGAGCTCGGGCGGCATCGGCCTCGCCCAGCTGCTGACCATGAAAGACCGCCTGAGCGGCCTGTTCCAGGGGGTCGCACTCAACTCCGCGCAGTACGTCCACTTGATCAGCGAGATCGAAAAGCGCGTGTTCGCTGACCGAGCCGACTATCTGGGTGACCCGGATTTCTCCGCCGTGCCCACCGCGCAGCTGATCGACCGTGACTACCTCGACCGCCGCGCGGGGGAAGTGAGGCCGGGGACGATTTCACCCACCGAGGAAGTGCAGCCCGGTCTCGAGCACTTCCAGACCACCCATTACTCGATCGTCGATCGCTTCGGCAACGCGGCCTCGAATACCTACACGCTCAACTTCAGCTTCGGCAGCGGCGTGGTGGTCACCGGCGCCGGCTTCCTGCTCAACAACGAGATGGATGACTTCAGCGCTCGCGCGGGCGTACCCAACGCCTTCGGCGTGGTCGGCGGAGACGCCAACGCCATCGCTCCCGGCAAGCGGATGCTCTCTTCGATGACCCCGACCATCGTCACCCGCGATGGCCAGGTCGAACTGGTGATCGGCACTCCCGGAGGCTCGCGGATCTTCACCTCGATCTTCCAGGCGATGAACAACATCTACGACTATGACCTGCCACTCGATCAGGCGCTCGCCGCGCCGCGGTTCCACCACCAGCTGCTGCCCAAGGACCTGATCTATACCGACCCCGCCGCACCGCTCGAGGCGGACACCGTCGCCGAGCTCGAGCGACGTGGCTACCGGGTCGAGCCCCAGGGCTGGCGAATGGGCGATCTACAGGCGATCCAGGTCGAAAGCGGCAGCCCAATCGCGGTTTCCGACCCTCGCGGACGCGGCGTCGCGCTGAGGGTGGATGCAAAGGAACATCTCTCCCCGGCCGAACCCACACCCGCGGAACTCTGATTTCAGGCTCGACCCGCGATGCCGGCCGCATCACTCGCCGCCGGCATCGCCGCAGCCGCCAACGCATCGCCCAGGCACTCTCCGCAGTGGTCATGCCCCACCTTCAACCAGCCCGTTAGCACCCACTGACCTGCGCCCCTTACCCCCGTCGAAACCCAAGATAACGGTATCAATCATTCCCTCGCGGCCCCTCGCAACGCTTCCTTAAGCCGCCAGCCTCTAGAATGTCGATGATTCTGGTTGGAAAGCGCCCCACGTGACCTAAGGTGGACGCGACCATCCTCGCCCTTACTTCGATGGAGCCGCTACACCGTGCCCGAAGACCGTGCCGCGAGCACTCCCGTCACTCTGCCGGACGTGCTCGCAGGCCCTATCCTGCGCCGTCTCACCGATACGCACATAGCGCTGTGGCTGGCTACTAGCCGCTCGCTGGAACTGCATCTCGAGCTCTATACCGACGCTGATGCCCTGCTCACCGACTACCCTCTCGACGCCGGAGAGCGCAGTGAACTGCGTCTGGGCGAACATCTCTACCTGCAGCTGATCGAGGTGGCGCTGCCCGAGGCCCTCGCCGAGGAGTCGAGCCTGTTCGCCTACGACCTGAACATCCTTGGCGGCGAAGATCCGGGTCGGATCGCTGGCTGGGGCGCGGAGCTACTCTACGAAGGCGAGCGCCGCCCCAGGGTCAAACGCAGCCTGCGGTTCGATACCCTGCTGCATGGCTCGTGTCGCAAGCCCCACCACCCCGCCGCCGACGGCCTCGCCCGCGCCGACCGCTGGCTGGCCGAACGCCGCGACGATCACGCCCAATGGCCCGCCGCGCTGATCCACAGCGGCGACCAGGTCTACGTCGACGACGTCTCGGGCGTCACCCTGGCGGCGATCCATGCGCTGATCAGCCGACTCGGCCTCGACCACGAGCGCTTCGAAGGTGCGACGATCGATGACAGCCGCGAGCTGATGCCGAATGGCGATGTCGCCTGCCACCGCTGCAGCTACTATCACCGCGAGCGACTGCTGCCCCACTCCCGCGAAGGGCACAACCTGCGCCAGCGCTTCTTCGGCGGTACCCGCAAGCCAGTGTTCACCTCGGACAACGCAAGCAACCACTTGATCTCGCTGGCCGAGATGATCGCCATGTACCTGCTGGTCTGGTCGCCGGTGCCGTGGCGACTGATCGACCCGACGCCGCCAACGCTTGCGCAGGAGGATCTCGCCAAGTATCGCAAGGACGAACCTGTATTGGCGCGGTTCGTCCATGAACTCACCGGCGTGCGCCGGGTGCTGGCGCACCTGCCGAACTACATGATCTTCGACGACCACGACGTCTCCGACGACTGGAACCTCACCGGCGCATGGGAAAAGCTCACCTACGAGCATCCATTCTCGAAGCGGATCATCGGCAACGCCCTGCTCGCCTATCTGCTGTTCCAGGGCTGGGGCAACGCGCCGGAATCGTTCGACGATGAGCTGCTCGACGCCTTCACCCACACCGATCGTTTCGACGAAGCGACCCAGGACGCGCTGATCGAGCGGCTGCTGCATTTCGATCGATGGCAGTACGAAGTGAAGGGGGAGCCTAAGCTACTGGTGCTCGATACCCGCACCCAGCGCTGGAAGAGCGAGCGCAATCCCGACCACCCTTCGGGACTGATGGACTGGGAAGCACTGACCGAGACCCAGCAGGCGCTGCTCGGCAATGACGCGGTGGTGATGGTCTCGCCGGCGCCGATCTTCGGGGTCAAGCTGATCGAGACGATCCAACAGGCGTTCACCTGGATCGGCAAGCCGCTGCTGGTCGACGCCGAGAACTGGATGGCCCACCCCGGCTGCGCCAATGTGATCCTCAACATCTTCTATCACCGGGGCACGCCGAAGAACTTCGTCGTGCTCTCGGGCGACGTGCACTACTCGTTCGTCTACGACATCAACCTGCGCGGGCGCGACGCCGCACCCTCGGTGTGGCAAATCACCAGCAGCGGGATCAAGAACGAATTCCCCGACCGCCTGCTCGATACCTTCGACCGGCTCAACCGCTGGCTGTACGCCCCCTGGTCACCGCTCAACCTGTTCACCCAACGCCGCCGCTTCGAAGTTCGCCCACGCCTGCCCGACCACCGCTCGACCGGCGAACGGCTGGTCAACAAAGCGGGCATCGGGCTGGTGCGCCTGGACGCCGAAGGACGACCGATCGATATCCGCCAGCTCGGCGCCGACGGCGAAGACGTGCGGTTCGAATCCCCATAGCCCGGGGCGAATCGTGTCGAGCATCAGACGCTACTGGCCGCTCGAGATATGGCTCGGGCCAGCGTGGATCGAACATCTCACAGCGCGCGATACATCACGTAGGCGTCGACCAGGCCTTCGCGCGGATGGCGAAAGGCGCCGGGCAGGCGTCCGACGATCTCGAAGCCGTGGCGCTGCCATAGCCGCACTGCGCCTTGATTGGTCGAGACCACGCAGTTGAACTGCATCGCGCGGAAACCGAGCTCGCGGCCCAGCGCCAGGGAGTGCTCGCACATTTGCCCGGCGACGCCGCGCCCACGCGCCTCGAGGGCGACCATGTAGCCGCAGTTGCAGACGTGATCGCCAGGCCCCTGGGCATTGGCCTTGATGTAGTAGCTGCCGAGCACGGTCTCGCGGCCGTCGGCGTCTCGCTCCACTGCGACCAGGGTGCGTTTCGATGCTTCCATCCAGTAGCGGCGCGCGTTCGCCCGATCGATCCCGGGGTCGAGCGCATAGGTCTCGCCGGCGGCGGCGATCGGTTGGAAAAAAGACCAGATCGCGTCGAAGTCCGTATCGACGGCGGGGCGTATCTCCAAGCTCATACGCTCACCTTGTCGTCGAGCTTCTCGGCAGGCAGCGGATAGCTGCCGGGCTTGAGGATACGCAGATCGGCGTCCGCAATGTCGCGCAGGCCGCAGAGCGCCAGACTGATGTCGAGCTCGTTGCGAATGATCTCGAGACAGCGCGAAACACCCTCCTCGCCCAGCGCGCCGAGCCCATAGAGGAAGGGGCGGCCGATGAACACCCCGCGAGCGCCGAGCGCGACCGCGCGCAGTACGTCCTGCCCGGAGCGCACGCCGCCGTCGACGTAGACCTCGGTGCGTGAACCGACCGCCTGGAGCACGTCGGGCAGTGCTTCGATCGAGGCGCAGGCACCGTCGAGCTGGCGCCCGCCGTGGTTGGAGACGATCACCGCATCGGCACCTGCGTCCACCGCACGCTCGGCGTCCTCGGGCTCCATCACCCCCTTGATGATCAGCGGCCCGTTCCAGCGCGCCTTGATCCACTTGACGTCGTCCCACGAAAGCGAGGGATCGAACTGCGAGGCGGTCCACTTCGACAGCGAGCTCAGATCGGTCGCGTCCTTGACGTGGCCGGCGATGTTGCCGAAGGTGCGCCGCTTGGTCCGTGCCATGGCGAAGCACCAGCGCCACTTGGTCGCGAGATCGAGCAGCGTCGCCGGGGTGAGATTCGGCGGCACGGTCAGCCCATTTTTCAGGTCCTTGTGGCGCTGGCCGAGGATCTGCAGGTCGGCGGTGAGCATCAGCGCCGAGCAGCCCGCCGCCTTGGCGCGATCGATCAGGTCGATGACGAAGTCGCGGTCGCGCATGACGTAGAGCTGGAACCAGAACGGCTTGGATACCGCTTCGGCCACGTCCTCGATCGAACAGATGCTCATCGTCGACAGGGTAAAGGGGACGCCGGCCTTCTCCGCCGCACGGGCGGCGAGAATCTCGCCGTCGGCATGCTGCATCCCGGTCAGTCCGGTCGGGGCCAGCGCCACCGGCATCGATACCTGCTGGCCGAGCATCTCGCTTGTCAGCCTGCGGTCGTCCATGTCGACCATCACGCGCTGGCGAAACTTGATCTCCTCGAACGCTGTCTGGTTGGCGCGGTAGGTGCTCTCGGTCCAGGCGCCGGAGTCGGCGTAGTCGTAGAACATTTTCGGCACCCGGCGCTTGGCCAGCCGACGCAGGTCCTCGATGCAGGTGATGGTGCTCATGCCCTCTCCTCGACAGAACTAAGATGACGGGCGGATTCAGCGCCCGAAGTAGGTGGTGAAGGCCGCGATCACCTGGTCGATCTCCTTCTCGCCGATCTCCAGATGGGTCACCAAGCGCGTGCGGCTGCCGACCGAAACGATGATGTCGCGCTCGCGCAGCCATTCGCCGAGCCCCTGCCAGTGCGCCTCGGGTACCTCTAGGAAGACCATGTTGGTGGCCTGGCGCAGCACCTTGACACCCCCGACCTCGGCCAGCCCGGCGGCGAGGCGCTCGGCGTTGCGATGATCATCGGCGAGCCGATCGAACTGATGCTCCAGGGCGTAGAGCCCGGCCGCGGCCATCATCCCCGACTGGCGCATGCCGCCGCCGAGCATCTTGCGCCAACGCACCGATGCTTCGACCAACTCGTGCGAACCGACCAGCAGCGAACCCTGCGGCGCACCGAGGCCCTTGGACAGGCAGATCGACACGGTATCGAACGGCTCGCAAAGGGTGGCGAGGTCGAGACCGCTGGCGACCGCGGCATTACTGATCCGTGCACCGTCGAGATGGGTCGCGAGCCCATAGCGACGCGCCAGCGAGCAGGCCTCGACGATGTAGTCCTGGTCGATCACCTGGCCGCCGAAGGTATTCTCCAGCGCCAGCAGCCGGGTACGGGCGAAATGGAAATTGACTGGTTTGATCGCCTCCTCGAGTTTAGCCAGCGGCAGGCTGCCATCCTCGGCATGCTCGATCGGCTGCGGCTGGATGCTGCCGAGCACCGCAGCGCCGCCGCCCTCGAACTTGTAGGTATGGGCCAGTTGGCCAACCAGATACTCATCGCCTCGCGCGCAGTGGGCCATGATCGCGGCCAGGTTGCTCTGGGTCCCCGAGGGAAAGAACGCCGCCGCCTGCTTGCCGGTGCGCTCGCAGATCATCGCTTGCAGGCGATTGACGCTGGGGTCGTCGCCATAGACGTCGTCGCCGACCGGCGCGTCGCTGATGGCGGCACGCATCGCGGCCGTAGGGCGGGTCACGGTGTCACTACGCAGATCGATCATTGGAGCCTCTGTGAATATTGTCATTGGAGGGGAGTCGCCCGGGGACGGCCGGCTCACGCTGGGCTAAAGTTGTAAGTTACCATATGGACCAGCCTCGCTGGTCGCCATCGCCGGCCCGCCATTCGCCCACCTGGACCGCGCCATGACCCTGGATCGCTTCGACCAGCTTGCTCTTTCCGTCGCGATGCGCGACAACCTCGCCTCGCTCGGCTACACCACGCCGACGCCGGTGCAATCGGCCGCCCTGCCGCCGCTGCTCGAGGGCTTCGATCTGATCGTTCAGGCCCAGACCGGCGGCGGCAAGACCGCAGCTTTCGGTATCGGTCTGCTCGAACGTCTCAACCCCACCCTGGCCGACACCCAGTCGCTGGTGCTCTGCCCGACCCGCGAGCTCGCCGAGCAGGTCGCGAGCGCGCTGCGCCGCATCGCCCGAGCGATCCCCAACGTCAAGATCCTGGCCCTCTGCGGCGGCGTACCGGTCGGCCCTCAGATCGGCTCGCTCGAATACGGCGCGCAGATCGTCGTCGGCACCCCCGGGCGGATCGACGACCTGCTGCGCAAGGGCGCGCTAAAACTCGACCGGCTGCGCGCGCTGGTGCTCGACGAAGCCGACCGGATGCTCGAGATGGGCTTTCGCGAACAGCTCTCGCGAGTGATCGCAGCCACTCCCGAGCATCGGCAGACGCTGCTGTTCTCGGCCACTTTTCCCGAACAGATCGAGGCGCTGAGCGCCGATATCCAACGCGAACCGCGAAGAATCACCATCGCGCCGGAGCAGCGGCTCGAGACGATCACCCAGTACAAGTTCGAAGTCGACGACAAGCCGAGCGCGGTGGCCGCGCTGCTGCACCATTATCTCTACCGGGACGATCCGGCCAATGCCGCCTCGACCATCGTGTTCTGCAATACCAAGCGCGATTGCGATGAGCTCGAGCAGCGCTTGCGCAGCGCTGGATTCAGCGCAGCCTCGCTGCATGGCGATCTCGACCAGCGCAACCGCGACCAGGTACTCGCCCGCTTCAGCAATCGCAGCGTGCTGATCCTGATCGCCACCGACGTCGCCTCTCGCGGGCTCGATATCAAGGACCTCGACGCGGTGATCAACGTAGACCCCGCGCTCGACCCCGACATCCACCTCCACCGTATCGGTCGCACCGGCCGCGCCGGTGCCAGCGGTCTGGCGCTGTCGCTCTACACTGCGCGTGAAGCGCGCCGGATCGAGGCGATCGAAGCGCGCCATGGAGAGATCGACCGAGGACCAGGTGAAGCGCTGCGGGCCGAGGGACGGCCGGCCTACGCGCCGATGGTGACCCTCGACATCGACGGCGGGCGCAAGCACAAACTGCGCCCTGGCGACATCGTCGGCGCGCTGACCCGCGATGGCGCGCTGGACCAGGCCCAGATCGGCAAGATCGCGGTGGGAGAGTTCGCAAGCTACGTCGCGGTCGAGAGCAAGATGGCGAAACGCGCGCTGGTCCAGATCCAGGAGGGGCGGATCAAGGGGCGCCGGTTTCGTGCCCGGCTGCTGTACTGATGTCCCGCGATCTTTAGACTTACTGCGAAGCTGGATTGAAATTTAACCCATGTTATGATCAATCCAGCCCTGCGAGCCCCCTCCCCACCACCGCGCAGGGTCAGGCTCGAGATGCCGATGGCGGGCGGCCTTCCCTTCGCACGTCTTCGCAGAAAGCGCCCGACGAAAGCCCCCTTGCTTGGGGCTTTCGTCGTTTTCGTCCCAACCCTTCTTCCCCACCGACCGAGCCCGTTCAGGCCGTCTCAACGATGGTCGCGCGCCGCTCCTCGATAGGGGCGCACCTCGAAGCCCCGATCGGCGAGCAGGGCGAGCAAGCCCTCGGGACCGACGAGATGCAGCGCGCCGACCATCGCAAGCCTAGGCCCCGGATGCTCGAGCAACCCCTCGAGCCTGGGCAGCCACTCGCGATTGCGCGCCACCAAAAGCGCCTGGTGCAGCAGCGGATAGCGATCTCGCAGCGGGCGCTCGATCGCTTCCAGCGCGGCGAGATCGCCTTGGCGCATTGCGCGTACCGAAGCGCTGGCGAGCGCAGCCGCCTGGACATCCTCTTCGATCGCCTGGCGAATCACCGCATCCGGGGCCACCCGGTCCATTTCCAGCAGCGTCTCGACCTGCCGGTCGACCGCCTCGAGCGCGACCAGCCGCTTGCCTTGCGCACGGGCGCGACGATGGAAGAGCAGATCGAGCGGAGTATCGAAGCCCTGGCTGCGCAACGCCGCCATACCGAGCGACAGCGCGACGTAGCTGGGCCGGAAGCCGCGCATCGCGTCGAAGTCGAGCCCTTTGTCCTCCAGGTGCCCACGCAGCGCGGCCAGCGTCTCGCCATCGAGGTGGTGCTCGAGATGATCCCCCTGCGGATAGGCCAGCCGGGCGCTCAGGCTACGGGCGAAGGAGGGCTCGCCGAAAGCCTCCAGATCGGTCTCGAAGGCTACGCAGCGGGCCGAAGCGAAGGCGCGTTCGTAGCGCCTCGGCAGCGGCAGGTCGGCACCGCGCACCAGATGCATGGTGCCGGCGAGCAGCAGCGTACGACCATCGCGTTCGAGCGCCCACACCGGGCTTCGCCGGGACGCGACACGCCCGAGCATCTGGCCGGCGAACCGGGACAACAACGACGCGATGGACAATTTTCACCTCTCGGCATCCCCGGCGGCGCCGGACAGGTGAATCAAAGTAGCACGTGATTCTTGGGAGTGAGCCTCGGTGGCAGCGGCTCTCCCACCGCCTCCAGCAGTTCGATCTCGATATTGCGCGCCATCGCGTTCAACGGCAGGTCGTTGGCCTCGGTGCCGAAAGGCGAGGCCAGCTCCTCGGAGAGCGCGTCGAAACCGAAGAAAGTGTAGGCGATGATCGCCGAAATCACTGGCGTGGCGAGCCCCAGCGCGGCCACCAGCCCCCAGGGCAGCAGCAAGCAGTAAAGGTAGGCGGTGCGGTGGAGCAGCAGCATGTAGGCGAAGGGAAGCGGGGTGTTGAGGATTCGCTCGCAGCTGCCGTAAGCGAGCGACAGCGAGTTGACGCTGGTGTTGAGATCGCGCAGCGCGATATCGGATATCTCACCGCGTCGAAAGCAGCCGCCCAACTCTTGGCCGATCAAGTGCAAAATCCCGGCGGGCAGGTTGCCGCGGCCAGCGAGCATCGTGCGATCGGCGGCGCTCAAATGGTCATCGAGCAGGTGCCAGGGATCGATCCCACGCATGCGATTTCGCGCCGCATGGACGAAGGCGGCATTGAGATGGGCGATGCGCCTGAGCCGCTGGCGACCTTCCGGCACCTCGAAGTCGAGCAGGGTCGCCAACTGGCGGCTCAGGTTGCGGCTGTCGATCAGCATCTGACCCCACTGCCTGCGGCCCTCCCACCAGCGGTCGTAGCTCGCATTGTTGCGAAAGCCGAGAAACAGCGAAAGCGAGATACCCAGCAGGGTGAAAGGCGCGGTGGTGTAGTCCGGGAACAGGTCGGGGAAATACTTGTGCAGCTCGGCGACCAGCAGCGCGAGCAGGGTGATGATCAGCACCTTGGGCAGGATCTTGGGCAGGATCGAGCCACGCACGACGAGAAAAAGCCTGAGGAAACCAGGATTGCGACGAACGATCATCGAGACTCACGCGACCGCACAGGGCGGCCTCAAGGGGCAGAAGGAGGGCGCCACGCTCACCATTCATCGGCGAGCATGGCGTAACGATAATGATCGCGCCAGGCGCCATCGATGAACAGATAGCGCCCGTCGGTTTTACTGGTTCATCCACGCAGCATGGCGACGAAGGTCCACAGCAGGTTGGCCGCGGCCAGCGAGGTGATCCCGGCGTGATCGTACGGCGGCGATACCTCGACCACGTCCATGCCGAGCAGCTCGAACTCTCGCAGCGACTCGATCAGCTCGAGCGCCTTCATCGTGGTGATGCCGCCAATCTCCGGCGTACCGGTGCCGGGCGCATGGGCGGGATCGAGCACATCGATGTCGAAAGTGACGTAGATCGGCGCATCGCCGATCCGCTCGCGGACCAGCGCCCGCAGCCCGTCACCGTCGAGCGCCATCAGCGCGCGGGAGTCGCACCAATAGCCTCCCTGACCGGCCAGCCAGTCGCGGGTCTCCGGATCGACCGGCGAGCGCAGGCCGAGGCTCAGGGTCTTGGACGGGTCGACCACACCCTCCTCGATCGCATTGCGCAAGAAGGTGCCATGGCCGATCTCGTCGCCGAAGTGATCCTTCCAGGTATCGCAGTGAGCATCGAAGTGGAGCAGCGCCAGCGGGCCGCCCTGGCGCTTGGCGTGGGCCCGCAGCACGCCGAGGGTGGTGAGATGGTCGCCGCCGGCGAAGATCAGCCGCCGGCCGGGCACCGCCTCGAGCGCACGCGAGACCGCCTCCTCGATCTGGCCGAGCGCGTCCTCCTGGCCGACGTGGGTGATCGCCACATCGCCAAGATCGCTGACCAGCGCACAGGGGTCGGTCTCGAAACGCGGATGGGCGCCATCGGTGAGCATCAGGCTGGCCTGACGGACCCCGCTGGGGCCGAGCCGGCAGCCGGGCCGGAAGGTGACCGAGCAGTCGTAGGGCAAGCCGAGGAAACCGACCGGACGCGCGGCGTCCAACGGCGTCTTGAGAAAAGTCGCGATACCTTGATAGGGCATACCGAACATGACGACTCCCAGGGGTAGCAAAGGACGAAGGCAGCGAGGAAAGAGGGCCGCGAAACGAAGCCAGGGTGGAGCGCTCACTGGCACACCCTATCGCGCGCATCCTGCCGTCAAGCGCGGCGTTACGCAATCCTAAGCACCAACTCAGCGTTGCCGACTTGCCTGGGGACGTCCAGGAATCAGCCTGAGCATCGCGCCCGGAGCCGGGGCGAGCCGCTCGAACGCCTCTCTCGCCACCCTCGCCCTCAACCGCTGGCCCGCGAGTTCGACCACTATCTCGACCAGCCCTGGGTCACGCCGGCTGGGCACCTGGGCTACGAATCGCGCAGCGAGCGTACCCGGGGCGCCTGGCGGCGAGAGCTCCACCGCGTCGGCGGCGAACCGTAGCCTCATCTTGGTGCCGACCGGCGCATCGACACCGAGCGCGGCGAGCGCTTGCCCGTCATCGAACGCCAACCGGCCAAGACGCGTGCCTCGTGCTTCCTCGACCACCGTGGCCTCGAGCAGCGAGGCACCGTCGAAACCGTCGAGGCGCGCTTCGAGATCGAGCCGGCCGAGCACCGCCGGCAGCGCCCCCTCGTCGACCACGCGACCGCGCTCGAGCAAAAGCAGATGGTCGGCGAGCGCGATCACCTCCTCCGGATCATGGCTGACCAGCACCATCGGCAGCGCCAGCTCGGCGGCGAGGCGCTGGAGATAATCGATCAGTTCGCCCTTGCGCGAACCGTCGAGTCCGCTCAGCGGCTCGTCGAGCAGCAGCAGCCGTGGGGCGCTGAGCAGCGCCCGGCCTATCGCCACCCGCCGCGCCTCGCCGCCGGAGAGCGTCGCCGGCCAGCGTTCGAGCAGCGTATCGAGGCCGAGCAGCGTAACGACGTCATCGAAGCGCGAGGGCGTATCCGAGCGCAGCCCATAACAGAGGTTGCCGCGCACGCGATAATGGGGAAACAGCCGGGGCTCCTGGAACACCACGCCGATGCGGCGGCGATGCACCGCCACCCAGCGGCGACCAGCGACGTCGACC
Organism: Halotalea alkalilenta; assembly: GCF_001648175.1. Taxonomy (NCBI): domain Bacteria; kingdom Pseudomonadati; phylum Pseudomonadota; class Gammaproteobacteria; order Oceanospirillales; family Halomonadaceae; genus Halotalea; species Halotalea alkalilenta. The sequence goes on along the minus strand of NZ_CP015243.1, from coordinate 1,394,881 downwards.
AGCGGCTCGCCACCGAGCCGGACATGGCCACGATCGGGCCGGTCGAGCCCGCTGATCAAGCGCAGCAAACTGGTCTTGCCGCTGCCCGAGGGGCCGAACAGCGCGCTCACGCCCTGCCCCGGCAAGATCGAGCTGAGCTCGAGATCGAAGTCGCCGAGACGCTTGGCGCAGTGCAGATCGAGCACTGGCCCGGCACGATGCTCGCTCATTTGTCCCGCCCCTCCAGCCGCCTGCGCGCGCGACGCGCCAGCGCCTCGGAGATGATCAACGAACACATCGCGATGACGATCGCGATCACGCACAGCCGGGCCGCTGCGTCCTCGCGCCCGGGCGACTGGATCAGGGTATAGAGCGCCAGCGGCAGGGTCCGGGTTTCGCCAGGGATGTTAGAGGCGAAGGTGATCGTCGCGCCGAATTCCGACAGTGCGCGGGCGAAGGCGAGCACCGTGCCAGTGAGCAGCCCCGGTATCGCGAGCGGCAAGGTGATGGTGAGCAACGTGCGCAGTCGCCCAGCGCCCAAGGTTCGCGCCGCGGCCTCGAGCCCTGGGTCGACCGCCTCGAGCGACAGGCGCACCGCCCGCACCAGCAGCGGGAATGCCATCACCGCACCGGCCACCGCCGCGCCTTGCCAGGTGAACGGCAGGCGCAGGCCGAACAGCTCGTAGAGCCATTGTCCAAGCGGCGCCTGGCGCCCTAGCGAGATCAGCAGCAGGTAGCCGACCACCACCGGCGGCAGCACCAGCGGCAGATGCACCAAGCCATCGACCAGCGCCTTGCCGGGAAAGTCACGGCGAGCCAGCAGCCAGGCGAGTGCGATGCCGGGCACGAGGATCAGCGACACCGCGGTGACCGCGATCAGCAGGCTGAGACGGATCGTCTCCCATTCGAACTCACTGAGCATCGGAATCGCGCTACTCGGCTACGGCCGCTGAGAACCCGTACTGCTCGAATACCGCCAGGCCATCGGCGCTGGCAAGCCAGGCACGCAGCGCCTGCGCCGCAGCGCTGGGGGTGTCACCGACCAGCGCTATCGGATAGGTGATCGGCGGATGGCTATCGGTGGGAAACAGCCCGATCAGGCGCACCCCTTCGCTCGCCTTGGCATCGGTTGAGTAGACCACGCCGAGAGGCACCTCGCCCTGCTCGACCAGCGCCAGCGCACCGCGCACGTTGTCGGCGCGAGCCAGGCGAGGTTCGAGCTCCTGCCACTCGCCGAGATGCTCGAAGGCCTGGCGGGCGTAGATGCCCGCCGGCACGTGGTCCGGGTCCCCCACCGCGAGGCGTTCATCGTCGCCGAGCAGCGGCAGCAGCCTGTGTTCAGCGTCGGGGATGAAGTCTTCGAGGGTCGAGTCCCGCGGCGCGATCAGCGCCAGCCGGTTGGCGAGCAGGTCGCCGCGCTCACCCAGCGTCTCGCCCTGCTCACCGAGCCAGTCCATCCACTGCTGGTCGGCGGAGATGAACAGGTCAGCCGCGGCACCACCCACGATCTGGCGCGCCGCGGTCGACGAGGAGGCGTAGACGGTCTGGACTTCGACATCGGGATGCTGCTGCTGATAGCGCTCGACGGCAGCGTCGAGCGCATCGGAGAGCGAGGCTGCGGCGAAAACCCGGACCTGATCCGCATACGCCAGGGAGCTGGTCGCAAGCGAAGCGCAGCAGAGAGTCAGGGCAAGGCCCAGGGAGCGAAACGGCGAAGACATTGGCAGTTGTCCGTACGGATGGAAGAGGCGCCGCTATATCCATAGATACATAGCGGAGATCGACCCACTATAACCGCGCTCCCGACGCCGGCCAAATCCATTGGAGATTCCCGTAGAAACCCACGCTCGACCCGCCCCGAGCCCCCTTCGACTCGCCTCGCTCAGGTTGCTCGAATGTCGATGGAGCCGCTCAAAGTGAGCGCTCGAGGAACGAGGGCCGTCGAACCACGGCCTTACCGCCACCGCCCGATCCCTCGACTGGCGCCCCTCATTGCCGAGCCGGTGCTCGATCTTGGCGCGTATGGGCGCCGCTCGGGACGAACGGTCAGGGGCTAACGCCAAGACCCGACTTCTCCACACCGTTCGTGTCCTTCGGCTCGCTTCGCTCGCTCAGGATGCTCGGATAGCCGGCGAGGAACGAGCCGAGTCGAACCACAGCCTCGGCGCCACCCTCTGATCCCTCGACTGGCGCCCCTCATTGCCGAGCCGGTGCTCGACCTTAGCGCGTACGGCGCCGCTCGGGACGAACGGGCTTAAGGTCACTAAGCAGGATTCGAAAGGAATGCTCACGTCGCCGCGGGCTTCAAAAGCTTGCCGAGCGCGTCGAGCTCATCGCGGGCGGCCTCATCGAGGTGCAGGGAGAGCGCGCGCAGCCGGGCCAGCAGCGCTACGCCGAAGGGCGTCAATCGAGCACCGCCGCGCTGGTGACCACCGCTCGAGGTGACCACCACCGGCTCGACCAGACAGCGATTCATGGTCTCGACCAGCTGCCATGCCTTCTTGTAGCTGAGCCCCATCGATCGGCTCGCGGCGGAGATCGAACCATGGCGCTCTATCGCTTCGAGCAGGTCCATCTTGCCCGAGCCGAGGGTCAGCTCGTCGCTCAGGCTCAGCCGAATCCGCAGACGCGGCGTGTTGGTTGTTCTCCGCTCGACCATCTCGCTCTCCTCGGTACGCGCATCCCGCTCATGAACGGCGCTATCCTTCTCGCAGCAGCAACCACTGGCAACCCCCTTTTTCGCCAAGGAGTCAGAAATGCCATCTCGCTTCGCCATCCGCCCCTTCGAAACCCATGATACCGAAGCGGTGGTCGCGCTCTGGCGAAGCGCCGGGCTGACTCGACCGTGGAATGACCCCTACCTCGACATCCAGCGCAAACTCGACGAGGACCCGGCGCTTTTTTTGATCACTGAATGCGAAGGACGCCCGGTCGCGAGCGCGATGTTCGGCTACGACGGCCACCGGGGCTGGCTCTACTACTTGGCGGTGGAGCCTTCGCTGCGCGGACGCGGCCATGCCCGCGCGCTGATCGAGGAGGGCGAACGGCTGCTGCTCGAGCGCGGATGTCCCAAGCTGCACTTGATGGTGCGTCGGGAAAATGCGCAGGTCATCGAGCTGTACCGCCATCTCGGCTACGCCGAGGTGGAGACGGTGACACTGGGCAAACGGCTGATCGAAGACGACCCCACCGGCGTACCCTCGACGCACTGACAATGCATAAGCGCGCCCTCGAAGGGCGCGCTGGTTGGTCGCAATCGCACTACGCGGTGATGGTCAGTTGAGCGTCGCCGGATCAGCGCCCATGCGCTCACCGCGATCGAGCGTGGCGATCGCCTTCATCTCGTCGGCGTCGAGCGAGAAGTCGAAGATATCGGCGTTCTCCTTGATCCGCGCCGGCGTCACCGATTTCGGGAAGATCACCGAGCCGAGCTCCAGGTGCCAGCGCAGGATCACCTGAGCCGCGCTCTTGCCATGGCGGGCCGCGATCACCGCGATCTTTTCGTTCTGCAGCAGCTCCCCGCCCTGCGCCAGCGGACTCCAGGCCTCGGTGACGATGTTGTGACTGCGGTTGAATTCGCGCAGCTGGTTCTGCTGCAGCAGCGGATGCACTTCGATCTGGTTGATCACCGGCGCGACGCCGGTCTCGGCGTTGAGCCGCTCGATGTCCTCGGGACGGAAATTGGACACCCCGATCGAGCGAATCCGCCCCTCGTCGCGCAGGCGAATGAATGCCTTCCAGGTGTCGACGAAGCGGTCGTTGGCAGGGCAAGGCCAGTGGATCAGGTAGAGATCAAGATAGTCGAGACCGAGCTTGCCCGTGCTCTCATCGAAGGCGGCGAGCGTGGAGTCGAAGCCCTGCTTCTCGTTCCACAGCTTGGTGGTGATGAACAGCTCCTCGCGGGGAATGCCAGCGTTTGCGATCGCCTGGCCGACCCCCTCCTCGTTACCGTAGGCCGCTGCGGTGTCGATATGGCGATAGCCAAGCTCGAATGCAGTGGCCACGGTCTTGGCGGTCTGGTCGGCCGGGGTCTTCCAGACCCCGAGACCGAACTGCGGAATCGAATGGCCATCGCTCAAGGTGATACTGGGAATGCTAGGCATCGATTGCTCCTTTGATAGACCTTACGTCGCCTAATGTAGGACGACGATTCGTCTTTCAAGTTCAGCACAGATTGCCCGCGCGGCCAAATCTCCCCGCCTCGCGCACGCCGCCCTTGACAGGGCGGACGTGGACGCGAAACTCCGTCGAATCAGAACTGGTAGTTGGCGGAGAGCCAGAATCGACGGCCTTCATGATAGACGCCAGTGGTGGACTGGGCAGTCTGGGTGTAGTGGAAAGCGGGATACTCGACACCGTTCCAGGTGTAGGTGTCATAACGGCCGAAGTCCTTGTCGAACAGGTTGTAGATCATCCCGTTGAGCCGGACGTTTTCGGACAGCCGGTAGGAGGCGCCAAGGTTGAACAGCGTGTAGCCCTTGATCTTGTTGCCCGCCTGTTCATAGAGGGCGAGGTTCTGCCCCGAGGTCGGGGCACCGCCGGCGAAGCGCTCGCGGGAAGAGTAGTACTCCCCTTCGATCCAAGTGCTCAACCGATCGGTGGCGTCCCACAGCAGCGTAGCGTTGAGCTTGTGCTTCGGTGCGTTGCTCAACACAAGCCCCTGCTCCGCACCCGACTTGATCTCGGTATCGGTCCAGGTGTAGCCGCCGCTGAGCTCCCAGGCAGGGTTGAATCGATAGGCCGCGGTCAGCTCGAGACCCCGGGTCTCGGCCTCGTCGATGTTGATCAGCTGGCTGAATTCGGTCTGCTGGGAGAAGTTGCCGACAGTGATGCAGCCCGGCACGTTGCCGGCGGGATTCAGACAGTTGGGAATCCCCTCGCCGCTGGCGATACGGTCGGTGAATCGGTTGTAGAAGATCGTCGCGCCAGCGGAGAAGCCGGCGTTATTGTCGTACAGCGCGGCCAGCTCGTAGTTGGTGCTCTTCTCCGGTTCGAGATCGGGCGAACCGAGCGTGACCGTGGCGCCCTGCCCGCCGAAGCCGGTGATGCCGTCGTGCAATTGGTTGAGCGTAGGCGTCTTGTAGCCACGTCCTACCCCACCCTTGAAGGTCCAGCTGTCGGTCGCCTCCCATACCAGGTAACCACGCGGGCTGAAGTGGCCTCCGAAGGCGTCGTGATGCTCGTAGCGTCCGCCCAGCGTCAGTGCCAGGTCATCCCTCAGCCACCATTCATCCTCGGTGAACAGTGCCCAGGTGTCCTGTTCGAACGACTCGCTTCCCGCCGCGCCATCGGTCAGCTTGCCATCGGTGTACTGGCCGCCGACCGTGACCATGTGCGAACCCAGCGGCATGACGAACTTGGTGTCGAAGACGAGATCGCGGTTTTCAAGCGTTCTCCGTTCGCCACCCTCGGCCTCATAGCCATACTCAGGCGCACTGCCCCGGGGAAGGGTACGGCCGAGGGTTTCCGTCTCGGTGCGCATGATGCTGGACTCGAGGGTACCCAGCCGGTATCGCCCGGTGTGACCGAAGGATATCTGGTCGCGGTTGAAGCGCAGCGTGTCCTCGTAGCCGTTGATGTTGGTGTAGTTGGGCGGCAGGCTGCGATCGAGCACGCCAAGCCGGCTATCCGCATTGTCGTAGCGCTGCCGCGAGCGATCCAGGTCGAGCCACAGCTCGTCGCGCTCATTGGGCGTGAAGCTGAAGCGGCCACCGATGGAGTAGTTCAGCGCCTCTCCCGGCCGGGGATCACGGGTCGGGTTGGCGTTGGGATTCTGCGGCACCAGCCGCTCGGAGGCATCGCGATCGAACACTCGTCCACGCAGCTGCACGCCCAGCCGGTCGCGCACCAGCGGCCCGGTAGTGAAGAAGTTGACGGTCGAGTCATCGCCGGCATCGCTGTGCTGTTGCCAGGTGTGGGCCACCGACGCCGAGCCGCTCCAGCTGTCGCCGACCGGTTTGGTGATGATGTTGATCACCCCGCCCATGGCATCCGACCCATAGAGCGTCGACATCGGCCCGCGAATGACTTCGATTCGCTCGATCGCGGAGAGCGGTGGCATGAAGCTGGTGGAGGTCTCGCCGAAGCCGTTCGGCGTGATGTCGCCGGAGGTGTTCTGCCGCCTGCCGTCGATCAGAATCAGGGTGTACTGGGAGGGCATGCCGCGAATGCTGATGTTGAGACCGCCGGTCTTGCCGGTGCCGCTGCGCACGTCGACGCCGGGTACATCGGCGAGCGCCTCGGCGATGTTGCTGAAGCTCTTGCGCTCGAGCTCCTCGGCGTCGACCACGCTGATCGAGGCAGGCGCGCTGCGCAGGCTCTGCTCGAAGCCGGAGGCGGTGACCACCATGGTGTCGAGCGTATGGGAAGAGGGATCGGTTTGCGCCATCGCGGGAGCGGCGTGAGCCAACAGGGCGGATAGCGGCGCGAGACTGCTGAGCGCGACGAGGCGCTGGAATGGTTGATCGGACATACGGTTCCCTTGGATTGGCCATCGCCTTCAGGCGACTTGTAGGAATAATCGACGATGCATCGCCGATGCGAAGCGAGCTCAAATGAGAATGAGAAGATAAGGCAGCTCTCAAGCGAACAACCTGCGATGAGCATTAACGACGGGCCAGGCAAAGCAGTATTCAACTGTGAAAAAGCTTTGCCGGCGGCAAGCGTGCCGCGCAGAAACGCAAACGCCGGCCCATGAGGGCCGGCGATCGGTGGCAACGAGAAAGATCAGCTCACCACACCCGGCCTCGGCCGGGTGCTAGCGCCCCGATCAGGGCGACAGGGTGTAGACGATGTCTCCCTGGCGGGTTTCCCCGGTCTCGCGATTGTTGTAGGTCCGGCTGGAGACGAACACCCGGTCGCTGGCGGCGTCGATCTCGAGGCTATTGGGCATCGGCGGCGCTTCCAGTTCGCTCACCCGCGCGTAATCCTGGGTATCGAACACCTCGACGGTACCGCCCTGCCGATTGGTCACGTAGAGCCGCTGGCGTTCGGTATCGACACGCACGTCGAGCGCCATCTCGCCGGCTTCTATGGTGTGCAGCAGTTCACCGTCGGTCGCATTCAGCACGCTGACCGTGCCGGAGCCCATGTTGGTGACGAACAGGCGATTACCGTCCGGGTCGTATGCCACGTTGATCGGCCGCTCTCCACCGCTGGCGAAGCGATCGATCACCTCGCCGTTTTGGCTATCGATCACCAGCACCTGGCCGTCACCCATCGCCGTGGCGTAGAGCCGTTCGCCGTCCGGCGATAGGGCGAGCCCAGCCACACCCTTGCCAAGGCCGTCGAAGGTGTCGAGCAGCGTGAAGGCGCCACCGTCGACCTTCCAGATCATGCTGTTGCCCTCGTCGTTGAAGCCAACGCCGGAGACATAGACCAGGTCATTGCGCTCATCGACCACCACCTTGCGCGGTTGCACCGGGCGCTCTTCCCTGGCGCGCGCGGCTTCGACATCGCTCAGCTGCAGGGTGGCGGTCTCGTCCCCGGCGCCCAATTTGACTGAAGTGAGGGTGCCTGCCCGCGCGTTGCTGGCATAGAGCACCCGGCTTGCATGGTTGAGCGCGAGGCCGTGATTGTAGTTCGGCGTGGTGATGGTGCGCTCGAGCGCGAGGTTATCTGCATCGAGGACGAAAATCCGGCCATCGCCGCTGTCCCCACGGCCACCACCCACCGCTACGTAGAGCGCATCGCCAGCTGGATCATAGGCAAGCTCATAGATACCGCCTTCGAGCTGGGCCTGGGCGCTCACCCGCAGCGCTGCGGCTGACGCTGTCGACGCGGTCTGTGCCGCGGCGATCGGCGAGCTCACCGTGGCGAAGCCGAGCAGCATGACACCACCGGAAAACAGCGCAACGCGAAGGGCTTGGGCAAGTGGGGTGCGGCGGGTCATCGGTGAATCCTCTGCAGCGGTCGCCTCAACCGGCGACGAATGGCGTGATGGAAGAAATCTTCTGACGCTTGGGCGCGGTAGCCGAGGCTAGCCCAATCGATAGATCGACTCAATCGAAATATATTCTCATCCAATGCTCCAACAAGATTTCTTATTCTTAACTTAACCAAACAAACCCCCAGTTGTGCCTGAAGATAAAAACGAAAATGATAAGGATTATCACAAAATACACATTCCGCTCTTAATCCCAGCACGCCGGAGCCTCCGTTAGAGAGGCGGGCAACGGATCACTTCAGGAACAAGGGAATCATGATCACGACACGTCGCCACCCGATGGCCATCGCCGTCGCGTTGGGTCTCGGCCTCGGGTGCACCACCGCCTACGCCCAGACCGCAACCGACCCGCTCGAACAGGCCGCCCGCAGTGAAGAAGAAAGCAATACCGCGCTCAGTCTGGATGAGATCGTCGTGCTCGGCACCGCCGCCGAGCAGACCCGCCAGATGCCCGGGGTTTCGATCATCGGTGAACAGGAGCTCGAGCGCCGTCCGCCGGCCAACGATCTTTCCGAGATCATCCGTCGCCAGCCCGGGGTCAACCTCACCGGCAACTCGGCGACCGGCCAGTACGGCAACAACCGCCAGATCGATCTGCGCGGGATGGGTCCCGAGAACACGTTGATCATGATCGACGGCAGGCCGGTGCTGTCGCGCAACGCGGTGCGCATGGGCCGCAGCGGCGAACGTAACACTCGCGGCGACAGCAACTGGGTGCCCGCCGAGGCGATCGAGCGGATCGAGGTGATTCGCGGCCCGGCCGCCGCACGCTACGGCTCCGGCGCCTCCGGCGGGGTGGTCAATATCATCACCCGGCCGCCGACCGACAAGCACAGCGCGACCCTCACTGCCTATAGCAAGATGCCCGAGAACGGCGACGAAGGCTCGAGCCAGCGCGCGGGGTTCGTCTTCTCCGGCCCGCTGTCGCGGACCCTCTCCTATCGGATGTTCGGCAACCTGAACAAGACCGACGCCGACTCGCTCGATCTCAACCGCCGCTTCCAGGTCGACCCCAACCCGCCGCCCGCGGGTCGCGAGGGGGTAGAGAACAAGGACATCAACGGCCTGCTGCGCTGGCAGCTCGCCGACAACCAGAGCCTCGAGTTCGAGGCAGGCTATGCGCGCCAGGGCAACATCTTCGCCGGTGAATGGGCTGGCGCCAGCAATGCCCCCTATGCGGCAGAGCTGTGGGGCGAAGAAACCAACGTGATGTACCGGCGCACTCTCGCCATCACCCACCGCGGTGAATGGGACTTCGGCAGTTCGCGAATCACCCTGCAGCAGGAGAACACCCGCAACTACCGGCTTGGCGAAGGTCTCGCCGGCGGCGGCGAGGGCACCATCAGCCCGACCTCGACCTGGAACCAGTCTGAGCTCGATAACTACTATTTCAACGGTGAGCTGGACATGCCGATCACCGGGGGCCGCTTCAACCAGGTGGTCACCGTCGGCACCACTCTGACCCGCGAGAAACTCGACGACCCCTACTCGGTCACCTCGTCACCGGATGTCACCGACTTCCCCCAGACGCGTAACGGCAGCGCCCAGACCGACGCCGACAACTACGCGGCCTATCTCGAGGACAACATCGAGCTCACCGAGCGGCTGATCGTCACCCCGGGCATCCGCTTCGATCATCACACCGAGTTCGGCGACAACTGGAGCCCGAGCCTCAACGGCTCGTTCGCAGTCACCGACGCCGTCACCGTGCAGGCCGGCGTGGCCAGGGCGTTCAAGGCACCGAACCTTTATCAATCGAATCCCAACTACATCTACACCACCATGGGCAACGGCTGCCCCGATGGCGTGAGCGGCCCCTGCTACATCCAGGGCAACGCCAATCTCGAGGCAGAGACCAGCCTCAACAAAGAGATCGGTATCTCCTACGTCGAGAACGGCTGGAACACCGGCCTGACCTACTTCCATAACGACTACAAGAACAAGATCGTCGCCGGCCTCGGCAGCGGCGGCGACGTCACCTCGGTGCCCAGCGGCGGAAACGTCTATCAATGGACCAACGCCTCCAAGGCGGTGGTGCAAGGGCTCGAGGGTAATGTCAATGTGCCGCTGCTCGGCCCTGACGGCACCGTGCTGAGCTGGAACAACAACCTCACTTACATGATCGAGAACCGCAACAAGGACACCCGCGAGCCGCTGTCGGTGATTCCCAAGTACACGCTCAACTCATCGCTCGACTGGCAGGCGACCGATCAGCTGTTCCTCGCCGCCACGGTGACCCACTATGGCCGGCAGGAGCCGCGTCATCGGACCTCCTCAGGGGCCGACGCGGCGGGCACGGCGCTGAGCAAGCGTGGTTCCTACACGCTGTTCGGGCTCAACGCCAGCTACGAGGTCAATGATAACTTGAGCCTCTCGGCGGGGATCGACAACCTGTTCGACAAGCAGATCTATCGTCAGTCCTCCCAAGGCCAGACCGGTGCCAACAGCTACAACGAGCCCGGCCGCGCCTACTGGGTGAGCATGACCAGTCGTTTCTAAGCCACAGAGCTCCCTCGGGCCCCACCGCCTGGCGCGGTGCGGGCCCGATTTATTGATCGCGCCGTGGCAAACGCACGCCGGAGCCTTTGATGACGCCAACCGACGCCTATCTCACCTCGATACGCTACCCGCACCACTACCAGCGCGAGACCTCCGCCGCCTGGCTCTGCTTCGGCGTCGAAGCGCTCGGCTACCAGCCCCCCGACACCGCACGCGGATACCGCTGGTGCGAACTCGGCTGCGGCCAGGGCTACACCGCCGCGCTCAACGCGGCAGCCGACCCGCGCGGTGAATTCCACGCCGTCGACCTCAACGCCGAGCACGTCGAGGCGGGGCGAGCGCTGGCGCGCGAGGCCGGGCTCGACAATCTGCATTTCCACCAGGGTGACTTCGGCGTCTGGTCCGATGATGGCCACTCGCTCGGTGAAGGTTTCGATTTCATCATCGTCCATGGCGTCTATTCGTGGATCTCGCCGGCCCAGGCCGAACGCCTCGAGCGCTTGGCGGCACGCTGGCTCGCTCCTGGCGGCCTGCTCTACCTGCACTACATGAGCCAGCCGGGGATGGCCGCCCAGGCCGCGACCCAGCGGCTGATCGCCACCCTGGCCGCGCGTCACCACGATCCCAGGCTCGGCCTCGAGCAGGGTCTCGCCACGCTCGCCCGGCTGCGCGAGGCCGGCGCAGGGTTCTTCATCGCCCATCCCGAGGCCGCGCGCGGCCTCGATGCCGCACTCGAAGACGATCGTGACTACCTCGCCCATGAGCTGCTCGGCGGCCACTGGCGGGCGATGCACGTAGGCGAGGTGATGACGCGGATGGCGGCGCTCGGCTGCGACTACCTCGGCAGCGCCACGCTGCAGGAGAACATCGACGCCTGCTCGCTGCCGGCGGGCTGCCTGGCGGCACTCGACGGCATCGATGACCTGATCGCGCGCGAAACGCTCAAGGACATCGCTCGCAACCAGAGCTATCGACGCGACATCTATCAAAAGCGGCGGCGAGCGCTCACCCCGGCCGAACACCGCGACGCGCTGCTGCGCCAATGCGTCGCGAGGCTGCCGAGCGCACCGCGCAGCGGCCCGATTCGCTTCTCGACCCCGATCGGCGAGGTGGATGGAGACGACACCCTGCTGCTGCCGATTGTCCAGGAGCTCGAGGCGATGCCGGCGATGAGCTTCGCCGAGCTTGCCAGGCAGCCAGTGCTGCGCGGTCGCATCCAGCAACTCAGTCCAGCGCTGCAGATGCTCACCTGGGCGGGCGCGCTGCATCCCGCGGTAGCCAGCGCGGATGCGACACCCAGCCGGCGACTCAATGCCATACTCACGCGTCGGCGACTGGCCGGAGACAGGTTCAGCCATCTCGCCTGCGCGGGCATCGGCGCTGGCGTCGGCTTCGATCTCGAGGAGGCTTTACTGTTCGATACCGCGAGGACGATACCCGATACCGACGGCCACAGGCTGCATCGAGCGGCGAACGAGCGGGCTCGCAGCCTCGGCATCCCGGCCATCGCCCCGCCACGCTGGCAGCGCCTGGTGAATGAAACGCTGCCATCCTGGCGCCGTTTGGGCGTGCTTTGAACCCGAGGGCCAAGATCCAAGAGCTTGCATCGCTGGCGGCAACGCGCGATCTTGCCTCTTTTTGCCTGCCGATCATGGAGCCGTGCATGTCAGCGCGCCATCTTTCGCATCTCTCGCCGGGCCAAATCGCGGCATCCTTCGCCGCCGCCCTTGGCCTCACCTTCTCAAGCCTCGCCGGCGCCCAGCCGAGCATGCAGCCGCTTGGGCCCAACATCGCCGACGTCGGCTCCGATGCCTACAGCTTCAGGCGCTTCGAGATCGACTCCGACGACGGCCATCGCCACTATCGCATCTGGGTGGGCCGGCCGGAGGCACCACCGCCTCCGGGCGGCTATCCAGTGCTCTACATGCTCGACGGCAACGCGGCGATGGACGCGCTCGACGAGGAGCTGCTCGGCGCTGTCGACCAAGCCGCACCTCCCGTGCTGGTGGCGATCGGCTACCAGACCGAGCTGCCCTTCGATACCACCGCACGCGCCTACGACTACACGCCACCCGATCCCGACGGCAAGCCCGGCACGGACCCTTGGAACCAGACCCGCGAAAGCGGCGGCAGCGATACGTTCCGCGCGCTCCTGCACCGGCGGATCATTCCCGAAGCCGAGCAAGGCCTCCCGATCGATACCAGCCGTCGCGCGCTCTGGGGCCACTCCTACGCGGGGCTGTTCACCCTCGACACCTTGTTCCAGGCGCCCGGCGATTTCTCCCGCTACTACGCCGCGAGTCCGTCGCTCGGCTGGAACGGCGGCCAGGGCCTCGCCCGCGAGGATGAACTCGGTCGGCGGCTTGCGGGCAAGACCGCGTCGCTGACGCTGTTCCATGGGGGAGACGAGGTCGGTCGCCACCAGCGCAACGCCGATCGCCCGCCTTTTGAGGTGGCCGAACCGCTGCGCGACGGCTCACGGCTTCGCGCGCGACTGTCGCCTACCGTGGTGGAGGATCTCGCCAAGCGGCTCGATGCGATAGAGGGGCTGGAGGTGCGTTATCGCGCCTATCCCGCGCTCAGCCATGGACCGATGCTCGCCGCGTCGCTGCACGATGCGTTGCGCGATGTCGCCGGCCTGCCGATGAGTGACCCGAAAGAGGCGCCGCCTCCCCGCCTTTGAGCCGAGCCCGGCGAGCGCCCGAGAGTCAAGAGATCGAGCGCGGCACCAGCGCGACGACATCGGCCGGCGGCCTGGGAGCACAATAGGCCCGCGCCGCGCTCGCCGCGTAGCCGTCGAAGGCGCCGAGCAGCCGATCCTGCCACTCGGCGACGCGATCCTCAGGGTCGAGCAGCTCGTCGCGCATCATCACCCTCGCCCACATGAAAAAGCCGAAAGCGAGGTAATCGCTGCCGCCCGGCTGGTCACCATCGAGAAACGCGGTCTCGCGCAGACGCAGGCGCAGCGGCGCCAGCGTCATCTCGAGCATGATCCGCCCTCGCGCCGGGTCGCAGAAACGCTCGAGCGTCATGCCGAAACGCGCCTCTCGGGAGGCACGGAAGTAGGGTTGGTCGATCGGGTCGAGGGCGTCGAACAGATCCGCCATCATGATGCGGCTCAGCGCCGGAGCCAGTTGGGTCTCGGACCACGCCTTGATGAAACGTCCACTGCTCTCGGCACCGGAACCATCGAACAGCGGCGCCTGGGGATAGCGTCGATCGAGGTGCTGGATGATCGCGTAGCTGTCGACGATCGCTCGGCCGCTCTCCTCACGCAGCACCGGCACCCTGCGCGCCAAACCATCGCCTTGGCCCGAAAACGCCAGCGCATCGTTGTCGACGAAGCGCAGTGCGCGGGTTTCGAAGGCCAGTCCCTTGTGCTTGAGCGCCATGCGGACCCTCCAGCAGTAGGGCGAGAAACGCACACGTGGGTCGCTCCCACGCAGTTCGAATAACGTTCGCGTCATCTCCAACTTCCTCCTGGCGAGCCACGCGGGTCCGCCGTCCATCGTAGGCGAATCTCGTTCGCGCTTGACCTCAGTGTAGCGGCCCTGGGCCATTGCGCGACGCCGTTCGCCGCGGTGAACTTCGGGCGCCGTGCTAGACTCCAAACCGATTCCACCCACCCTCCCCTGGACTCATCCATGTCGAAAGAAGCCCTGCATCTCAACATCCGCAACCTCGAGTCCGGCGACTATCCACAGCTCAAAGCGCTGATGGATGCGGTCTACGAGGATATCGGCGGGGCTTGGTCGAAACTCACCATCGACCGGCTGATCGGCGAGTTCCCCGACGGCCAGCTCGCCATCGAGGACGATGGCCGGCTGGTCGGCATGGCGCTGACCGTGCGAGTCGACTACGACGTGTTCTCGAATCCGCACAAGTACGATGATCTGATCGGCCATCGCGACATCATCCTCAATGCTCCCCAGGGCGACACGCTCTATGGCCTCGATGTCCTGATCCATCCCGACTATCGCGGCTACCGCCTCGGCCGGCGGCTTTACGAGGCGCGCAAGGACCTCTGCCGCTCGCTCAACCTGCGCGCGATCCTCGCCGGCGGGCGAATTCCCGGCTATCACCGCTACGCCGACGAGCTCTCGCCGACCGAGTACATCGACAAGGTCTCGCGCAAGGAGATCCATGACCCGATCCTCTCCTTCCAGCTGGCCAACGACTTCCTGGTCAAGCGGTTGTTGCGCAAGTACCTGCCCGAGGACGAGCACTCGATGGGCTACGCCACGCTGCTCGAGTGGAACAACATTCTCTTCGAGCCGGCCGAGTCGGTACTCGCTTGGCGCAAGCAGGAAGTGCGGGTGGGCGCAGTGCAATGGCAGATGCGCGAGTTCGCCTCGGTCGAACAGGTGCTCCAGCAGGTCGAGTTCTACGTCGATGCGATCTCCGACTACCAAAGCGACTTCGCGGTGCTGCCGGAGCTCTTCAACACTCCCTTGATGGGGCTTACCGACCAGTCGGACCAAGTCCAGGCGATTCGCTTCCTCGCCGGCTTCACTGCGCGCTTCAAGGAGGAGATCTCGCGGATGGCGGTCTCCTACAACATCAACATCATCGCCGGGTCGATGATCGAGCAGGGCGAGGATGGCCGGCTCTACAATGTCGCCTACCTGTGCCGCCGCGATGGATCCATCGACCGCCAGCCCAAGCTTCACATCACGCCGCAGGAGCGTCGCGACTGGGTGATCGAGGGCGGCGACTCGCTCACCGTGTTCGACACCGATGCCGGACGCATCGGCATCCTGATCTGCTATGACGTCGAGTTCCCCGAGCTTGCGCGACTGCTGGCCGAACAGGAGATGGACATTCTCTTCGTGCCGTTCTGGACCGACACCAAGAACAGCTACCTTCGGGTGCGCCACTGCGCCCAGGCGCGGGCGATCGAGAACGAATGCTACGTCGTGGTCTGCGGCAGCGTCGGTAACGTGCCATCGATCGAGAACCTCGACGTGCAGTACGCGCAGTCGTCGGTGTTTTCACCCTCGGACTTCGCCTTCCCCCACGACGCGGTGATGTCGGAGACCACGCCGAACACCGAGATGCTGATGTTCTCGGATCTCGACCTGCGACGGCTCAAGGTCGTGCGCAGCGAAGGCTCGGTGACCAACTTGAAAGACCGGCGCAAGGATCTGTTCGATTTGCGCCTGCGCGACTGGTCGCTGAAGTCCGGCGGCCAGGGCTGACCCCGAACCGACGCGCCGGGAAAGGCATGCTTACCAAGGAACACGGGGCAATACGCAAGAGCGCTTTGCTTACAATGCGTATCGAGAAGCGAGTGGCGCTTTGATCCGGACGATCTAGGATGATCTGGTACCGCTCGCGGTGCCCGCTGGGCATCGGGGCGCTTCCGCCAGATCGTGATGAAAGGAATCGGACCGTATGAAATCTCTCGTTTTCACCACAGCTGCGCTGTTTTCCACTCTGCTCGTCGCCGGCTGCGCCACCGACTGGCAAAAACCCGACGGCACCGATGCCGACCGCTATAGCGATCAGGCCGAATGCCGAGTGATGGCCAACCAGGCCGACGACAGCGATACCTTCGACGACTGCATGAAAGGCCGCGGCTGGATGGATGACTGAGCGAATACCAACCAGTCGCACAGAGCGCGCCCTCGGGCGCGCTCTGTGCTGTTAGCCCCCGCCCAAGCGTCATTCAGCGCCGATGGGCTGACACCGTTCGAGCCGCTGGTTATCCTCAGGGCGCGCGCACTTTCAGGCGTATCCCTAACTGCGTTTCGAGGAACAGGACCATCGGCTGGCTGTCGGATCTCAAGTGGCGGCACACTCGCCAACGTCATCCCTTGCCCGAGCGGCTGTGGCGCGAGGTCGTCGACCAGCTGCCGATCGCCCATGGGCTCGACGAAACCCAGCGCGCGCTGCTCGGCAAGCGCGCCTGGCGGCTGCTGCACGAACTGCGGCTCACCCTGCCGGTGGATGGCACCGATTGGCCGCTCGCCGAACGGCTGCGCCTGAGCGCGCAGATCGCCCTGCTCGCGCTTGGCTGGGAGGACGGTGAGTCAGCCTTCGCCAATGTGCATGAGGTGGTGGTGGTACCGGATGCCTTCACCCGCGAAGTGGTCGAAGTCGACGAGTATGGCGTGACCCATGAGTACGTCGACGAACGGGTGGGCGAGACCTCCTACCAGGGGCCTGTAGTGGTGTCGCTGGCTGATGTCGAGCACAGCGGCGAGTGGAGCGGCTTCAACGTGATCATCCACGAATTCTGCCACAAGCTCGACATGGGCAACTCCGAGGACGTCGACGGCCTGCCACCGCTGCCGCCGGGCCTTTCGGCGAAAACCTGGCACCAGGTGTTCAGCGTGGTGTGGCAGGACCTCAACGATCGCCTCGCACACGACGAACCGACCCCGATCGACGACTACGCGGCGAGCCATCCGGGCGAGTGCTTCGCGGTCTGCAGTGAATACTTCTTCACCGCGCCGGACATCCTCGCCGAGGCCTACCCCGACCTCTATACGCTGCTGTCGCGCTACTACGGCCAGGATCCACTGCCGCGCCTGCGGGCCTTCGAGTCGCTCAGTGCTCCTGAGCAGGGTGATCGGGCTGTTCGCCCTCCGCATTTCGAATCGCCCTGAAGCGCGCCTCCATCTCACGGCGGAGTTCGCGCCGCCGGCGCCCCGACTCGAAGCGCTGGCGGCCAATCTTGGTGACCGGAGAAAGCGCCGGCACCGCCATCGGGCGCCCGTCATCGTCCACCGCCACCATGGTGAAGTAGCAGCTGTTGGTATGGCGCACCACGCCCTGGCGAAAATCCTCGGCGATCACCTTGATGCCGATTTCCATCGAACTGCGCCCGGTGTAGTTGACCGCGGCGAGAAAGGTGACCAGCTCGCCGACATGGATCGGCTGGCGAAAGATCACCTGGTCGACCGAGAGCGTCACCACGTAGCTCTGGGCCCAGCGCGCAGCGCAAGCGTAGGCGACTTCATCGAGGTACTTGAGCAGCGCTCCCCCGTGTACCTTGCCGGAGAAGTTGGCCAGATCGGGGGTCATCAGCACCGACATGGTGAGTTCATGCCTGGGGGTGTCCATAAGAAGATTACTCTCTCGCCAAGGCGCCCTCTTGATGGGGCGCTGAGCCGCTATCCTCGCACAAATGCACCAGCAGGTGAGCACCACGCTACGCAGGCCGGGCGGGCCTCTTCCCTCCCTCGCCGCAACCGATTAAGGTCGAACCAAGGCTGTTTCCAAACTTAACCAAATTCCGCCCTCGACAGCCGGGCTCGCCACCGACAATCGGAGCCGTTTCATGTCCCAACTCGCCCAGCGGTCGGACGCCGGCGCAGCACCACGCCAGCTCTCCCGTGCCAAGCTGATCATTGCCGCAAGCCTCGGCAACGGCCTCGAGATGTTCGACTTCACCGTATTCAGCTTCTTCGCTTCGATCATCGGCGCGCTCTACTTTCCCTCCGAGACCCCCTATGGCTCTCTGCTGATGGCGGTCGGGGTGTTCGGGGTCGGCTTCGTCATGCGCCCGCTCGGCAGCATGGTGCTCGGCGCCTACGCCGACCGTGCCGGGCGCAAGGCGGCGATGCTTTTGACCATCACGCTGATGGGGCTCGGCACGGCGATGATCGCGCTGGCCCCAACCCACGCCCAGATCGGCATCTTCGCACCGCTTTTGATTCTCGCCGGGCGGCTTCTGCAAGGGTTCTCCGCCGGCGGTGAGATCGGCGCGTCGACGGCGCTGCTGATGGAATCGGCCGGCAGCCACAACCGCGGCTTCTACGTCAGCTGGCAGGTGATCAGCCAAGGGACCAGCTCGCTGCTCGGCGCCGCCTGCGGCGCGCTGCTCACCAGCACACTGTCGCAAGAGGCGCTGCACGCTTGGGGCTGGCGGCTGCCGTTTCTGGTCGGGCTCGCGATCATCCCGGTCGGCCTCTACATCCGCCGCAAGGTCGAGGAGACCTACAGCGGCCACGAGGCCCAGCGCCACGGCGGTGCTGCGGCCCGTAACCCGGTCTCGATCTTCCTGCGCGAGCATCTGCGCCAGTTCGTGCTCGGCCTTGCGATCATCATGGCAGCGACGCTCCTGACCTACATCATTCTCTTCTACATGCCGACCTACATGACCCGGGTCTCCCATTTGTCGCCCACCACCGCCTACCTGATGAGCGTGCTCACCAGCCTGATGCTGATCATTTCAGCCCTGGTCGCCGGGCTCGCGCTGGATCGCCTGCGTCAGCACAAGCGCTTGGCCATCGGGTCGCTGCTGGTCGCGATCGTGCTCGTCTACCCGACCTTCGTGCTGCTCGCCGATCCCGCCACCCTGTGGCTGGCGATGATCAGCCGACTGATCCTGGTCGCCGCGATGGGGTTCAACATGACCGCTGGGCTTTTGTTGATCATCGAGGCGCTGCCTCGTCCGGTACGCGCCACCGGGATGGCGATGACCTACGCACTCGGCGTCGCACTGTTCGGCGGTACCGCGCAGTTCGTGGTCACCTGGCTGCTCGAAGTCACTGGCAATCCTATGTCTCCAGCGTGGTACCTTATCGTCATGCTGCTGATCAGCCTTGCCGCCTTCGCCACTTTCCGCGAACGCCATTTCGACTGAACCAATAACACCAAGCATTAGGAGCGAGCATGTCCCTTCCCACCCAACCCGATCCCGTACGCGCACGCATCCAGGAGTACCTTCCCGAAATGGTCTCGCTGCGCCGCGACATCCATACCCACCCCGAGCTCGGCTACCACGAGCATCGCACCAGCGACCTGGTCGCCGAGCGGCTCGAGCAATGGGGCTTCGAGGTCGATCGCGGGCTCGGCGGCACCGGGGTGGTCGGCACCCTGAAGCGCGGCAACGGCGGCGCCGTGATCGGGCTGCGCGCCGACATGGACGCGCTGCCGATCGAGGAAACCACCGGGCTGCCCTACGCCAGCCGCAATCCGGGCGTGATGCACGCCTGCGGCCATGACGGCCATACCACCACCCTGCTCACCGCGGCGCGCTATCTCGCTGAGCACGGCGAGTTCGACGGCACCCTGCGCGTGATCTTCCAGCCCGCCGAGGAGAGCCTGGCCGGTGCTTTGAAGATGCTCGAGGAGGGACTGTTCGAACGCTTCCCTTGCGATGCGATCTTCGGCCTGCACAACATGCCCGGCGTACCGGCCGGCAAGCTCTGCTTCGTCGAGGGGCCGACCATGGCCTCCTCCGACACCGCGATCATTCGAGTCCAGGGCCGCGGCGGCCACGGCGCAGTGCCCCAGCTCTCGGTGGACCCGGTGGTCGCGGCCGCCTCGCTGGTAATGGCGCTGCAGAGCGTGGTCTCGCGCAACGTAGCACCGCTCGAGACCGGCGTGGTGACGATCGGCAGCATCCAGGGCGGCACGGTCAGCAACGTGATCCCCGACAGCGTGGAGCTGAAACTGACCATACGGGCGTTTTCCAACCAGGTCCGCGACCTGCTCGAACGCCGGATCATCGAGATCAGCAAGGCCCAGGCGCAAAGCTTCGGTGCCGAGGCGCTGATCGACTACCAGCGTGGCTATCCGGTGCTGGTGAACCATACCAGCGAGACCCAGCTGGCCCGCGAAGTGGCGCTCGAGCATTTCGGCGAGGATGCGATCGAAGCCGGCTTCGAGCCGATCACCGCCAGCGAGGACTTCGCCTACATGCTCGAGAAGGTGCCCGGTTGCTACCTGTTCGTCGGCAACGGCGACAGCGCTTCGCTGCACAACCCCGGCTACAACTTCAACGATGAGATCCTGCCCGTCGGCGCGGCCTACTGGGTCAAGCTGGTCGAGCGCTATCTCGGGTGACATCGTTGCCCGCGACCACCCCGATCGGGGTGATCATGCTGGCGACCCGCTTCCCTCGCCCGCCGGGGGACATCGGTCATCCCGATACGCTCGGCGGGCTGGGGCTCTATGCGCGCGCCGAAAAGGCGCGCGTTGCTCGCGTGGTGGTCGATGGTCCGATCGATGCCGAAGTGGTCGAAGCGATGGCGCAGGCCCCGCGCCGCTAGCTCCTCTGGCCAGCGGAAAGCAGACGCACACCGAGGCCGATGAACATCGCACCGAGCAGCCGATCGAGCCAGCAGAGATAGGCCGCGCCGAGCAGCGTGAACAGGGTGCTCGAGGCGACTAGCAGCGCAGAGAGACCGACCGCCGCCGCACTGACATGGAACAGCGTGCCGCACCACAGGCCGGCGGCGGCCCATAGCCCGATGCGTCGTCCCTGGACGCAGCTCTTGCCGAGCAGATAGAGCATGTCGGGCCCAGGTGTGAGGTTGATCACCAGGGCGGCGGCGAAAAAAAGCGCCCAGAACGCCGGATCGAACATGGTTGCATCCTCTGTGGGAACGGGAGGCCTCGAACTCCAGTTCCGTTACCGAAACCCTATCTATTACCACCTCAGCTGAACTACTCGCCGCCCCATTCGATGGCCCTCTTTTCAAGCCGGGCGACCGGGCTCTGGGTGGGCTTCGTCGTCGGCATTGAACCGCTGCCAGTCGGTCTGGCCGAGCACGCGGCTCGATAGCGCCCCGGCGGTCATCGAGCCATTGACGTTGATCGCGGTTCGCCCCATGTCGATCAGCGGTTCGATCGAGATCAAAAGCCCCGCCAGTGCGATCGGCAGGTCAAGGGTCGAGAGCACGATGATCGCGGCGAAGGTCGCTCCACCGCCGACCCCGGCGATGCCGAAGGAGGAGATCGCGACCACCGCGATCAGGCTGAGGATGAAGCCCGGCGTCATCGGATCGACCCCCACGGTCGGCGCGATCATCACGGCAAGCATCGCCGGATAGAGCCCGGCGCAGCCGTTCTGGCCGATGGTCGCGCCGAACGAGGCGGAGAAGTTGGCGATCGCAGGATCGACGCCCAGCCGTGAGACCTGGGTATCGATGTTGAGCGGGATGCTCGCTGCGCTCGAGCGCGAGGTGAAGGCGAAGGTCAGCACCGGCCAGACCTTGCGGAAGAAGCGCAGCGGCGAGATGCCGCCGAGGGCCAGCAGCAGCGCATGGACCAGCAGGATCAGGCCGAGGCCCAGGTAGGAGGCGACGACGAAGTTGATCAGTTGAAGGATATCGTGGAGGTTGGAGGTCGCCACCACCTGGGTCATCAGCGCCATCACCCCGTAGGGTGTGAGCCGAATGATCATCCGCGTGAGGCGCAGCACCCAGCGGCTGACCAGTTCGATCCCGGCGACCACCTTCGCTCCGACCTCCGGCTCCTCGCGACGCAAAAGCATCGCCGCAAGCCCGAGCAGCATCGAGAAGATCACCACGCTGATGATCGAGGTCGGCCTGGCCCCGGTCAGCTCGGCGAAGGGGTTGGCCGGGATGAAGCCGACGATCATCTGGGCCAGGTTGAGCTCGCCGAGCTGGTCGGCACGCCCGACCAACGCGTCGCCCCGGGCCAGCTCGCGCGCCCCTTGGGCAAGGCCTTGCGCACTGAGGCCGAACAGCTGCGCCATTGCGATGCCGATCGCCGCGGAGATCGCCACCGTCACCATCAGTACCGCCAGCACCGAGAAGCCGATCTTGCCCAGCGCGCTCAGATCATGAAGCTTGACCGTCGCACCGAGGATCGAGACCAGCACCAACGGCATCACGATCATCTGCAGCAGGCGCACATAGCCGCCGCCGACCACGTTGACCCAGTTCAGGGTGTCGTTGACCAGCGGATGGTCGAAGCCATAGAGCCACTGCAGGGCGAGACCGAAGGCCACCCCGAGCAGCAGGCCGGCAAGCACCAGCCGGCCCAGTGAGGCACCGCGGCGCTGGCGCTTGGAGAGCCCCAGCATGGCGAGCAGGAAAACCGCGAGGTGCGGTAGGACGAACAGGAACATCGCGCACTCCAGTGAACCGAACGGGCCTGCTCACAGCACCTTCTGCATGAGGGTGAGATCCAACCAGCGACCGAACTTGGTACCGACCTCGCGCAGGGTACCAGTCTCGACGAAGCCGAGCCGCTGGTGCAGCGCGATCGATCCATGGTTGGCGGCATCGATGCCGGCGACCATCACATGCATGCCCTGGGCCTCGGCACGCTCGATCAGTGTCAGCATCAGCGTTCGGCCGATGCCCGCGCCGCGATGCGCGGCATCGACGTAGACACTGTGCTCGACGGTGAGGCGATAGCCATCATGGGGACGCCAGGCGCCATAGGTAGCGTAACCGAGCAGCCGATCCTGCGCATCGACCGCGGCAAGCACGGGAAACCCCTGGGCCAGGCGCTGGGAGTGCCAGCCGCGGCGCTCGTCGATGTCGACCAGGCGTTCGTTCCAGATCGCCGTGGTATGCGCCACCGCGTCGTTGTAGATCGCCGTGAGGGCGGTGAGATCACGCTCTTCGAGATCGCGGATACGTTCGATCATGGGCAGGGCTCGTACGCTTGGATGGGTTGGATTGAGCAACAATCGCATTCTGCGCGCAGCGAGCGGCCGCCACCAGCGGTGGCGATTGCCAATCCGGGCCGGCACCGACACAATGGCGCCGCGCCCCTGGTCCGAGACGCTTTCGCGCGTCCCGATCCAGGGCTCGTCGAGGGATCCAGCCGCATGCACGACGCAATCGAGCGACACGCGCGGTTCGTGTGAGCCGTCATCCATGACGGGGTTTGAAACGCGCCCTAAGCCGGCGCGACTTTAAGGATCACCGATGAAAGTGCCATTCCCTCTCGCCCCGTCGCCGCTCCCACGCCTTTGCGTTGTCGCCGCCGTCTGGCTGCTTTCCGGCTGCACGGCCTCCGCTCCCGATGCCGATGCCGTACGCCTGGCGATCGAGTCCCACTTCGAACGCGAACTTCAGACCCTGCAGCACGCCGCGGGCGATGAGGGGCCCGAGCTCGAGGCATTCGAGGGACTCGCCTACCGAGTGGAGATCACCGGGGTATCGGAGTGCCAACCGCTTGCGGACGATGCCCACTGGCGCTGCAAGGTGGTCGGCGAACTGGAGATCGATGGCGAGAGACGTTCGCTCGATCGCGTGCTGGAGCTGGTCCACGAAGGTGACGAATGGCACGTCTGAAGCCTAGAGGCCGATCGCTCGACGCAGTACGCCCCACACCCGCTCGCGCCGTGCGGCCAATTCATCGGCGGCATAGATGAATCGCTCGGTGAAGAGCCCATCGGCGACGCAGTAGAAGGTGGCGCCGAAGCTCGCCCGGTCGATGCCCTCGAACAGCCCCAACTCATGCCCCTGTGCGTAGAGCACATCGAGCAGCAGGTCGCACTCCCGCTCGCAGCGAGCCATCTGGGCACTGACCTCGGTGGCGAAGCGCGGCGGCGGGAAGAGGATGAAACGCTTGTAGAAGATGCCCTCGACGCGGCCGAAATCCTCACCGCTGGCGTCGAGGAGCAAACGCTCGAGACGCGCATCGAACGCCGCTGCCCTCATCGCCTCGAAGCCCGCCGCGATCCGCTCGCGCATCTGCCCCACCACCTCATCGACCAAAAAGAGAAACAGCGCATCCTTGCTGTCGAAGTGGTTGTAGATCGAAGGCTTGCGGATACCCACCGCCTCGGCGAGCGCACCCAGCGAAGTCGCCTCGAACCCTTTCTCGGCGAACAGCCTGAGGCCTGCGACGGCGAGCCGCTCTCGGGTCGTAGCCATAGTCCCTCCTGCGATGAACAGTAGCCGCATTCTAATCCGCCAACCAGCGACATGGGCGCGCCAAATCTCGATACGACCATGACACACTAGACTAACTACCGTTAGTTAGCCTAGCATTCCGATCATGGTGATCTGAAGGAGGCGAACCATGAGTCTCAAAGGATGGGCGATGCTGCTGCCGGCCGCCGCCGCGGAAGTCGGCTGGGCACTGGGCCTGAAGCAGGCGCAAAGCGTTGGTGACTGGGCGCTGACCCTGGTGCTGGTGGCGGCAAGCTTCGCCCTGCTCCTGCATGCCTCGCGGCGGATGCCGGTGGCCACCGCCTACGTGGTGTTCGTCGCGCTCGGCACCGCCGGCACCGCGGCGGTGGATATGTTCTGGCTGGGCAGCGGCTGGGATCTCGCCACTGCGGCTTTCATCGCGCTGCTGCTGCTCGGTGTGATCGGGCTCAAGCGCACCAGCTGACGCTCGTCCGACAGGGAGAACGACCATGGCTTGGCTGATACTGATCTTCGCCGGACTGCTCGAAGTCGTCGGCGTCACTGCGATCAAGCGGGTCACCGACGGCCATTGGCGCTCGGGCCTGGCGGTCATCGTGGTGGGCTTCTCGGCATCGCTTGCGCTGCTCAACCTCGCAATGCGCGAGATCGATCTCGGCGTCGCCTATGCGACCTTCACCGGCATCGGCGCGGTCGGTAGCGCGCTGCTGGGGATGTGGCTTTGGGGCGAATCGCACCGGCCGCTGAGAATCGCCTTTCTCGCCCTGATCGTCTGCGCGGTGGTCGGACTCAAGCTGGTCGATTGAGCTCAGTCGATCGACGCCCATAGCGGCGCGCTCAGCACCCCTTCGTGCTCGAGCAGCCAGCGCTTCCTGCCAATGCCACCGGCATAGCCGCGCAGCTCACCGCCGCGGCCGAGCACGCGGTGGCAGGGCACCACCAGACACAAGGGATTGCGCCCCACCGCGGCACCGATCGCCCGAGCGTGACGAGCGCCGAAGCCGAGCCGTGAAGCGAGTTCGCCGTAGCTTGCGGTGTCACCGAAGGGCACCTCGGCGAGTGCTTCCCATACCCGCTGCTGGAAAGCACTGCCATGCGGGGCGAGCGGCAGGTCGAAGCGCTCGAGCCGGTGGCGGAAGTACGCATCGAGCTGCGCCTGGGCCTCTTTCAGCACCGCCGGGGGAGAGCGTTCAGGATCGGGATCATAACGCCACTGCGACACTGCCTTGGCGGGTCGGGCGACCTCGAGATGGAAGACACCGCTGAGCCGCTCGCCGTCGGCGCGCAGCAATAGTTCGCCGATCGGGGTCGAGAGGGTTGCGTAGTGCGACATGCCGGTCTCCTGGTGACGCTTGGAACGAGGCGGTTCCCTTCTGGCCGAACACCTTAGCCGATCGCTGCGGCGCGATCGACTTGCCCGACGCCAGAGGCTATGGTCCAGTCATCGAAGCCACCCTGCCCGGAGCACCTTCATGGCATCCCCTTCGCTGATCGACGCATGGCTCGATACCTTCGCCCCCCGGCCATCGACGGCTGCGATAGGGGGAGCGCTTGCCGGCGGTGCCTTCGTCCAGCACGAGCGCGGTATTTTCGAGCTGCGCCCCACCGTGGTAGACCAGCGGGCCGTGGCACTGGTGATCAGCGTCGGCGTGCACGGTGACGAGACCGCGCCGATAGAGCTGCTCGGCGAAACCCTCTCCCGGCTGGAGGCCGGCCTGGTCAGGCTTGGTGCGCCTACGCTCTTGCTCCTCGGCAGCCCCGAGGCGGTAGTCCGCGCGACGCGCTACATCGACACCAACCTCAACCGGCTGTTCGAGCGCGGTCGCGAGGGCATGCGCCCCGAGCAGCTGCGCGCTCGGGAACTGATGACCGCGGTCGATCGATTCTTCTCAGCCCACCAAGGGCGCGCGCGCCTGCATCTGGACCTGCATACCGCGATCCGCGAAAGCCTCCATCCGCGCTTCGCGATCGAGCCGTTCGCCGCCACCTCCACGCCCGCCGCATTGTGGAACGCACTGCACGGCGCAGGGCTCCAGGCCGGCCTGCGCCAGCACGCCCACAGCTGGACCTTCTCCCACTACAGCCGCCACTATCATGAGGCGCAAGGGTTCACCCTAGAACTCGGCCGGGTGGCCCCGTTCGGGGCCAACGATCTCGCGCCGCTGCGCCCGCTGGGTGCTGCGATCGAGGCCTGGATCGAAGGCGCGCCGCTCGGGCTCGACGCACGCGATGGCGAAGTGGCGATGCCGCTCTACCGGGTGGCGCGCGAGATCACCCGCGAAGCGGAGGATTTCCGCTTCGCTTTCGCCGACGACTTGGCTAACTTCAGCGAATTTCCCCCCGGAGCACTGGTCGGGGCCGATGCGGTCCAGGGCGAGGTCCGCGTCGGCGACCGCCCGCAGCGAGTCGTCTTTCCCAACCCTCGGGTCGAGCTCGGGGCCCGCGCCGGGCTATTGGTCGAGCGCTTGGATTAAAGCGTGTCAGCACTTATCCCGAGGTTGCGCCGGCGGCGGCAAGCGGGCTGGCGCAACCCGCGGGTGGCTCTGCTAGAATGCGCGCTTGCGCTGCCCGGTGGCTGGCCGGGGAAGTACGCCTGCGATGCGCGCCTACCTCGCGCGCCGACAGCCACGCAGCGATAGCGCCGATTCACAGCCAATAACATCCATCGCAGCCTGACCGATGCGAGGCCACAAGCCTTCGGTCGCTGCCATGCTGGAACAGACCATGCCAGAGCCAATCCACCCGCTGGTCATCACCGACCTGCACAAGAGCTTCGGCGACAACCCCGTGCTTCGCGGCCTGTCGCTCACTGCAAAGAAGGGTGATGTGATCACCCTGATCGGTGCCTCCGGCTCGGGCAAGAGTACCTTCCTGCGCTGCATGAACCTGCTCGAACGGCCCAACGCTGGCGAGATCGTGGTCCACGGCGAGAGCATCCGTTTCAAGGAGACCCGGCGCGGGCGCGAAGTCGCCGACCATCGCCAGGTCGAGCGTATCCGCTCCAAACTCTCGATGGTGTTCCAGAACTTCAACCTTTGGGCGCACATGACGCTGCTCGCCAACGTCATCGAGGCTCCGATCCACGTGCTCAAGGTGCCCAAGGCCGAGGCCCGTGCCCGCGGCATGGCACTGCTCGAGCGGGTCGGCCTCGCCGAACGCGCCGACTACTATCCGGCCCAGCTCTCCGGAGGCCAGCAGCAGCGCGGCGCGATCGCGCGCGCCTTGGCGATGGAACCCGAGGTGATGCTGTTCGACGAGCCGACCTCGGCACTCGACCCGGAGCTGGTCGGCGATGTGCTGCGGGTGATGCGCGAGCTCGCCGACGAAGGCCGCACGATGATCGTGGTGACCCACGAGATGGCTTTCGCCCGCGATGTCTCGAGCCAGGTGGTCTACCTGCACCAGGGCCGGGTCGAAGAGGCCGGGCCGCCGAGCCAGGTGCTCGATAACCCGACCTCGCCGCGCCTGCGCCAGTTCCTGGCCCCCAAGCACTGATACACGGCCCCGCGGAGAACCCCCATGGATCTTGCCTGGCTCGACTTCCAGGGCTACGGCCCACGCCTCATCGAGGGCGGCTGGCTGACCCTCCGGGTCGCGGTGCTTTCGATGGTAATCGCACTGCTGCTCGGCATGCTCACCGCCAGCGCCAAGCTCTCCTCGTCGGCGCTGCTCAAGGGCGTGGCGACCTTCTACACCACGGTGATTCGAGGCGTGCCCGACCTGGTGCTGATGATGCTGCTGTTCTATGGCGGCCAGATCGGCGTCAACATGTTCACCGACTACCTCTATGATGCCACCGATGGGCGAATCGACTGGTTCATCGACGTCGATGCCTTCACCGCCGGGGTCATCACCATCGGCTTCATCTTCGGCGCCTACATGGCGGAGACCTTCCGTGGCGCCTTCATGGCGGTCGATGCGGGGCAGATGGAGGCCGCGCGGGCCTATGGCATGAGCCCGCTGAAAGCGTTCCAGCGGGTGCGCTTCCCGCTGATGATGCGCCACGCGCTGCCCGGGCTCGGTAACAACTGGATGGTGCTTTTGAAGACCACCGCACTGGTCTCGATCATCGGCCTCACCGATATGGTCCGGGTCGCCGACGAAGCGACCAAGGCCACCCACCAGCCATTTTTGTTCCTGCTCCCGGTGGCGCTCGGCTATCTCGCCATTGCCAGCCTCTCCGAGCTGCTGTTCCAGTGGCTGACCCGTCGCTACAGCGTCGGCTTCACGGAGGCCAACGACTGATGGAACAGCTCACTCAAACGATCACCGACCTGCTCAACGGCAACGCGATCTTCACCGTCAACACCCTGAACATCTACTGGGACGGGATGGTCAACACGGTCCAGCTGGTGTTCGTCTCGCTGTTGATCGGGCTGCTGCTGGCGGTACCGCTGTCGATACTGCGCGGCTCCCGTTTCGCCATCATCAAGTGGCCGATCTGGTGCTACACCTACGTGTTCCGCGCCACGCCTTTACTGATCCAGCTCTACCTCGCCTACTACGGCTTCGCCTTCGTTCCCGGAGTGCGCGACACCTGGATCTGGTTCTTCGTCCAGGACCCGCTCTATCCGGCGCTGTTCGCCTTCACCCTCAATACCGCCGCCTACACCACCGAAATCTTCCACGGCGCGATCAGGTCGACACCGCGCGGTGAAGTCGAGGCCGCGCGGGCCTATGGCATGTCGCGCGCCCTGACCATCCGTCGCATCGTGCTGCCGAGCGCGTTTCGCCGCGCGCTTCCGGCCTATGGCAACGAAGTGATCTTCATGCTCCACGCCAGCGCGATCGCAAGCGTGGTGACGATCATGGACCTGACCGGTGCGGCCTACTATGTCTACGCACGCTTCTACGCCCCGTTCACCGCCTTCATCTTCGTCGCGCTGCTCTACATGGTGCTGAGCTTCGGGATCCAGGGCATCTTCCGCGGTCTCGAGCGCCGGCTGCTCGCCCACTTGAGACCCGCCGGATGATCGCCCTGTCCCGCGGGCCGTTCGCCGACCGCGCGTCTACCGCCGGTGAAGGGAGTTCGGCATCGACCCGGGCAGCGAGCGGTGCGTACGCGCTTAGGTCGAGCAAGGCGGGTACTGTTCTTCGACCCCTATTAGAATATCCTCAGCGTCTGGATCGTCCGCGCGACGGGGCGCTGGCCGGAAAAATCAACCAGGCCACAGGGGCTGAACGCCGACGGTACCTTCAAGGCATTGATGGAACGCTATTTCGACTACGATCTATCGGTGAATGCCGAGGATTGAATCGACCCACCGCGTGCTCCGGCACCCGATCCATGAGTTGAAGACGAGAGAACAACCCGATGAAGAGAATCGTCACCGCAGCGCTCTTCGGCGCCAGTCTCACCCTCGCCGTCGGCGCGCATGCCCAAGGCCGTGATTACCAGAGCATCCGCATCGGTGTGGACGTACCCTATGAACCGATGGAGTACCGCAACCCCGATGGTTCGCTGACCGGCTTCGACATCGAGCTCGGCGACGCGCTGTGCGAACGCGCCGAGCTCCAGTGCGAGTGGGTGGTCCAGGCCTGGGACGGGATCATTCCCGGCCTGCTGTCACGCAGGTTCGACGCGATCATGTCGTCGATGACGATCAATGAAGAGCGCCGTCAGCAGGTACTGTTCTCCGAGCCCTACATCTCGCCACCGTCGGCCTGGTTCGCACCGAGCAGCGAAGGCTTCACCAGCGCCGACGCACAGACGCTCAAGGGCAAGACGATCGGCGTGCAGCGCGGTACGCTGCAGGACAACTACGTCACGGATCTCTACGGCAGCGAAGCGCAAATCCGCCGCTACGCCACCGCTGATGACCTGGTGATCGACATGAGCGCCGGACGTATCGACATCGCCTTCCTCGATTTCCCGATCGGCAAGACCACCATGCTCGACGCAGACCAGGGCGACTACGTGGTGGTCGGCGATATGATCGATGAACCCAAGGAGTACTTCGGCGACGGTTTCGGCATCGCTTTCCGTCCCCGCGACGAGGCGCTCGCCGAGCGTTTCAACCAGGCCCTCGCTGAGGTCCGGGAAGATGGCACCTACCAGAGCCTCTACGACAAGTACTTCGGCGTCGAAGAGTAAACCCTTCCGCTCGATCCTCGTCGGCGCCGCCCCCTTGGGCGGCGCCTTCGCGTATAGCGCAATCGCCACTTAGGACTTCACTCGTGGAACACCAAAGCCACCCGCTGCTCTCCCCGGCGCCCGGCACCGAACGCCGGATCGAAAGCTTCCATTTCGGCCCGGCCGACGCCGAGCGTTCGCTCTACGTCCAAGCCTCGCTGCACGCAGATGAACTGCCGGGAATGCTGGTGGCGTGGAAGCTCAAGCAGCGCTTCGAGGCGCTCGAGGCCGAGGGCGGGCTGCGCGCGCGCGTCACCCTGGTACCGGTGGCCAATCCGAACGGGCTCGACCAGCAGCTGATGGATACTCCGCTCGGCCGTTACGACTTCGAGAGCGTAAGCAACTTCAACCGCCGCTTCGTCGACGTTTTCGAGACGATCGCGACGGAGCTGGAACCAGATGCGGGCACCGTACTGAGCGACGAACCGCAGGCCAACTGCCGCGAGATCCGTCGGCGTTTTCGCCAGGCGCTCGAGGCGCTCACCCCGCGCAGCGCCTTCGAGTCGACCCACCTGGTGCTGCAACGCCTCGCCTGCGGGGCGGACTACGTGCTCGACCTGCACTGCGACTTCAACGCCGTCGAGCACCTCTACACCACGCCCGCCGCCTGGCCGACCTTCGAACCCTTCGCCCGCTACTTCGGATCGAAAGCGAGCCTGCTCGCCACCGACTCGGGCGGCGCCTCGTTCGATGAATGCTTCACCCTGGTCTGGGAGCGGCTGCGCCAGCATTTCGGCGATCGCTACCCGATTCCCTATGGCAGCGAATCGATCACCATAGAGCTACGCGGCCAGCAGGACGTCTATCACCCGCTCGCCGATCGCGACGCCCAGGCGATCATCGACTGGATGACCCACGCAGGGCTCATCGAAGGCCAGGCCCCGGCACTGCCGGCACTGCCCTACCCCGCGACCCCGCTCGAGGCGATGGACTTCGTCCACGCCCCGATCGGAGGCCTTTTGGTGTTCGCCGTCGAGCCCGGCACCCTGGTCGATGCAGGCGATCTGATCGCCGAGGTGATCGACCCGCTGACCGATCGAGTCGCCGAGGTCCGCGCGCCCCAGGCAGGGATGCTCTACGCCCGCAGCCAGCGCCGGATGGCGACCGCCGGCATGATCGTCGCCGACATCGCAGGCCACCAGCGCCATCGCAGCGGCTACCTGCTCGCACCCTGAACCAGCGGCGCCTTCGCACCCGGCCGATGAAAGGATAAAGCCCGCCCCCGACTGCCGGGGCGGGCTTTGCCGTCGTCACATTGGCGGTATCGCTCAGGCAGAGCGCACCAGGGCATAGCTCTGCGCCTCAGCGAGCGCGTGGTAGTAGAAATCGACCATCCAACGCGCCATCAGCGCGTCATCGGTCTGCGCCTCGAGCGAAGCGACACCTTCGCGCAGCCGAATCGGGCATAGCACGCTGTCGCGCAGTTTCATCAGGTCGCGGCTCAGCGCGCGGGAGAACTCGGGATGCCCCTGGATACCGAGGAAGCGTTCACGATACTCGACCACGTAGTTCGGGCAAAAAGCGCTCTCGGCGATCACTTCGCCGACCGGCGGCAACTCGATCACCTGGTCCTGATGGCTGACCACCAGGCCGAGGCGCTCCTGCCAGGGCGACATCCAGCGCCGCTGCTTGACCACCTGGTTGAACGACACCCCGAGCCCCCAGCCCTTGTGGCTTCTCTCGACCACGCCCCCGAGCGCCTTGCAGATCAGCTGGTGACCGAAGCAGATACCGATCAGCGGACGGCGGGAGTCCCACAGCAGGCAGACGAAATCGACCAGCTCAGCGATCCAGGGATGCGCTTCGTAGACGCTCGCCTTGCTGCCGGAGATCAACCAGACGTCGGCAGCCAGCAGGTCCTCCGGCAGCTCGCCCTCATGCACCCGCCAGACCTCGATGGTGGCGTTGGGCTCGGCCGAGCGCAGCAGCCGCTCGTAGAGCTCGGGATAGTTACCGTAGGTTTGTCGCAGCGAAGGCGCCAAATCATCGCACTGCAGCAGTCCAATTTTCATCGCTCGTCCTCCGCCCACCATCTGTCGACAAACCAAAGGGATGCCAACGCTCGTTGTAGTGTCCTGAATCGAAAATCATGATCCAAACCCAGCTCAGCCCAGTTCCGCCTCGGCGCGCTTGATCGCGGCGAACTCCTCCTCGGGCGCCTGGGCAACCAGCCGCTTCCTGCTGTAGAAGCCGAAGTAGGCGAGCATCAGCGCGTAGAATGCCGCCGACCACAGCGCCGCCTGGAGGCTGACCAGGAAGGTCGAGACGAACGCGACCAGCGCCAGCACCAGCGCCACGGCAGAGGTGAGACACCCACCCGGGGTGCGGTATGGCCGAGGCAGATCGGGCTCGCGCGAGCGCAACAGCAGGTGGGAGAGCGTCATCATCGCATAAGAGATGGTTGCGCCGAACACCGCCATGGTGATCATCAGGTCTCCTTGGCCGGTGAGCGAGAGCAAGAAGCCGATGATGCCCGGCACCACCAGCGCGAGCGTCGGTGCGCGGCGGGCATTGGTCACCGACAGCCAGCGCGGCAGATAGCCCGCCCGGGAAAGCGCGAAGACCTGGCGCGAATAGCCGAAGATGATCGAGAAGAACGAAGCGATCAGCCCGGCGAGGCCGACCACGTTGACCAGCCCGGCGATCCAGTTGCCCGGTCCGTAGGCGGCGTTGAGGGCATCGACCAAGGGAGCGGCGCTCTCGCTCATCAGCTGCGCCCCGGCACCGCCCGGGGCGAGCAGCAGCACGCAGGCTGCGAACACCAGCAGCACCATCATCGCCACGATGATTCCGCGAGGCATGTCGCGCCCCGGATCCCGCGACTCCTCGGCGGCCAGCGGCACCCCTTCGACGGCGAGGAAAAACCAGATCGCGAACGGCAGGCAGGCCCAGATGCCGAAGTAGCCATGGGGCAGGAAGGACGAGGCGCCGAATCCTTCGCCGGCAGGTATGTCGAACAGGTTGTCGACATCGAAATAGGGAATCATCGCCAGCACGAAGATCACGATCGCGACGGCGGCGATCCCGGTGATCACCAGCAGGATCTTCAGCGCCTCACCGGTGCCCCACAGGTGCAGGCCGATGAAGGCCAGGTAGAACAGCGCATAGACCACCGGGCCGTCGATGCCGATCAGGCTCGAGAGATAGCCACCGATGAAGATCACGATCGCGGCCGGGGCGATCGCGTACTCGAGCAGGATCGCGGTGCCGGTGATGTAGCCGCCCCAGGGACCGAGGGCACGGCGGGCGAAGCTGTAGCCGCCGCCGGCGTTGGGCAGGCAGGCGGAGAGCTCGGCGAGGGCGAAGACCATGCAGGTGTACATCAGCCCCATCAGCAGGGTGGCGACCAAGAGGCCACCGAAGCCCCCAGCGGCGAGACCGAGGTTCCAACCGGCGAAGTCGCCGGAAATCACGTAGGAGACGCCGAGCGTGGCGAGCAGCATCCAGCCCGCCGCGCCTCGCTTGAGCGAACGGCGCGCAAGATAATCGTTACCGACGGATTCGTAGTCCACTGTCGAGGAGACAGGCTTGCTCATGGTGGTGGGCGTCCCGATCATTGTCATTGGGGAATCGATGCGACCCACGGCTCGAGGTTGTTCGATCGATATCTTAATTCAAGACTAAGGTCGCATACCCCATCATGCCAACTCCCCGGCGAATTGGCGACACCCTCCTTCAACATCGTCCCCGCGGCACGCTCGAACGAAGACACCGTGCCCTTTCGAGCACGGTGTCAGGGCACGGCGTCCTGGCTACCTCAGCCCTTGCCTCCCGACCAGCGCCACTCGGTGATCTCCGGCAGATCGTCGAAGTGCTCGCGCGTATAGCGTTGGTGCTCGTCGAGCAGATTCTCGAGGTAGCCGATGAAAGCCGACGCTTTCTCGAGTCTGTCAGGCACGTAGCGCAGCACATCGAGACAGAGGTGGATACGGCTGATGCGGTTGAGCACCACCATGTCGAAGGGGGTAGTAGTGGTGCCCTCCTCCTGGTAGCCGCGCACGTGGAAGCGCTCGGTGCTGGCACGGCCGTGGAGCAGTTGGTGGACCACGCCGGGATAGCCGTGGAAGGTGAAAAGCACAGGCTTGCTGGTGGTGAACAGGGCGTTGAACTTCTCCTGGCTGGCACCGTGGGGGTGACGATCGCTCGGCGGCAGCATCATCAGGTCGACGACGTTGACCATGCGTATCTTGAGCTCCGGCAGGTGCTGGAGCAGCAGGTCGATCGCCGCCAGCGTCTCCTGGGTCGGGATGTCTCCCGCGCAGGCCATGACGATGTCGGGCTCCTCTCCCTCGACTTCGTTACCGGCCCACGCCCAGATGCTCGCCCCGGCGGCGCAGTGCGCGCTGGCCTCCTCGGCGTTCAGGTACTGCATCTGCGGCTGCTTGTCGATCACGATCGCGTTGAGATAGTTGACGCTGTTGAGACAATGATCGGCCACTGAAAGCAGGCAGTTGGCATCGGGCGGCAGGTAGATCCTCACTACTTCGGGGCGCTTGCTGATCAGGCTGTCGATGAAACCTGGGCCCTGGTGGCTGAAGCCGTTGTGATCATTGCGCCAGCAGGTCGAGGTCAGCAGGTAGTTGAGCGAGGGGATCGGCGCACGCCAGGGTACGTCGCAAGCATGCTCGAGCCACTTGGCATGCTGTATCGCCATCGAATCGATGATCGTCGCGAACGCCTCATAAGTGGCGAATATCCCATGACGACCGGTAAGCACGTAGCCCTCGAGCCAGCCGTGGCAGTTGTGCTCGCTGAGTACCTCCATCACCCGCCCCTGGTGGGAAACGTAATCGTCGTAGTCGTAAATGGTGCTGACCAGGCAGCGATCGCTGGCTTCGAACACCGCGCCCAGGCGATTGGAATTGGTCTCGTCGGGGCAGAAGAGCCTGAAGCTGTGCGGGTTGTCGAGATAAACGTCGCGCAGCATGCCGCCGAGTACCCGGGTCGATTCATGCCGCTCGCGGGCGCGATTAGCGTCGTCGATCTTGAGGGTGTAGCTGCGCCAGTCGCGCAGCACCAGCGGTTCACGCAGCGTACCGCCGTTGGCGTGGGGGTTGCTGCCCATCCGCCGGTTGCCCTCGGGGGCGAGTTCGAGCAGCTCGGCGACCGGCTGGCCTTGTTGACCGAACAGCTCCTCGGGGCGATAGCTCTTCAGCCACTCCTCGAGCTGACGCAGATGCTCGGGGTGATCGCGCAGCCCGGAAAGCGGCACCTGGTGGGAGCGGAAGGTGCCCTCGACCTGCTTGCCATCCACCTCGCTAGGACCGGTCCAGCCTTTTGGAGTGCGCAGCACGATCATCGGCCACTCGGGGCGCGTATCGAAACCCTCGCTTCTCGCCCGCTGCCGGATCTCGAGGATATCGACCACCGCCTGCTCGAGCACCTCGGCCATTTGCTGGTGCACCGCCATCGGGTCGTCCCCCTCGACGAAGCGTGGCGAATAGCCGTGCCCTTCGAAGTACTTGGTCAGGCGCTCGTCATCCTCACGACCGAGCACGGTGGGACCTGCGATCTTGTAGCCGTTGAGGTGGAGGATCGGCAATACCGCCCCGTCGCGGGTGGGGTTGACGAACTTATTGCCTTTCCACGAGCCTTCGAGCGGACCGGTCTCGGCCTCGCCATCACCCACCACGGCGATCGCGATCAGATCAGGATTGTCGAATACCGCACCATAGGCGTGGGTCAGCACATAGCCGAGCTCGCCCCCTTCGTGGATCGAGCCGGGGGTCGGTACGCTGACGTGGCTGGGGATGCCGCCGGGCGTG
Organism: Halotalea alkalilenta; assembly: GCF_001648175.1. Lineage (NCBI taxonomy): Bacteria > Pseudomonadati > Pseudomonadota > Gammaproteobacteria > Oceanospirillales > Halomonadaceae > Halotalea > Halotalea alkalilenta. The sequence goes on along the minus strand of NZ_CP015243.1, from coordinate 1,358,968 downwards.
GAGAACTGCCGGAACAGCCGGCGCATCCCGGTACGGTCGCGGGTCACTTCGGGGAAGTGCTCGGTGTAGCTGTTCTCGAGCCAGACGTTGGCGAGCAGCGCCGGGCCGCCGTGACCGGGCCCGGTGAGATAGAGGGCGTCCAGATCGTAGGCCTTGATCAACCGGTTGGCGTGGACGTAGATCAAGTTGAGCCCCGGCGACGTTCCCCAGTGTCCGAGCAGTCGCGGCTTGATGTCGTCGAGCTCGAGCGGCCGCTCGAGCAGCGGGTTGTCCTTCAGGTAGATCTGGCCGACGGTCAGGTAGTTGGCAGCGCGCCACCAGGCATCCAGGCGTTCGAGCTGCTCTTGATCGAGCGGTTGACGAGTTACTGCCATGCGCGAATCTCCTCTTGCGGGGTTCGTCGATGATCCACCGATCGTACGCCGCTTACGGCGCCGGCCTGATGGCGTTCAGTGCTCTGATTGGCGCTCACGCCACAATCGCCAGACGTGCTCGGCGAGCATTCCCTCCTCATCGGTGGGCAGTACCCGGACCTCGAACCGGCTGGCGGTGCTCGAGATCAAACGCGGGCGTTCGGCGCCATTGGCTGCGGGGTCGAGTTCGACCCCGAACAGCGGCGCCAGCAGGGCGCAGACCCGCGCCCTGATCTGCGCGGCGTGCTCGCCGATGCCACCGGTGAAGATCAGCCCCTCCAGCCCACCGAGGGCGACTGCCATCCGCGCGCACCCTTCGGCGATACGGGCGACGAAAAAATCGACCGCCAGCCGAGCGCGCGGCTCGTCGCTCTCGAGCAGCTCCTGCATGTCATTGGAGATACCGGAAAGCCCCTTGAGCCCGGATTCGTAGTAGAGCAGCCGGCGCAGCTCGTCGAGCGGCATACCGCGCCCGAGCAGATATAGCAGGATACCGGGATCGAGCGAACCACTGCGCGTCCCCATCGGCAAACCATCGAGCGGCGTCAGGCTCATGGTGGTATCCACGCTCTTGCCTCGATGCAGCGCGCAGAGACTCGCGCCATTGCCTAAGTGGGCGACGACCAGCCGACGCTCGGCGAGCGCCGGCGCCTCCTCGACCAGCGCCTTGGCGATGTACTCGTAGGAAAGACCGTGGAAGCCGAAGCGGCGAATGCCATGTTCGAAATACTCGTACGGCAGGCCGGTGAGCTGGGAGAGCGGGTCGCGATGAAAGTGAAAGGAGGTGTCGAAGCCAGCGACCTGGAGCACGTCGGGAGCGATCCTCTCCACCGCCTCGATCCCCGCCAGGGCGTGGGGCTGGTGCAAAGGCGCGAGCACGGTCAAGGACTCGATCTCGCGTTTGACCGACTCGTCGATCACCACCGGTGCATCGAAACGGGTGCCACCGTGCACCACCCGATGGCCGACCGCCACTGGAGAGAAACCTTCGAGCCGCTCCTTCACCGCCTCGCGGAGCTTGGCGTAGGCCGCGCCGTGGTCGGGTACCTCGTCGGCACCGAAATGCTCGTCGAGCAGAAGTTCGCCGCCGGCCGATTCGAGTTTCATTTTCGGCTGGTGGCCGCCGATGTCCTCCAGCTGTCCATGGGTGTGCAGCCGCGGTGGCTCATCGTCCCCGACCGAGAAGATCGAAAGCTTGATGCTCGAAGATCCAGCGTTGACCACGATGATCACCGGGTGGCTGGGGTTGCCCATGTGCACCTCTCCTTCGGCTGGAAACCTAAGTCGAATCGGCGCGTCAGTGTCGATACGTCCTACTTCATGGTTAGTCGAGCCGCCCCTGAGGGTCAAAGCCTTGGGGCGTGACCTAGCGTCGCAGTGGCCCAAACGCGAAGACGCCGCCCGGGGTGGGGCGGCGTACGTCGAGCGATGCCGGATGCTCAGTCAGCGTCGTGCTGCTCGAGCCACCGCTGCATCTGCTCGATCTCCCGCTGCTGGTCGCGGATCACGTTCTCGGCCAGCTGGCGCATCTCGCTATCGGTGCCGTACTCGAGCTGCACCTTGGCCATCTCGATCGCGCCCTGGTGGTGGGCGATCATCCCGCGGACGAAATCGACATCGGCATTGCCGCTGTAGTCGATGTCCATGCCCCGGTGCATCAGCTGCGCCGCCTGCTCGAAGGCCTCGGTCGACGGCGTGACGACACCCTGCGCTGCGCCATGATCGGTCAAACCATGCTCGGTCGAACCCTGGCCAGCGGTGCCATGATCCATCGAGCCGTGGCCCATCGAGCCATGATCCATCGAGCTCATCTGCGCCGTCGCCGGCAGTGCGACGCCAAAAGTGAAGCCGGCCAGGACCAGAGGGGCGATCATCTTAGCTGACAGCATCGAAGCCTCCTTGCGGCGTTGGGTAGCATCCAGCGACGCGGTGTTGAACGAGAGCCTGCATCTTAAAACCTCCATCCCACACGCAGGTCAACACTCAAACCTTCAGCTCGCTGCCAGCTCCGCACGTCGCGGCAGATCCGGCCCGCGCCGGGTGCAGGTGATCCCCGCCGCAGCGTTGGCGAAGGCCACCATGCGCTCGATCTCGCTGCGTTCGAGGCCCGCCACACCCTCGCGGTTCGCCTTGCCCTGCTCGTCGAGCCAGCAGAGCATCGCCGCCTGGAAGGTATCCCCCGCCCCCACCGCGTCGACCACCTCGACCGGCTGGGTACCGAGGGTATAGCGCTCCTCGCGGGTGAACACGCTCACTCCCCTCTCGCCGCGGGTGACCAGTACCAGCGAGGTGCGCGCGGCGAGCCAGCGACGCACCACCTGCTCGCCATCGGGATCGTCGTAGAGCGAGATCAAATCCTCTTCGCTGACCTTGATCAGATCGGCACGTAGGGCGAAGTAGCCAATCTGCTCGCGCCAGCGGTCGAGATCGGGCTCGATCTTCAACCGCACGTTCGGGTCGAGGCTCACCAGTCGCTCCGCCCCCTCTTTCTCGATCAGCGCGCCCAGGGTCTCGGCGGTGGGAGAGACCACCAGCGAGTAGGAACCGACGTGGATCGCCGAGACATCGTCGGTGAGCTCGGGTAGGTGGCGCAGAGTGAGCGCACGATCGGCGCCGTGCTGGTGATAGAAGGCGTACTGGGGCGAACCGCTCGGAGAAAGCGCCACCATCGCAAGCGTCGTGGCATCGTCGAGACGCACCAGATAGCGGGTGTCGACCCCCTCGTGCTCGAGCACCTTGCATAGCCTCTGGCCGAGGAAATCGGTCGACATCCCAGTGAGCAGCGCCGCATCGCGCTCGAGCCGGGCCAGACCAACGGCGACGTTGAACGGCGATCCTCCCGCCACTGCCTCGAAGGCCACCCGCGCGGCGGAGTCATCGACGTCGGGTTGGGCGAAGAAGTCGAACAGCGCTTCACCGCAGATCAAGAACATGCTGTCTCCTCAGGGCGTTGGGTCGGTGCGCTCGAACCTCGCGCTATGGTTGGGTGCCGCCGATCGACGGCCGCAGGCTGAAACGATCCAGCCAGGCCACATCATACGCCACCGAGCGGATGCGATCCTCGCACACCCCTGGCTTGGCGTCGCATCGGCGGAACATGGCGTTCCCCGGTGCGGACAGGATATGGATTTGGCTCGAGCAGCAGCTGCGCTACTTTGGTCCAAAGTCTGGTCGAGTACCGATCCGACAAAGCCAGTACCGAGCCGACAACGAAAGACCCCGCCGAAGCAGGGTCCTCGTGTGCTCTGGACGGCTCGAATCAGAGGAATTTCTGCATCGCAAGCGCGGTGTCGCACATGCGGTTGGAGAAACCCCATTCGTTGTCGTACCAAGCGAGCACCTTGACCAGCTTGCCCGAAACGCGGGTGTGGTTCTTGTCGAAGATCGACGAGTAGGGATTGTGGTTGAAGTCCACCGATACCAGCGGCTTCTGGTTGGTCGACAGCACCTTGGAGCCTTCCGCGGCCTTGTCGACCAGCGCATGGATCTCTTCTTTGCTGGTCTCGCGCGAAGCGGTGAAGGTCAGGTCGACCACCGAGACGTTGATCGTCGGCACACGCATCGAGAAACCGTCGAGGCGCCCCTTGAGCTCCGGAAGAACCAGGCCCACCGCGGAGGCGGCGCCGGTCTTGGTCGGAATCATCGAGTGGGTGGCGCTACGCGCGCGGAAGGGGTCTTTGTGGTAGACGTCGCAGAGGTTCTGGTCGTTGGTGTACGAGTGGATGGTGGTCATCAACCCGTTCTCGATGCCGATCGCATCGTTGAGCAGCTTGGCCACCGGCGCCAGGCAGTTGGTGGTGCACGAAGCGTTGGAAACCACCGCATGCTCGGCGGTGAGCTTGTCGTCGTTGACCCCGAACACCACGGTGAGGTCTGCATCCGCGCTCGGCCCGGAGATCAGCACCCGCTTGGCCCCGGCCTCGATATGCTTGGCGGCGTCGGCGCGCTTGGTGAAGAAACCGGTGCATTCCATCACCAGGTCGACATTGAGCTGCTGCCACGGCAGCTTGGCCGGGTCACGCTCGGCGAAGATCGCGATCTTGTCACCGGCGACGCTGATCGATTCACCGTCGTGCTCGACACCGACCGCGAAGTGGCCGTGGGTGGTATCGTATTCGAGCAGGTGGGCGTTGAGCGCCGAATCCCCGAGATCGTTGATCGCCACGACCTCGATCTTATCGCGATAGCCGTTCTCGTAGAGCGCGCGCAGCGTATTGCGCCCAATGCGGCCGAAACCATTGATGGCGACTCGTAAAGTCATCGCTTCCTCCTTGGACAGATTGTCGGTAGATCGACGATCGTGCCCCCTGGTATCGGGGGGCGACTGGATTTTTGGATGTTCGGTCGATACGCCAGTGGAAGCCTATCCTGCGTCCTCGGACCTGAGTCTTTAGGATAGTTCACCCGGCGGCGGCGCACTCGGTGGAAGGCCTGCTCCCCGCACATCGTTGTTGCTAAATTTACGCACATTACCGCCCATCAGGTCGATAGAAATGTTGCGGATATAGCCGAAGGGAGGGCACCATTCGCGCATTTACTACGCCGCGCCGCGCCCGCTGTCACGGAGCAAGACAGCAGCCGGGACGAGCGCGACCATCGCGATGGTGGAGCACGGATCGCTTCCGCTACTATGTGACGAATAACCACGCCCGCGGCGCTACGCGGGCAAACGGAGAAATCCCGATGACACGACCGGCCCTGGTGGGAGATATCGGCGGCACCAATGCTCGCTTCGCGCTGGTGACGCCTGGCGAATTCGACCTGAGCAACATCCAGGCCCTCAAATGCGCCGACTATCCTTCCCTATCGGATGCCGTTCGTACCTATCTCGATGGAATCGAAGGTCCGGCACCGAAGGAGGCATGCCTCGCCTTCGCCTGCCCCGTCCACAAGGACGTGGTGAAGATGACCAACAATCCGTGGAGCTTCAGCAAGTCTGCTTTCAAGCGCGAGTTCGAGCTCGACAACTTCAAGGCGATCAACGACTTCACCGCCATGGCGCTGGGGCTGCCGCATATTCGGCCCGATGATCTCCACCAACTGGGGCAAGGCAGCAGCGCCGAAGGCTGCGCCAGACTGGTGATGGGCCCCGGCACCGGGCTCGGCGTCGCCGGGCTCGCGCCGAGCCAGAGGTTCTGGATCCCGCTCAGCGCCGAGGGCGGCCACGCAAGCTTCGCGCCCACCGACGATTTCGAGATGAAACTGCTCGAGTGGTTCCGCGCTCGCTACGACAGGGTCTCGATCGAACGCATGCTGTGCGGCCAGGGCCTGGTCGATCTTTACCACGCCCATGCGGAATTCGACGGCCTCGAACCACACCTTTCGACCCCGGCCGAGGTCACCGGCGCGGCACTCGAGGGCGACCCCCTGGCGCTCGAGACGGTGATGCGCTTCTGCCGCATCCTCGGCCACGTCGCCGGCGACATCGCGCTGACCCTCGGCGCACGCGGCGGGGTCTACCTATGCGGTGGTATCCTGCCGCGCATCTTGGCGCTGCTCGATCGCAGCGATTTCCGCGAAGCCTTCGCCGACAAGGGCCGGATGGGCTACTACACTGCCGAGATCGCCACCTGGGTGGTCACGGCGAAATGGACCGGGCTGCTCGGCGCCGCCGAAGCGCTGCACAACGAAGAGGTCGCCTGATGACCGCATCCGCTGCTTCCGGGCAGGCACTGCCCTCGGCTCTCGCCACGCTGCTGGCCGCCACCAACGGCCGACACGAGGCCGAATGGGAAGGACGCAGCGTGGTATTGATCAACCAGGCCTGGGGTTCGCTGATACTCTCGCTCCAAGGCGCCCAGCTGCTTCACTTCGCGCCCCACGGTCAGGCACCCTGGCTGTGGACCAGCTCGGTGCCGAAACCCGTGCCGGCGGCGATCCGCGGCGGCATTCCGCTGTGCTGGCCCTGGTTCGCCGACCGTGAGGATGGCCAAGGTCCCGCGCACGGCTACGCGCGCACCGCGAACTGGCGCCTCGATGCCTGCGAGGAAGAGGCCGAGGGCGTCGAGCTGCATCTTTCGCCGGTGGAAGCGCTCGATCCGCAGCTCTCCCCCCGCGTGGTGATCCAGGCCAACGCCCAGCGCCTGCGCATCGAGTTGATCACCGAGCATCGCGGCGACACACCGGTCAAGTTCACCCAGGCGCTGCACAGCTACTTCGCCGTCGCCAATGCCCATACCTGCCGCGTCGAAGGGCTCGCCGGCGCTACCTATCTCGATAAGCTGCGCGGCATGCGCGAGTTCGAGCAGGCGGGGGAACTTGCGATCCGCGGCGAGCTTGATCGCATCTATCACTCCAACCGCTCGCTGGTGCTGGTCGATCCGCGGACGAACGGCGAGCGCCGGCTGTCGATCGCCAAGGAGGGCAGCGATTCGAGCGTGATCTGGCATCCTGGCGACAAACCGCCCGGAGATGTCGCCGAGGCCGAGCTGCTCGAGTTCCTCTGCGTCGAAGCGGCCTGCACCCGCCTCGACCCGATCTGGCTCGCCCCTGGCGGCCAGCACCTGCTGGCCCAGCAGATCACCCTGCTCTGACCGCTCAGCCGTGGGTATCATCACCCGCGGCTTTTCCACTTCCTCCTTCATGGACGTCCCGCGTGTCTGAACTCCCGATCATCGACAGCCCTTTCGTGCTCGGCATGCGCAACCTGCACCAGCATCCCCGGCTCGCCTCGCCCGAAGCCTTCGCCAGTTGGCTCGAGGCCCGCGTCGACGAAGGATTGCACTGGTTCGACCATGCCGACATCTACGGCGATGGTGACCAGAACGGCGACACGGAGCGGCACTTCGGCGCGGCGCTTTCATTGCGCCCGGGGCTTCGCGACAAGGTGCGCATCATCACCAAAACCTGCATCGTGCCCGCCGCCCGCGACCGATCGCCCTTCCAGGTCAAGCACTACGACAGCTCACCCGGCTACCTGGCCCAGGCGATCGACTCAGCCCTGCAACGGCTAGGCGTGGACCGCATCGATCATCTGCTCCTCCACCGCCCCGATCCGCTGCTCGATGCCGAGCCCACCGCACACGCGCTGGAAGCAGCGATCGATGCCGGCAAGATCGGCGCGGTGGGAGTCTCCAACCACCTGCCCGCGCAGTGGCGCCGGCTGCAGGCGGTACTCGAGCACCCGCTCTCGATCAACCAGTTCGAGCTTTCGATCGCGCGCAGCGAAGCACTGTTCGACGGTCGCTGGGACGCGTCATCCCAGGACGGCATGCTGGCGCTGGCCTACTCCCCGCTGTGCGGCGGGCGGCTGTTCGAGGGCGTGCTGGTCAACCAGATGCTGCGCCAGCTCTCCGAGCAGAGCGGGGTCAGCGCCGCGGGCGTCGCTCTGGCCTGGCTGAAGCGGATTCCCAATGGCCCGGTGCCGGTGATCGGTACGCTGCGCCCGAATCGAATCCAAGCCCTGCTCGAGGATACGCGCTCGGATTTCGAGCTCGAACGTACCGCCTGGTTCGCGCTGCTGGAGTCCGCACGCGCGCATCGGGTGCTGTAGAGGCGACACCTCGGAAGACCAGATCACGAGCGGCCCGCCCGCGGGTCGCCTGTCTGCCTCGGTCGGGTCGGGCCGGGCCGGAAGAAATCGAGGGCCACCGGAATTCGGTATTTCAACCACGCCCAGGAAGGCTTGGGCATACCGATAGCGGGCATCGAACGGCAGGACGGTGGACAAAAAAAACCCGCCACGCGAAGCGGGCGGGTGGAAAAACAGCCGAGGCTGTCGAGAGAGACACTGATTCGATGCTTTTCGACCAGCACCGAACACTGAATTGCGAATGGGTATACCCATCTTAGCCGGTCGGAAATGTAGTAACAATCCTACATTAGCAGTAATCCACCGACCTGCGACAATTCACCGCAGATTGCCACACCGGCGCCCGAAACCAGCGTCCGAGCAAGAACCGCTCAGGGCGCCCAATAAAGCGACAGCGGCGCATCCATGAAGGCACGGATCGGCGCCTCGAACACTTCATCCCCAGCCAGCGCCTTGGCGAACACTGCGCGCTTCTCCGCACCGGTGAGGTGGACGAAGTGCCGCTTCGCCTGTGCCAGGCGGTGACGGCTGAAGCTGATCCGCGGCTGCGGCACGCTCGGCGCATGCACCGCGAGCAGCGCGGCCTCGGTGGTCAGCCCATCCTTCAACTGCGGGCTATCGGGAAACAGCGACGCGGTATGGCCGTCGCTGCCCATGCCGAGGATCACCACGCTCGCCGGCCAGCTGAGCCCCGCTACGCTCTTCTCGAGCGCGGCCACCCCTTCCTCAGGGGTGGCATCGGCGGTGGTCAGCGGCACGAAGCGCGCCTGGGCTGCGCGTTCACGCAGCAGGTGGCGCTTGACCAACCGGGTGTTGCTATCGTCGCTCGATTCATCGACCCAGCGCTCGTCGGCCAGCGTCACGTCGACCCGCTCCCAGTCGAGCTCAAGCGTCGACAGCGCCTCGAAGAACGCAAGCGGCGTCAAGCCCCCCGAGACGATCAAAAGCGCTCGATCCTGCTCGGCGAGATCCGCGCGAAGAGCCGCGGCGACCGCTTCAGCGAGGCTTTCCGCTAGCCGCTGTCGCGCATTGACGGAGTCACTCATCTCAATACTCCTCGAACCAGGAACGACCGTCGCGGGTGATCATCGCGATCGACGACACCGGACCCCAGGAGCCCGCCGGATAGCGCTTCGGCGGCAGTCCGCGGGATTCCCAGCCGGCGATCAGCTTGTCGACCCAGCGCCAGGAGTACTCCACCTCGTCGCGGCGTACGAACAGATATTGACGTCCCTTCATCACTTCGAGGATCAGACGTTCGTAGGCATCCGGGATGCGCGCCTTGGGGAAAGCCTTGTGGAAGTCGAGATGCAGCGGACCAGGACGCAGCCGCATGCCTTTGTCGAGGCCGGAATCCTTGGTCAGCACCTGGAGGTTGATACCCTCGTCGGGCTGCAGCCGGATGATCAGCTTGTTCGAGGCCAGACCGCGCTGGTCCGGGTCGAAGATATAGTGCGGCTGCTGGCGGAAGTGGATGACGATCTGCGACAGCTTCTCGGGCATCCGCTTACCGGTGCGCAGGTAGAACGGCACGCCGGCCCAACGCCAGTTGGAGACCTCGGTCTTGAACGCAACGAAGGTCTCGGTGCGCGAATCGACGTTGGCGCCCTCCTCCTCGAGATAGCCGGGTACCGGCTTGCCCCCGGAAGTGCCGGAGATGTACTGCCCACGCACCACGTCGGTGGCCAAGCGCTCGCCTTCGATCGGCCGCAGTGCCTTGAGCACCTTGACCTTCTCATCGCGGATGCTGTCGGCGTCGAGGTTCGACGGCGGCTCCATGGCGATCATGCAAAGCAGCTGCATCAGGTGGTTCTGGACCATGTCGCGCAGCTGGCCGGCCTGATCGAAGTAGCCCCAGCGGCCCTCGATGCCGACGGTCTCGGCGACGGTGATCTCGACGTGGGAGATCTGGCTCTGGTTCCACTGATTGCCGAACAAGGGGTTGGCGAAGCGCAGGGCGAGAAGGTTCTGCACCGTCTCCTTGCCGAGGTAGTGGTCGATGCGATAGATCTGGCGCTCGTCGAACACGCTGCCGATCGCATCGTTGATCTCGATCGAACTCTCGAGGTCGTAACCGATCGGCTTCTCGACCACCACCCGGCTCTCCTCGTCGAGGCAGCCGCCCTGCTCGAGGTTCTTGCAGATCACCCCGAACAGGCTGGCCGGCACCGACAGGTAGACGGTCAGCGGCGTGCGGCGCCCCGCCTGCCACTGGGCGATCTCGCGATAGCCCTCGACGCTGGCGAAGTCGAGCTTGAGGTAATGGAGGCGGTCGATGAAGCGGTCGACCTTCTCGTCTTCGCGCTCCTTGGCATCGACGCTCTTGTCGAGCGCTTCTCTTACCCGCTCGCGAAAGGCTTCGGCATCGATGTCCTGGCGGGCGAGGCCGAGGATTCTGGTATCGGAGGCAAGCAGTCCCCCGCGGTCGAGATGATAGAGCGCGGCATAGAGCTTGCGCAGCGCCAGATCACCGAGCGCGCCAAACAGCGCGAGATCGACGGCCGGTGTCTGTTCTACAGCCATTGCGAGCTCTCCTCGAAGTGGATGATTGGGACGACAACATTAATCATCGGGTCGACTCCTAGCAATAGACCTTTAAGTAAACTTACCACATGAAACAAGGCCTCCCCATCGCACAGACATGATAGTCATGATGAGCGCCGTGGTCGCGGCTTGCGCCATCGACTGCCCATTTGCCTCGCGCGACCTTATACTAGCCGCCCGAACGCTTAGGCTGCGTCTCGCATCAATCCTTCAGGCCGGAATACCGACTCATGGTGGCACACGACCTCATCCGCAAGATCCGCGAACGCCTCGAGACCCTGAACCGCTCCGAGCGCAAGGTCGCGGAAGTGATCCTCAGTGACCCCTCATCGGCGACTGGCATGAGCATCGCCGCGCTGGCCCAGGCGGCGAGCGTCAGCGAACCGACGGTCAACCGTTTCTGCCGCAACTTCGAGACCAAGGGCTATCCCGACTTCAAGATCAAGCTCGCCCAGAGCCTCGCCGGCGGCACGCCCTACGTCACCCGCGCGGTCGAAAGCGACGACAACGCCAAGGCGTACACAGGCAAGATCTTCGGCGCCACCATCGCCGCGCTCGACGCCTCGAGCCGGCAGATCGATACCCGGCTGATCGAGCGGGTGGTCGACCATCTCTCCCAGGCACGCCAGCTGTTCTTCTTCGGCCTGGGAGCCTCGGCCCCGGTGATCCAGGACGCCCAGCACAAGTTCTTCCGCTTCAACCTGCCGGTGGTCTCCTACGAAGACGTGCTGATGCAGCGGATGACCGCCGCGGCGATGTCCACCGGCGACGTAGTGGTGGTGATCTCGCATACCGGGCGCACCCGCGAACTGGTGGAGATCAGCGCGGTGGCGCGCGAGAACGGCGCGGTGGTGATCGGCATCACCGAGGCCGAGTCGCCGCTCGCCGAGCAGTGCAGCGAAGTGATCGGGGTCGAGTCCTCGGAAGATACCGAACTCTACATGCCGATGACCTCGCGCATCGTCCACCTGGCGCTGATCGACGTGCTCGCCACCGGCGTCACCCTGCGTCGCGGCAAGGACTTCCTGCCCCACCTGAAGAAGATCAAAGACAGCATCAAGCCGACCAAGTATCCACGCAACGAATCGGCCTGAGCCCTCGGCAGCGGCGCCCAGGCGCCGCCGCCGAGGCATTGGGTTGGGACGTTGACTCGATTCAGCTGATACTTTGGTCTAGAACTGCCCGGTTTGGCTGCCGTCGTAATGAATCCTGCTAGTCTTGATCCCAAGCGTCACATAAGGTTGCACGGCGAGCTCGAGGCCCGATATCCCGCAGCCGGCGCCCAGGATCATTCAGGAGAACTTTCATATGGTTGCAACCCCGCAAAGCTCCCAATCCAGCTCCTCGGGAGCGGACACACCGCCTGAAGTGCGCAATGCAGACATCGTGCCGATGGTCTGGCTGAGCTGTGCGCTCGCCGCCATTGCCGGCCTGCTGTTCGGGATGGACATCGGGGTGATCTCCGGTGCATTGCCGTTCATCACCGATGAGTTCGAGATATCCACCGCGATGGAAGGCTGGATCGTCGGCTCGATGATGTTCGGCGCGGCGATCGGCGCCTGCGGCGCGAGCTGGGTATCGAAATCGCTCGGCCGCAAGAAGGCGCTGCTGCTCTCGGCGCTGCTCTTCTTCGCTGGCGCCCTGGTCGCCGTGGTGGCATGGAACCCGAGTATTTTGGTAGTCGCCCGTATCCTCCTCGGCCTCGCGGTCGGCGTCGCCTCGTTCACCGCACCGCTCTATCTCTCCGAGGTCGCGCCCGAGCGCATCCGCGGCACCACGATTTCGTTCTACCAGCTGATGGTCACGGTGGGGATCCTCGCCGCCTTCGTCTCCAACCTGGCGTTCAGCTACATCGAGAGCTGGCGCTGGATGTTCGGCGTGCTGATGATCCCAGCGGGAATGCTCTTCGTCGGGGTGATGATGGTGCCCAACAGCCCGCGCTGGCTGGCCTCCCAGGATCGCTTCGGCGAGGCGCGCGAGGTGCTGACCAAGCTGCGCTCGAGCCAGGTCGAAGTCGATTACGAGATGAAGGAGATCGAACAGAGCATCGAAGAAGAGGACAAGAACCAGGGCTGGGCGCTGTTTCGCAGCAATTCCAACTTCCGCCGCTCGGTGCTGCTCGGAATAGGTCTGCAGATCGTCCAGCAGTTCACCGGGATGAACGTGATGATGTACTTCGCGCCCCGGATCTTCGAAATGTCAGGCTTCCAGGGCACCGAGGCCCAGCTGTGGAGCACCGTGGTGGTGGGTCTGGTCAACGTACTGGCGACCTTCATCGCGATCGGCTTCGTCGACCGCCTCGGGCGCAAGCCGATACTCTACATCGGCTTCGCGGTAATGGCGGCCGGCATGGCGGTGCTCAGCGGGATCCTCGCGATCGGCCCGACCACCACCTTCCTGCAGTACACCGCGATGACTGCGCTGCTGGTGTTCGTCACCGGCTTCGCGATGTCCGCAGGCCCGCTGATCTGGACGCTCTGCGCTGAAATCCAGCCGCTGCGCGGCCGCGACTTCGGGATCGGCTGTTCAACGGTGGCGAACTGGGTCGCCAACATGATGATCGGCACCTTCTTCCTGACCATGCTCGACGCCCTCGGCGGCCCGATGACCTTCGGCCTGCTGGCGATCGTCAACCTTGCGTTCATCGTCTTCACCCTGCTGCTGGTGCCGGAGACCAAGGGCATCTCGCTCGAGCGTATCGAACGCAACCTGATGCGCGGCGAGGCGCTACGCGATATCGGCCGCTGACGCCTACTCGCTGATCAAGGCGCCGCGCGAGCGGCACCTGCGCGTCGGCTCGCTGGCCGGGTGAGGAGTGCGTACAATGCAAGCGGCCGCCCGCCCGCTACCGGATGGCGGCGACGTCTCTTTCGAAAACCGGTGACCATGAACGACCCGCGCGTCTGCCTTCTGATCGTGTTGCGTGACCAGCACGAGCTGCTTCCCGAGCTGCTCGCTCATCTCCGCCCGCTCAATCTTCCAGTGCTGGCGATCGATGACGGCAGCCGGCTCGACAGTGCCGCCCGGCTCGATCACCTCGCCGCCCAGACCGGCATGGAGCTGATCAGGCTGGTGCGCCGCAGCGGCAAGGGCATCGCCGTGCGGGCCGCGCTCGACGAGGCCCAGCGCCTCGGTTACACCCATGCTCTCCAGCACGATATCGGTGACGCCTACGAGCTCGCCGCGCTGGAGGCACTGATCGAGCGCAGCCGCCGCCATCCCACCACCTTGTTCTTCGGTGTCCCGCTCGACCGGCAAGGACAGGCTCCAGCGCCGCAGCTCGGCGCGCTGCTCGCTGGGATGAACGCCTTTTCCCATCGGGTCCGCCAGGCCCGGCCGGGCGTGCGCCTCTATCCGATCCCATCTTTCAACCAGATGCTCGCCCGCTTCCCTTGCGGCAGCGGCGCCGAATTCGATGTCGAATCATTGATCCATTGGCGCTGGCGCGATGCCCCTTGCGAGCCACATCCATTGCCGCTGCTCACCCGCAGGGACGGCAAAGGGCTCACCATCGCCTATGCCTGGGCTTCGCTACTGATGCATCTGCGCACCACCTTTGGCATGCTGTTGCGCTCCCCCTGGCTGCTGCGACGCCTGCGCCGCGACCGCGAGCCCCAGCCCTAGCGGATGGGTTTACCGCCTAACGCTTTCGCGCTGCGCGCCTATCACTGAGGAGCTCCCGCCGTTGATCCTTCGCCTGCTGCTCGCCGTGCTGCTGACCCTGCCGGCCTTCAACGCCCTGGCCAACGCCTCCCTGGATACCGCGACGCTGACGCAAGCGCTTGCCGATGATGAACCTACCAGCGGCCGCTTCATCCAGCGGCGCTACCTCGCCGACCTGGACACCACCCTCGAGAGCGAGGGCCGCTACGACTATCAGCGCGGCGAGCGGATGACCTGGCGCCTCGAGCGCCCGGTGGTCGAGACGCTGAGCATCTCAAGCGAAGGGGTGGAGCGTGACGGCCGCCCGCTTGCAGGGCTTCCCGCCGAAGTCTCCCGACTGATCCTGAGCCTCCTCGATGGCGACTTCGCCGCTCTCGAATCCCGCTTCACCATCACGCTCGAAGGCACTGCGCAGTCTTGGCGCGCAACGCTGATCCCGCGTGACGAGCAGCTGCGCCAGCATCTGGAGCATGCCGAGCTCCAGGGTGGCGCTCGGATCACCGAGGTTGGGCTATGGCTCGGCCAAGGTGATCGCCAGACCATCGAGCTGACCCCTGACGCTCACCAATGAACACCCGCATGCTGCGCGTCGGCGCCTGGCTCTGGGCACTACTGCTGCTGCTGGCCTGCGCGCTCGGCGCGGATGCCTTCCTGCGCCAGGGCGCGCGTTTCGACACCGACATCACCGCGCTGCTGCCGCAGAGCGGTGAGAGCGCGCTGGTCCAGCACGCCAACCGCCAGCTCGGCGAGGCGTTCAACGATCACTTCCTGCTGCTGGTCGAGGCGCCGGAGCTTGCCGAGGTGAGCCGTGCGCTGGTCGATACCCTGGAACAAAGCGACGCCGTATCCGGTGTCCAGTGGCGCCGGGACGACTTCATCCAAGGCGACCCGCTGGTGCTGCTCGGCCCAAGCCGCTACCGGCTGCTGGACCCTGAGCTTGCCACTCGGATCGAGTCCGGTGATACCGAGGAGCTGCGCGAAGAGGCCCGTGGCCAGCTGCTGATACCGTTCGGCCTCGATCATCATCCGCTGCGCGACCCCTTCGGCCTGCTCGATCGCCATATCGCGCGGATCGCGCCGCAGGGCGTCGGCAGCGACGACGGGCGTCTCGAGATCACCGATGGCGAGCGCCGCCTGGGGCTGGTGATCGGCCAGCTGGCGGGCGCTCCCTATGCCCAGTCGACCCAGGACGGCCTCGAATCGGCACTGGCGAGCTTCTCTGCGGCTCATCCGCAGGCACGGCTGGTTCGCTCGGGGATGGTCTTCCACGCCGCCGCGGGCGCAGCGCAGGCGCGCACCGAGACCGGGCTGATCGGCACGATCGAGCTGGTCTCGCTGATCGCGCTGCTGCTACTGGTGTTCCGCTCGCTGAAGACGCTCGCCACCCTGCTACTGCCACTCGCCATGGCGATACTGTTCGCCTTTTCGCTGACCGCCTGGGGCTTCGGTCGGATCAACCTGATGACCCTGGCGTTCGGCACCAGCCTGATCGGCATCGCGGTCGACTATGCCATCCACCTTCAATGCCTGCGCGCAGCGCAGGGCAAGCGCTTCGTTCTCGGCGACGTGGCGCCAGGCCTGACCCTCGGCCTGGTCTGCTCGCTGCTCGCCTACGCAGCGCAAGTGCTGACCCCGCTGCCGGGCCTGCGCCAGATGGCGGTATTCGTGATGCTCGGACTCGCTGCCGCTTGGGCGACCACGCTGCTCTGGCTGCCTCTATTACCCGCTCCTCCCGCCCACGGGGTCGAGCGTGCGGCACAGCTGTGCTGGAGGCTCCAGGCCCGGCTGCGCGGGAGACTGCCGCCGCTGCTGCTCGCCTGTGCGGCAGCGCTGCTTACGCTGCTTGCGCTGCTGTACTCGAGCAGCAACGACAGCCTGCGCCTGCTCAACACCTCGCCAGCCGCGCTGCTCGACGACGAACGGGAAGTCCAGCGGCTGCTCGAGCGCGATGCCGGCACGCGCTACCTACTGGTGGAAGCGCCGAGCGTCGAGGCGTGGCTCGAACGGGTCGAGTCGATCACGCCAACCCTGCAGGCGCTGGTCGACGCGCAACACCTTGGCGACTTCGACAGTCTCGCCACGCGCGTTCCAAGCCATGCCCGCCAGGACCGCGACCTGGCGCTGGTGCGCACGCTCTACACCACCGAGCTGGACGCGCTCTATCGCGACACCGGGCTGCCCGAGTCGCTGGTGCCACGCGCGCTGGAGAGCCTCGACGATCCTCCCTATCTTGAACTCGATACCTGGCTCGAGAGCCCGTTGGGCACTGCCGATCGACGGCTGTGGCTCGGAAGTTCAGAGAACCAGGCCCCGAGGGTCGCCGGCATGATCCCGCTGGAAGGCGCTTTCGACGCCCAGGCACGCGCGGGCGTCGAGGCGCTGGCGGCCAGCCAGCCCGGTCTCACCTTCGTCGACCGGGTCGAGGAGATCAGCGCCGCCCTCGGCCGGCTGCGCGTAGAGATCGGCACCTGGGTGAGCCTTGCCTTCGCCGCGATCCTCTCGCTGATGGCACTGCGCTATCGCGCCAGCGCCTGGCGAGTGGTGGCACCACCGCTCGGCGCGGTACTGCTGGTTCTCGGGGTCTATGCTGCCTTCGGCCTCAGCCTCAACCTTTTCCACCTGCTCGCGCTGCTGCTGGTGCTGGGCCTCGGCATGGACGCCGGCATCTTCACCGCCGAGCATCCGCGCTCCGCCCATGTCTGGCTGGCGGTGACGCTGTCGGCGCTGGCCAACCTGCTCGCCTTCGGCCTGCTCGCCTTCAGCGCCGTGCCGGTGCTGCACGCGATCGGCCTTACCGCGCTGCTCGGCCTGTTGGGGGTCTGGCTGCTGGTACCGCTGGTGCAGCGCCGCGATCCACCCCCGCTGGATTTTCGTACCTAGGAGAACGATGATGCCCACACGATCGCGCCTCACGCCGATCCTGCTGGCGGCGCTGCTGCTGGCATTGCTGCTGGGCGGCTGCGCCACGCCTCAGCTCGCCCCGTCACCGTCGCTCTCCCATCCCGACGCACCGCGTACTTTGATACGCCTGCTCAGCTTCGAGCGCGGCGACGCACGCCACCCACCGGAGCGGCTGATCGCGGTGATCCGGCTCGCCCCCGAAGGACTCAGGGTGGCGGTGACCAGCCCCTCCGGACAGCGCCTGATGACCTTGATCCACGATGATCAGGGCGCGCGCTTCGAGGATACCTTGGCGCCGCCTCCTTTCCCGGCCGCCTGGCTGGCACAGCGCCTCGAATGGGGACTGTGGCCGAGCGAGGCGCTCACGCGCGGTTTCGAAGGCAGCCGCTGGCGGCTGGTCGAGACCGGCCGCGCGCACCACGGCGGACGGCGGGACATCTACCATGGGAGCAGGCTGATCGCGCGGGTCGACTATGGGTTCGCCGGCACGCGCGGCGACGATGACCACGTCAGGCTCGACGACCGCGAGGCCGGCTACGTGCTGAACATCAGCCCGCTGGATGCAGCGGGTGCGAAGGAGAAGACCGATGACCCGATCGAATGACGTGAGCGGCGAACCGACCCCCTCCGCCCTGCGCGTCGACGACTGGCGCGGGTGGATCGAAGAGGAGCTGGCGCTCGGTGACGATCCCCGCCTGAGCATCGCTGCAAAGCCCGAGGCGCCGGCGCTGCCCGCGATGCTGCGCCGACGGCTCGACGCAACCGGTCGCGCTGCCTGCCAGGCGCTTGCCGAACTCGAACTGCCGATCGATGCGCCGCTGATCTTCGCCTCGCGCCACGGTGCCTCCAGCCTGACGCTGAACATCATTCAGGAGCTGGCGAAGCAGATGCCGGCATCGCCGGCCCAGTTCTCGATGTCGGTGCACAACGCGGTCCTGGGCGTCTATTCGATCGCCCTCGGCCACCATGGCCCGATCCAGGCGATCGCCGCCAGCGGCCAGGAGATCGACGCACTGTTCATCGATGCCTTGGGCTACCTGAGCGAAGGCCATCGCGTCGTCGGCGCGGTATTTTGCGACAGCCGCCTGACCCCGCTGCACCATGAGCTCATCCCCGGTCCCGTCGCCGCCTGCGCGGTGGCGATGCGGCTGACGCTCGATCGAGGACGAGCGCTGAGCTCGTCTTCCACCTCGACACCGCTCGAGGCCTCTCCCGTCGAGCTTTTGCGCTTCATGCTCGGCCGTGACGACCAGGTCACCGCCCAGCGCCGATGGCACTGGAGCCGCCGGGCATGAGGTCCGCCTTGGATCGAGCATGGCGCGGTGTCGGCACCGCGCTCTCGTTCTCGGTCTTCGGGCTCGGCGGCGTGCTCATCGGCCTGGTGATCGCACCGCTGATCCGGCTCACGGTGCGCGACCGCGAGCAGCGACAGCGCCTCGGCAGGCGCTTGATCCAACGCAGCTTCGCCGGCTTCATCGCGCTGATGAAGGCACTGGGCGTGATCGAATATCGGATCGATCACCTCGAACGCTTGCGTCGTCCTGGCCTGCTGGTGATCGCCAACCATCCGACCCTGATCGACACCATTTTCCTGATCGCCCATATCGATGATGCGACCTGCATCGTCAAGGGCGCCCTGGCGCGCAACCCAGTGACACGAGGCCCCATCCGCCTCGCCGGCTACATCACCAACGCCTCGCCCGAGGAAGTGATCGACTCGGCCGCGGCCCGCTTGCGCGCCGGACAGTCGCTGGTGATCTTCCCCGAAGGCACCCGCACGCCGCCGGGCGGCGTGATCCGCCTGCGTCGCGGAGGAGCGAACATCGCCCTGCGTACCAATACCGCGATCACCCCGGTGGTCATCGACTGCCAGCCGCCTACGCTCAACAAGCACGAACCCTGGTATCGCATCCCGGCACGCCGGGTTCGGCTCCGACTTAGCGTGTCGTCCGACTTGCCTGTAATATGCGCTCCTACCCTTCCCTCAGGCCTGGCGGCCCGCGCGCTGACCGCCCAGCTGAACGAGCACTTCAACAATGAATTGGAAAGGCTAAGGTATGACGCATACGCCTAACCTGTCCCTCGAGCTCAAGCGTCTGATCATCGACACGCTCGAGCTCGAGGACATCACCCCGGAGGACATCGACGATGCCGCACCGCTGTTCGTCGACGGACTGGGACTCGACTCGATCGACGCGCTCGAGCTCGGTCTCGCGCTGCAAAAGCGCTACGGTATCCGTCTCGATGCGGAGCAGGACGACATCCACCGCCACTTCGCCAGCATCGATGCTCTGGCCGCATTGGTGAGCGAACGCCATGTCGACTGAACTCCCCGCCGCCGCCAACGACGCCTTGGCACTGGTGCGCAGCAAGCTGGTCGAACTCTTCGACCTCGAGGCCGCGGACGTTACCCTCGAAGCGCGGCTCTACGAAGACCTGGACATCGACAGCATCGACGCCGTCGATCTGATCGTCGAATTGAAGAAATACACCGGCAAGCGCATAGATCCCGCTGACTTCAAGGCAGTGCGTACGGTCGGTGATATCGTCACTGCTCTCGGAAAGATCAACCAACGCTGATGCAACCACGCATGATCCTGGCATCGATCGGCACCGCGCTGGCGCTCGGTTGGCCGCTACTCGTTCATTGGCTCCAGCAGCACGTCGACGGCCGGCTGCTGCTGGCCGGCGGCGCCCTGCTGTTGCTCTGGCGGCTGCCACGCCTGCCCGCGCTGCTGGCGATCGCCGCCTTGCTGGCGCTCAGCGTTTTCGGCTCCACGCGACTCGGCGTGCACGGCTATCCGGTGCTGGTCAACCTGGCGATGCTCTACACCTTCGGCGCCAGCCTGCTGCATGGCCCCCCGCTGGTCGAGCGGCTGGCCCGGCTGCGCGAGCCGGAGCTGTCACCGCGAGCGATCGCCTATACCCGGAGGGTGACCCAGGCTTGGTGCCTGTTCTTCGCGATCAACGGCGCTATCGCCGGCTTCACCGTGCTCAGGGGCGATCCCGTCCTGTGGGCACTCTATAACGGTGTGATCAGTTACTTGTTGATCGCCCTGATGTTCTGCGTCGAATGGCTGGTCCGGCGCCGCGTGCAAAGAGCCGATCCCCAATGTTCGTCCGCCTGAGCGACCTTCCCTGGCGCCGCGTCGCGCCCTCCCCTGCCGAGCTTGCCATTGAACACTGGGTGGGCACCGCCGAGCTGCTGCGGCGCAGTGCGGCCTGGCGCGCCTGGCTCGACGGACGCCCGGGCGGGCGCTGGCTGCTGCACCAGCCGGACCCGCTCGAATTCACCGCCGCCCTGCTCGCACTGTGGGAAAGCGGCCGGATCGCGGTGCTGCCGGGGGATTCGACCGAGGCTACCCGGGGACGGCTGCACGGCGCGCTCGACGGCGTGCTGCCCCGGACGCCACCCGCTGAGGTCACCGCCGCGGTGCCAGTTAAGGCGATTTCGCCCTCGAGCATCGCAGTGGAGATCCACACCTCCGGCTCGACCGGGGAGCCCGAGTGGATGCCCAAGCGCTTCGATCAGCTCGACGCCGAACTCGAAGCGCTCGCTGCGTGGCTCGGCGACGAGCGTTGGGCGGTGATCTCGCAGGTCAGCCATCAGCACCTCTTCGGCCTGACCCTCGGTATCCTGCTGCCGCTTTGCCTGGGCGCGCCATTCAGCGGCGGCACTAGCCGCTATCCGGAGATCCTGGCGATGCGCCTCGGCCAGTTGACCGATACTGCGCTGGCGGCGCTGGTGGTCAGTTCGCCGTCGCAGCTCTCACGCCTGCCATCGTGGTCCGATTGGCCGCGCGGCGGGAGGCGTTGCCTGATCAGCGCAGGCGCCCCTTTATCGGCCGAGACCGCGCGCAGCGCAGCGCAGCTTCTGGATGCCGAGATGCTCGATCTCTACGGCAGCAGCGAAACCGGCGTGATCGCCAGCCGACGCCCGCTCGAGAACCCGCTCTGGCGGCCTTTCGAGGGCGTGGAGTGTCGCCTGGAGAGCTCCCGCCTGCTGCTGCGCTCGCCATTTCTCGCCGATCCCACCGAATGGTGGGAGCAGCCCGATGAAATTCGTTCGCAGCCCGATGGTTTCCACCTGCTCAAACGGCGCGACCGGATTCTCAAGGTCGCCGGCAAACGGGTCTCGCTGGACACGCTCGATATCTCCCTGCGCCGCGATCAGCGCGTGCTCGACGCGCGCTGCGTGCCGATCGGCAACACGGACGGGCGGCTCGGGGCGATCGTCGTGCTTGGCGAAGAACACCTTCCCCACCGGCGCGGCGAGCGACGCGCGCTGACTTCCCAGCTGCGCCAGCGGCTGCTCGGCCAAGGTATCGAAGCGGTGGCGATTCCACGCTACTGGCGCTTCGTCGAGCGTCTGCCGCTCAACCTCCAGGGCAAGCTCGACCAAGGGGCGATCGCACGGCTGTTCGCCGATCTGGACGATCACTACCGCCCGCGCTGGCTGGGCTGCGATGCCCTCGCGGCAGGGCGCTGCACGATCACTCTCGAGGTGCCCGAGCGTCTGGCGCAGCTGCGCGGGCACTTCGAGGACTGTCCGATAGTGCCGGGGGTGGCCTTGGTCGATTGGGCCGCATCGCTGGGCGAGGAATGCTTCGGGCCGCTCGGGCGCTTCACCGCCCTCGAACAGCTCAAGTTCCAGCGCCCGCTTCGTCCCGGCATGCGCTTTCGCCTCGAACTGAGCCAGCGTGCCGATGGCGTGCAGTTCCATATCGACTCGCGCCTCGGCCGGCACTGCAGCGGCCGACTGGCCTTCACTTCGCCAGAGGAGCAACGCAATGGCTGAGATCAGAGTCTGCGCGCTGATTCCGTTCTACAACCATCCAGCGAAGATCGCCAAGGTCTGTCGCCACCTCGCCGCGCTTGGCTTGCCGATCCTGCTGGTCGACGACGGCAGCGACGAAGATTCGGCACGGGTCGTCGAAGCCGTCGCCAGCGAAGGGGAACACCGGCTGGTGCGTCTCGCGCACAACCGGGGCAAGGGCGCGGCGGTACGCGCCGGGCTCAAGGAGGCCGAGCGGCTCGGCTACACCCATGCCTTGCAGATGGACGCCGATGGCCAGCAGCATCCGGGCGACGTCGCGGCATTTCTCGCCAGCATGCGCGCTCGGCCCGAGGCGCTGGCGGCCGGCTATCCGATCTACGACCACAGCGTGCCGCGCGTGCGCTTCTATGGCCGCTATGCCACCCACGTATGGGTCTGGATCAATACCCTGTCGATGGCGATTCGCGACACCATGTGCGGGCTGCGGCTCTATCCGGTGGCAGCGGTCAACCGCATGCTCGAGCGCCATGACTGCGGCGACCGTATGTCCTTCGATACCGAGATCCTGGTGCGCTGGTACTGGGGCGGAGGCGAGGTCGTCAATCTGCCGGTACGGATCGACTATCCCGAGGATGGCGTCAGCCATTTCGCACTGCTGAAAGACAACCTGCACATCTCCTGGATGCACACTCGGCTGTTCTTCGGCATGTTGATCCGCTTGCCGAGGCTTCTGAAACGACGCTGGGGCCGCGACGGATGAGCATGCACTGGGCGCGAATCTCGGAGCGTGGCTCGGTCACCGGCATGCGCCTGATGCTCGCGATCCGGCGCGGCCTCGGCCCCTGGGCGTTCACCGCTGCGCTGCACCCGGTGATGCTTTGGTACTTCTGCTTCCAGCCCGATGCCCGGCGCATCTCCCGGCAGTTCCTGCTGCGCGCCGACCCGAGCCTTGCCCGGCACCCCTTGAAGCTGCGCTGGCTGAGCTATCGCCATTTCGCAAGCTTCGGCAACTCGATGATGGATCGCTTGCTGGCCTGGAGCGGCCGGATCACCCGCGACGAGTTGACCGGCGACGGGGTCCAGCACATCGAAGATGCGATCGAGTCGGGGCGCGGCAGCCTGGTACTGGTCTCCCACCATGGCAATTTCTCGGTAATCGATGCCTTGGCATCGCAGCAGCCGAAGCTCGAGATACTGGTGCTGCAGCACACCAAGAACGCGGCCAAGTTCAATCGCGTGATCGCACAGGTCGCCCGGCATCCCAGGCCCCCCATCCTCGAGGTCAGCGAGCTGACGCCCGCCGATGCCCAGCGCATGGCGCGCTGTATCGAAAGCGGAGGATTCGTGGTGATCGCCGCCGACCGGCTCGCCGTCAGCGGGGGGCGCAGCCAGGAGGTCAGCTTCCTCGGCTGGCCCGCGCCATTCTCCGAGGGGCCATTTCGAATCGCCACGCTGCTG
This sequence comes from Halotalea alkalilenta, assembly GCF_001648175.1. NCBI lineage: Bacteria > Pseudomonadati > Pseudomonadota > Gammaproteobacteria > Oceanospirillales > Halomonadaceae > Halotalea > Halotalea alkalilenta. The sequence continues at coordinate 1,335,681 of NZ_CP015243.1, read as the reverse complement.
CGCTGCCCGATCCATACGCTCGACTGCGTCAAGCGCGGTCGTACTTTCCAGGTCGATTTCGAGCCTTTCGACGATACCAGCGCACTGGCGCGCCATCGCCGCGATGCGTGGATCAAGGAGGCGATGCAGCGCTACGCCGACCACCTCGGCGCGCGCGCCCGACGCGATCCATTGCAGTGGTACAACTTCTTCCCCTTCTGGCGCGAGACGGCTGCTCCCGGCTCGGGCGAGGAATCCCAATGACCATCGACGAACGCTCGCTGCCCAGCGCTGAAATAGAACTCAGCGTCGCCTTCCACGATCTCGATCCGATGGGCGTGGTCTGGCATGGGCACTATGTTCGCTACCTCGAACTGGCGCGCTGCGAGCTGCTGGCATCCATCGGCTATGACTACCCGCAGATGGAGGCCTCGGGCTTCGCTTGGCCGGTGATCGATCTGTCGCTGCGCTACGTGCAGCCGTTGCGCTATCGTCAGCGGATCCGGGTCGAGGCGCGACTGCGCGAATGGGAGCATCGTCTGCGGATCGACTATCTGCTGCGCGACGCCGACAGCGGTCGCCGGTTGACCCGAGCGCGCAGCGACCAGGTCGCGGTACGGATCAGCGATGGCGCCATGCAGCTGGCGTCGCCGCCGGCGCTGGTCGAGCGCCTGCTCGCCTGGCAGCGTGACAGCTTGGGTACGCAAGCGCCCTAGGGCGTCACCGATCAGCGCCGACCCTGTCGATTCCAGCGCCCGCTCACCCCCGATTCGAGGACCGGAAAGCCATGAAGACATCGACCACCGACATCGCGATCATCGGTGCGGGCCCGGCGGGAGCCGCCGCCGCCGCATGGCTCGCCAGCAGAGGGCATCGCGTGCGCATCGTCGAGCGTGCACGCTTCCCGCGCTTTTCGATCGGCGAGAGCCTGCTGCCGCAGTGCATGGCCTATCTCGCAGAGTGCGGTCTGCTGGAAACGGTGGAGGCCGGCGGCTACCAGCGCAAGAACGGCGCCGCCTTCTGCTGGAGCGGCAGCTATCGCGCGATCGACTTCCGCGACAAGTTCAGCCCGGGCCCCAGCACCACCTTCCAGGTGCCACGGGCGGACTTCGACCAGCGGCTGATCGAAGGCGCCCGCGCCCTGGGCGCGGAGGTGGACTTCGCCACCGAGGTCATCGACTTCCAGGCGGATGCCGCGCGACCACGCCTCGAGGTACGCGACGAACACGGCGTCGAGCGCTCCATCGAGGCGCGCTTCGTGCTCGATGCCAGCGGCTATGGCCGAGTACTCGCCCGTCTCGCCAAGCTCGATCGTCCCTCGCGCCTCGATGAGCGCTGCGCGCTGTTCACCCATGTCGAGGACCGTATCGATTCCGAAAGCGGCTTCGATCGGGAAAAGATCCTGATCGGCATCCATCCTAAGCGTTCCGGCGTCTGGTTCTGGCTGATCCCGTTCAGCGACGGGCGCGCCTCGCTCGGCGTCGTGGGCTCGGCCGCGGAGATCGACGCCCTGCCCGGCGACGATGCCGAGCGACTGTTCGCGCTCATCGAGGAGGAGCCGCGCCTGGCCGAGCTGCTGGCCCGCGCAGCGCCGGTGCGCGAGATCCAGCGCCTGCGCGGCTACTCGGCCGATGTCTCTCGGCTGCACGGCCCGGGTTACGCGCTGCTCGGCAACGCGGGGGAGTTCCTCGATCCGGTCTTTTCCTCCGGCGTCACCGTGGCGCTGCATTCGGCAGTGCTTGCCGCCCCCTTGGTCGAGCGTCAATTGCAAGGGGAGGAGATCGACTGGCAGCGGCAGTTCGAACTACCGCTGCGCCGCGGCGTGGCAACCTTTAGGGAGTTCGTCGAAGCTTGGTATGATGGCCGTTTGCCAAGGATCATCTTCAGCGAAGGACAGCCAGCGCGCATCCGTACCATGATCAGCGCAGTGCTCGCGGGGTATGCCTGGGATCAGGCCAATCCGCTGGTCAGCGCCAGCCGCCGGCGTCTGGACAGCCTCGCCGCGAGCTGCACTCACCATCGTTGATCCCATCGCGGGATCGACGCGCTGGGTCTTACCGACAGGATTGCCATGCCCGCCACTTCATCGCGCCCGTGCCGCCTTTCGCCCCCGGCGATCGTCTGCCCCCTCGGCCACGAACTCGACCAGGTAGCCGATGGACTGTTCGCCGGCAGGCCTGGGCTGGTCGAGGAAGCCGAGCTCATACCAGGGCGCCGCGTGCCGGTCGGCCGGGTAGAGAGCGAGCTGCCCTGCGCGCAGGATTGGCCGATCGGCCTGCGTACCCGCAACAACCTGCTGCTGGCCATGGCGCTTGAGCGATTGAATCCGGAGCTCGAAGCGCTGCGTGAACGAATACCCGAAGCTCGCATCGCGGTAGTGCTCGGCACCAGCACGTCGAGCATCGCCGAGGGTGAGCGCGCGGTCATGCAGCGCGGTCGCGACGGCACCTGGCCGCCCGACTTTCGCTACGCCACCTTCGAACTCGGCTCCGTTTCGCGCTTCGCCCTCGATCATCTCGGCCTGGACGGCCCCGGCTATACCATCTCTACCGCCTGCACCTCCAGCGCCAAGGCGTTGAGCAGTGCACGACGCCTGCTCGCCTCTGGCTACGATGCGGTCATCGCCGGTGGCGTCGATACGCTTTGCGGCCTGACCCTGAATGGCTTCTCCTCGCTGGAGGTAATCAGCGATCGCCCCTGCCTGCCATTCTCGGCGAATCGCACGGGCGTCAACATCGGCGAGGCGGCGGCGCTTTTCCTGGTGACCGCCGAGGCGGGGGGAATCCAGCTCAGCGGCTACGGCGAAAGCAGCGACGCCCATCACATCTCAGCGCCCTGTCCCGACGGCCGCGGCGCCGAGCGAGCGATGCGCGATGCCTTGGAGATGGCCTCGCTATCACCGGAGCAGATCGATTATCTCAATCTCCACGGCACCGCCACGCTGCAAAACGATGCGATGGAGTCCATCGCGGTGCAGCGCGTTTTCGGCTCCGAGCTGCCTTGCAGCTCGACCAAAGCGCTCACCGGCCATACGCTCGGCGCCTGCGGCGCGCTCGAGGCGGCGTTCTGCTGGCTTTCGCTCCACCACGCGCGGATGCCGCCGCACCGCTTCGATGGCAAGATCGATCCCAGTTTGCCTGCGCTGAACCTGACCGCAGGGGGGGCTTTCGAGGGGCGTCGAGTGATGAGCAACTCGTTCGGCTTCGGTGGCAACAACATCTCCCTGATCATGGAACGTAGCGATGTCGCCTGAGTTCCCCCAGCCGATCGGCGACTATGTGCCGCACTCCCAGGAGATGTGCCTGCTCGATCGCCTACTTAAGGCCGATGGCCAGGGGCTGCTCGCCGAGCTGACCCCGCGCCGTGGCGCCATGTTCGCGCGCGACGAGGGCATCCCCGGCTGGATCGGCATCGAATGGATGGCGCAGGCGATCGCCGCATGGTCAGGCATCGAGGCCAGGGAGGCGGGCGGCGCTCCTCGCATGGGGCTGCTGCTCGGCAGTCGCCGGTATCGCTGCGCGGTGCCGTGGTTCGCCTTCGACCGCCCGATCGTGGTAGAGATCCGGCTCGAGTACCGCTCCGACGAGGGTCTCGGCGTCTTCGCCTGCCGCCTGCTCGAACCCGACGGCGGTGAACTCGCTACCGCACGGGTCAACGTTTTCCAACCCGACTCGTTCGAGAGTATCGAGAGCATTCTCAATGACACCCCATGAGCCACCTTCCGCGCGCACTCGTCACACCATCCTGATCACTGGCGCCAGCCGAGGCATCGGCCAGGCCATCGCCTTGAGATTGGCCCGCGACGGTTTCGACCTGGTCGTCCACGCGCGCAAAGAGGCATCGCTAGATGCCACCTGCGAGCTTCTCAACGGCTCGCAAGGCGCGGTACGACGGTTGGCCTTCGACGTCACCGATCGCGCCGGCGCCCGCGCCGCGCTGGAAGCCGACATCGAGACCCATGGCGCCTACTATGGTGTGATCTGCAATGCCGGCATCAGCGCGGATGGCGCCTTCCCGGCGCTCAGCGACGAAGACTGGGACAGCGTGATCGATACCGGGCTCGGCGGGTTCTACAACGTGATCAAGCCTACGGTGATGCCGATGATCCGCCGGCGCGCACCGGGGCGCATCGTGGTGATCTCCTCCGTGTCGGGGGTGATCGGCAACCGCGGCCAGGTCAACTACAGCGCCGCCAAGGCGGGAGTGATCGGTGCTGCCAAGGCGCTGGCGGTGGAGCTCGCCAAACGGCGGATCACGGTCAACTGCGTAGCACCGGGGCTGATCGATACCGGCATGACCGAGGGGCTCGATCTCGACACCCTGCTGCAGGTCGTGCCGATGCGCCGCCAAGGCACGCCGGAGGAGGTCGCCTCACTGGTCGGCTACCTGTGCCATGCCGATTCGGGCTACCTGACTCGCCAAGTCATCTCGGTCAACGGAGGGATGTACTAGCATGCGGCTCAAACGCGTGGTGGTGACGGGAATGGCGGGGTTCAGCCCGGTAGGCAACGACTGGGAAACGATTCGCCGCCATTTCTTCGAAAACCGCAACGGCGTGCGTTACATCAGCGAATGGGATGCCTACCAAGGCCTCGGCACGCGCCTTGGCGCACCGGTGGCGGAGTTTTCGCTACCCTCGCACTATACCCGCAAGGTGCTGCGCAGCATGGGACGCAGCGCCCAGATGGCGACTCGCGCCAGCGAGCTCGCGCTCGAGGATGCGGGCCTTCTCGATGACCCGCTGGTGGGCAGCGGCCTGATGGGCATCGCCTATGGCGCCTCGACCGGCGAACCGGACGCAGTGGCGCACTTCGGCAACATGCTGATCAACAAATCGGTCGAGGGTCTCAACGCCAACTCCTACGTGCGGATGATGTCGCACACTTCAGCGGTCAACATCGGCGTGTTCCTCGGCGTGCGCGGGCGCATCCATACCACCTCGAGCGCCTGCACCTCGGCGAGCCAAGGCATCGGCTACGGCTTCGAGGCGATCCGCTACGGCCGCCAGACCGCGATGATCGTCGGCGGCTGCGAAGAACTCTCCGCCGCCGAGGCGGCGGTGTTCGACACCCTGTTCGCCACCAGCACTCGTAACGATGCCCCCGGGCTCTCTCCGCGCCCGTTCGACCGTGACCGCGACGGCCTGGTGATCGGCGAGGGCGCCTGCACGCTGATCCTCGAAGAACTCGAGCATGCCCGTGGTCGCGGCGCGCGGATCTACGCCGAGGTGGTCGGTTTCGGCACCAACAGCGACGGACGCCACGTCACCCAGCCCAACCCCGGGACCATGGCGCAGGCGATCCGCCTCGCGCTCGAGGACGCTGCGCTTACGCCCTCGAGCATCGGCTATATCAGCGCCCACGGTACCGCCACCGACCGCGGCGACGCCGCCGAGAGCCTGGCGACCCAGGAGGTCCTGGGCGCCCACACGCCGATCAGCGCCTTCAAGAGCTATACCGGCCATACCCTGGGCGCCTGCGGCTCACTCGAGGCGATGGTAGCGATCCAGATGATGCGCGAGGAGACGTTCCACCCCACCCTCAATCTCGAGCAGCTCGGCCCCGACTGCGCGCCCTTGGACTACATCGTAGGCAGCCCACGGCGACTGGCCTGCGAGTACGTGATGAGCAACAACTTCGCCTTCGGCGGGATCAATACTTCGCTGATCTTCAAACGCTGGGATTGACCTCCCCGCTTTCGCTCGAGGCCTTATGAATCCACACCCCTCATTGCCGCGGCTGTTGCTCAACGCGCTCTGGCGCGCGCTGCTTTCGCTGGTCGTCATAGTCGGCGCGCTGTGGGGCGCAATGGCGCTGAGTTTCCAGCTGCCGGCGCCGAGCTGGCTGAAAGGGGTGACGATCGGCGCCTGGGCGCTGCTGGCGTTACTGGCAGTGCTCGGGCTCTGGCGGGTGCCGCGCCGATGGCACCGCGGTGGCGTGCTCGGCTGGCTGCTGGCGGCTGTGCTGCTGGGCATCTGGTGGGGCACCATCCAGCCATCCAACCTCCGTGACTGGGCGCCGGACGTAGCGCGGATACTCGATGCCGAGGTCGACGGTAGCCGGGTGACGCTGCATAACGTGCGCAACTTCGAATGGCGTACGCGTGACGACTTCACCGAGCGCTGGGAGACCCGCGAGTACGATCTCGACCAGCTCGAATCGGTGGACCTGCTGGTCTCCTACTGGATGGGCCCGACGATCGCCCACACCCTGGTCAGCTTCGGCTTCGCCGATGGCCGTCAGCTGGTGTTCTCGGTGGAGATCCGCCGCGAGCGCAACGAGACGTTCTCCGCCCTCGGCGGCTTCTTCAAGCAGTTCGAGGTGGCGTTGGTCGCAAGCGACGAGCGGGACATCGTCCGGACCCGCTCCAACGTGCGCGGCGAGGAGGTGTATCTCTATCATGTCGAGCTGCCTCGCGACGACGCCCGCGCGCTGTTTCTCTCCTATCTCGACGAGGCGCGAGAGCTGCGGGACGCACCGCGCTTCTACAACACCCTGACCACCAACTGCACCACCCTGGTGTTCGACATGGTCAAGCGGATCGTCCCGGGGCTGCCGAAGGACATCAGGCTGATACTCTCGGGCTACCTGCCGGACTACATCTACGATCTTGGCGGACTGCCATCGGGCTACTCGTTCGAAGAGCTCAAGCGCCTCGGCCGGATCAACCAGCGGGCGGTCGATTCCGACCAGGATGGTCGGTCGAGCGAGGACTTCTCGCGAGCGATCCGCGAAGGCGTGCCTGGAACATCCGGTTCAATCCCGGGGATGCCCTGAAAGCAGGCCACCCAGGCGCTTAATCATTGCTTAATTAATCCCGCTTTCTCCTTCCAGATCATCGTCACTGGCCTAATTTGTCGGCAAGCTATCCGGTCCGCCGACCCGACGACAGGGCGTTCCCGCGCGCCCAGGATACCGTGGCTCGGTCGGTTCGCTTCGAGCAGTTCCCAAGGCATGCTTTCGTTCGTCCTCGCCTCGCGGTGGGATGCGCAAAGCCGATTCGAAGAACAAGGTGAAGATCATGACCGCACCCGCTTTCCGTCGCCCGCTGATCCAAGGCACTCTCTGTGCGATGCTCGTCGGCACCGCCCTCGCCTCCACTCAGGCAGCGGCACAGAGCAACTTCGTCACCATCGGCACCGGTGGCCAGACCGGGGTCTACTACGTCGCAGGCCAGTCGATCTGCCGTTTCATGAATAGCGTCGGTGCCGACCAGGGCATCCGCTGCAACGCACCTTCCACCGCGGCGAGCGTCTACAACATCCAGCAGCTGCGCGGCGGCGAATTCGACTTCGGTTTCGTCCAGGCCGACCACGAGTACAAAGCGCTCAACGGCCTGCCGCCGTTCGAGGCCAACGGCGAAATGAGCAATCTGCGCACGGTGTTCGCACTCCACCCCGAGGTGCTGACCCTGGTCGCGCGCAACGACGCCAATATCGAGACCCTCGCCGACCTCGAAGGCAAGCGCGTCAACATCGGCGTGCCCGGCTCCGGCAGCCGCGACACTTTCGGTGAGGTGATGCAGGCGATGGGCTGGACCGCCTCGAGCTTCTCGCTCGCCGCCGCCCTCGCACCGACCGAAATGGCCTCGGCGCTCTCCGACAACAACCTCGATGTGATGACCTATGTGGTGGGCCATCCGAGCGGAGCGATCCAGGAGGGCCTGAGCGTGGTTCCCTCCCACATCGTCCCGGTCGAGGGCGAGGCGGTTGCCGAGCTGCTCGCGTCGAGCCCCTACTTCGTCGAAGCGGAGATTCCCGGCGGGGTCTATCCGGGTGCCGACGAAGCGATCCCGAGCTTCGGTGTGAACGCTCTGCTGGTCACCACCGAAGAGACCGATGCCGACACCGTCTACCTGCTGGTCAAGTCGGTGTTCGACAACCTCGACCGTTTCAAACGCCTCCACCCCGCATTCGCCGAGCTCCAGCCCGAGCAGATGATCGAGAGCGGGATCAGCGCGCCGCTGCATGAAGGTGCGATCCGCTACTACCAGGAGCGTGGCTGGCTCTGAGTCCGGCCCTGTCCAGCCTCGCTTGCGCCCCCCGTGGCAACGCCATGGGGGGCGAGATGAATCTGGTGGCGTCCTGCCCGGCATGACGTCGCCGCACTGCCCTACCCTATCCGGACGACTGTGATGAACGACGTTCCACAAGAAGCCCAAAAACTCGTCGAAGAAGAAGCTGGCGGGCGCAAGCCGATCGGCGCACTGGGGTGGGTGATCGCTGCCTTGGCAATAGGTTGGTCGCTGTTTCAGATCTGGATCGCCTCGCCTCTTCCCTACATGTTCGGTTTCGGTCTGCTCAACTCGACCGAGACCCGCTCGATCCACCTCGGTTTCGCCCTGCTGCTCGGTTTTCTCGCCTATCCGGCGTTCAAGCGCTCGCCGCGCAACCGGGTGCCGTTGATCGACATCGCCCTGGCACTCGCCGCCAGTGCCTGTGCGCTCTACATCTTCGTCTTCTACAACCAGCTGGCGACCCGCCCCGGCAGCCCGACCACCCTGGACCTGGTGGTCGCCTGCGTCGGCCTGCCGCTGCTGCTCGAAGCGACCCGGCGCACCCTGGGGCCCGCGCTCACGGTGATTGCCAGCATATTCCTGCTCTACTCGCTGGCCGGCCCGTGGATGCCCGGTGTGCTCGCCCATCGCGGCGTCAGCCTGCAGGCGCTGGCCAACCACCAGTGGCTCTCGACCGAAGGGGTATTCGGCATTGCGCTGGGCGTGTCAACCAGCTTCGTCTTCCTTTTCGTACTGTTCGGCGCACTGCTCGACCGCGCCGGTGCCGGTCACTATTTCATCCAGCTCGCCTTCGCTCGGCTCGGCCACCTGCGCGGCGGCCCGGCCAAGGCCTCGGTGGTCGCCTCGATGCTCACCGGGATGGTCTCGGGTTCGTCGATCGCCAACGTGGTCACCACCGGTACCTTCACCATCCCGATGATGAAGAAGGTCGGCTATACCCCGACCAAGGCCGGTGCGATCGAGGTCTCCTCCTCGCTCAACGGCCAGATCATGCCGCCGGTGATGGGGGCGGCGGCGTTTCTGATGATCGAGTACGTGGGCATTTCCTACGTCGAAGTCATCCGCCATGCCTTTCTGCCGGCGGTGGTCTCCTACATCGCGTTGTTCTACGTGGTCCATCTCGAGGCCTGCAAGCTGGGCATCGAGGGGCTGCGGCGGCGCAAGCAGTCACCATTCTTGCGTCGCATGATGGGGCTCGCCTTCGCTGTGGCGCTGCTCTCCGGGATCGGTCTCGCGGTCTACTACGGCCTCGGCTGGCTCAAACCGCTGCTCGGCGACTGGGCGGGCCTGTTCGTCGCCTTCGCGCTGGCGCTGGTCTACCTGGGCTTGCTCACCGTCGCCTCGCGCCAGCCGCCGCTGCCGCCGGACGATCCGGACCGCGCGCTCGAGGAGCTGCCTGACTTCCGCGCGGTGCTGCTCTCTGGACTTCACTTCCTGCTGCCGGTGGTGGTGCTGGTCTGGTGCCTGATGGTCGAACGCCTCTCCCCCGGGCTCTCGGCGTTCTGGGCGGTGGTGATGATGCTGGCGATCCTGCTCACCCAGCGTCCGCTGCTCACAGCGCTGCGCAAGCGCACCGAGGCTTTCGCCAGCGTCGACCACGGCGGCCTGCGCGAGGGCGTCGAGGATCTGATCCAGGGCCTGATCCAGGGCGCGCGCAACATGATCGGCATCGGCATCGCCACCGCCGCCGCGGGCATCGTGGTCGGTGCGATCTCGCAGACCGGCGTCGGGCTGGTGCTCTCCGATCTGGTCGAGGCCCTGGCGATGGGCAACCTGCTGCTGATGCTGGTACTGATCGCGATCTTCTGCGTGGTGCTCGGCCTGGGGCTGCCGACCACCGCCAACTACATCGTGGTCTCGTCTTTGATGGCGCCGGTGGTGGTCGAGCTGGGCATCCAGAACGGCCTGGTGGTGCCGCTGATCGCGGTGCACATGTTCGTGTTCTATTTCGGCCTGATGGCCGATGCCACCCCGCCGGTGGGGCTCGCCGCCTATGCCGCGGCGGCGATCTCGCGGGACAACCCGATCACCACCGGGATCCAGGCGTTCGTCTACGAGATGCGTACGGTGGTATGGCCGTTCATGTTCATCTTCAACACCAACCTACTGTTGATAGACGTCACCTGGTTCGAAGGGATCGTCACCTTCATCACCGCGACGATCGGCATGCTGCTGGTCGCCTCCGCGGCGATGGGCTGGTTCCTGGTTCGCAGCCGCTGGTACGAGCAGCTGCTGCTGGCGGTGGCGGCCCTGACCTTCCTGCTGCCGACCTTCTGGCTCGACCGGATCCAGCCGCCCTGGGAGACCCATCCCGCGACCGAGCTCAACCAGGTGCTCGAGCAGGCGCCCGAAGGCAGCCAGTTCCGCCTGCTGGTGGCCGAGCCGCAGATCGGCGGTGGTGAGCGCGAGCTATTCATCTCGATGTCGGTGCCTGAGATCGCCCCGGGGCAGACCCCGAGCGAAGCGCTCGGCCTCGAGCTGATCGAGCAGGATGGCGAGACGGTGGTCGATATGGTCGACTTCGCAAGCCCCGCCGAGGCGACCAGCCTGGACTTCGACCAGCGGATCATCGCGGTGGAGACGCCGGCCGAGCGTTGGCCTGCGGAAATCCTCTGGTTCCCCGCCTTGCTGCTGGTCGGACTGGTCGCAGCGCTGCAGCGCCGTCGTGCACCCAAGCACGACGCCAAGGCAGCGGTCCAGGCCGGCTGAACCCCCACCGCTCCATGGTGGCATGGAGCGGCTCGAAGACGAAAACGAGCCCTGGCCGGGAGGCCAGGGCTCGTTTTCGTTCGGTGGATCTACTGCATGACTCCCCTCGCGCCAGGCCGACCTTCAACCGCGTTCGGGCATCGCGCTCAGGTCGATTTCATCCAGGTTATCGACCAGGAACAAAAAGCACAGCGCACCGGCGAAGGCGACGATGCTCAAGTAGTACATCGCCCCATGGAAATTGCCGTTCATATCGATGAACAGACCGAACATGATCGGCGTCAGGATACCGGCCATGTTGCCGCAGATGTTGAACACACCACCGACCGTGCCGATCATCTTCTTCGGCAATATATCGCTCATCGCCGTCCAGCCCAGGTTGGAGTAGGCGTTGGCGAAGAAGGCCAGCGACAGGATCACCACCACCACCGTCGGCGAGGATTCGTAGAAATTGCACAGGAAGATCAGCGAGGAGAACGCAAGCCCCGACACGATCGGTACTTTGCGCGACCAGACCAGGCTGACCCGGCGCTTGAACAGCATGTCGCTCAGCACCCCGCCGAACAGCACCCCGACCGCGGCCAGCAGATAGGGGAAGCTGGCCAGCACGCCCACCGAAGCGGTGGAGAGCCCCAGGCCCTGCTCCAGGTAGATGATGAACCAGGTGAGGAAGAAATAGAGAATGCTGGTGGCGGCGAAGTGAGTGAAGCAGATCGCCCAGAATCGACGATGGCGCATGACGAAACGGACTTCGGCCCAGCTGACCTTGTGCTTCCCCTCCTCTGCGATGACCACTTGGCCGAAGCGGCCTGCATCGCTTATGTAGTCGAGTTCGGCCTGATTGGCATGCCGGCTGTTCTGCGGATCGCGGTAGCGCAGCCACCAGTAGACCGCGAACACCAGCCCCAGCCCGCCGGTCAGGAAGAACACCGAGGACCAGCCGAATATCCCCATCAGATAGCCCAGAAGCGGCGTCATCAAAGCGATGACGACGTACTGTCCGATGGAATAGGTACCGATCCCACGGGCGCGCTCGTGATGAGGCAGCCACATCGCGGCGATCTTGGCGTTCGCCGGAAACGAGGGCGCCTGCGCGAGGCCTAGTATCAGGCGACACACCAGCAGCAGGCCAAAGACCGCCGCAGCCGAGCCGATGATCGGCAAGGCGCCGAATCCCATGGCGAAGGTGGCAGCGCTCCAGGTAAGGATCAGCAGCGCATAGAAGCCTTGCGTACCGAAGCGGTCGAGCAGCCAGCCGCCGGGAATCTGGGCGAAGAGATAGGCCCAGGTGAAGGCGGACATCAGCCAGCCCAGCTGCACGCCGGAGATGCCCAGGTCGGCCTGGATCGCGGTACTGGCGATCGACAGGTTGACCCGATCCATGTAGTTGATGCCTACGGCGATGAACAGCATGCCCACCACCCAGAAACGGGCGTGCGTGGGCGCCGCCTTGGTGTCGAGTTCAGCGTCCGGTGCGTCGAGTGGCGTAGCGCGGCTGTTCGGTGTCATGGCAGACCTTATCGGACCCACGCTCGATCGGAGCGCGGCCCAGTTGCAAAGTTGAGATCGATGGCGGACCGCTGGTTGAAAATCGCAGCTGCCCGTCGTCACCTTTTCGCCGCCGCGTAGCGACGGCCCACGGCATCAGGATTCCCTGTTCACCCCTCGATGATACCGTTCCCATGACACCATAGACGATGAGCACCTCATTGCTCTGCCCCAAAGTGCGCTCTCGCTCGGTATCGAACAAGGGACACAGTGACGCATCGATGACACCGGCGTAGAAAGGACGTTCGCTCGCCCGGCGCGGGCCCAGTCCCGCGCCGGAACGCGAAGGACGGCGGCCCCGGGCAGGGGCCAGCCGGGATCACGGTATCTCGCTTACCGACCAGTCACCGCCCAGGGCCACGACCAGCTGAACGCTGGCGACCAGCTGATCGTTGACCAGCTCGAGCACGCTTTGCCGCTGCTCGAGGCTGGTCTGCTGAGTGGTCGCGACATCGAGATAGTCGATCATCCCCTCGCGATACTGGTTGTAGGTCACCCGCGCCGACTCCTCGGCCGACTGGGCCGCGCGCCGGCGGGCCGCGAGCTCATCATCGAGGGTGCGCAGCTCGACCAGACTGTCTTCCACCTCGCCAAGCGCATCGAGCACCGTCTGGCGATAGCTCGCCACCTGCGCGTCATACCCGGCGCGCGCCTGGGCGACCTCGGCGGCGGTGGCGCCACCGTCGAACAGGCTCTGGCTCAGCGATGGCCCGAGCGACCAAAAGCGGTTGGAGATCGAGAACAGCTTGGAGAGGCCGGAGTCCTGGTAGGCGCCGCTGGCGCTGAGGGTCAGATCGGGATAGTAGCCGGCGATGGCAACGCCCACCGCGGCGTTGGCCGAAGCCATGTCGCGTTCGGCCGCGGCGATGTCGGGGCGGCGCTCGAGCAGTGCGGACGGCATTCCGACCGGAATGCTTGGCAGGTTCGGCGTGTAGCCGTCGATCCTGGCCAGCGCGAACTCCGCCGGCGGCCTACCGATCAGGATCGCGATCGCATGTTCGTACTGCGCCCGCCGCCAAACCAGATCGAGACGCGAGGCCTGCGCTCCGTCCACCTGGGTCTGCGCCTGGGCGACGTCGGCCCTGGAGGTCTGTCCGGCGTCGTACTGGTGGCTCACGACCTGCAAGTAGCGCTGGTAGGCGGCGATCGTCTGGTCGTAGAGCGCGATGCGCTGATCCAGCACGCGCAGCGAGAAGTAGTCCTGGGCCAGCGACGACTGGGCGCTGAGCGTCGCGTTGGCGAGTTCGGCCGCACTGGACTGGGCACTGGCGCGGTCCTCTTCGACGCCGCGCCTGAGCTTGCCCCATAGATCGAGCTCCCAGCTCAGCGAGAGTTCGGCGCTGACGCTGTCGTTCGAGTCCGAGCGCGAGGCGGTGGAACCCGAGCCGCCGGCGGATGCCCCGCCACCACCGCCGCTGCGCGTACCGCTGCCTTCGAGCGTCGCGCTCGGGTACCTATCGGCACGCGCCGCGTCGGTGAGCGCCAGCGCCTGGCGATACTGGGCCGCGTACTGGGCGACGTTCTGGTTGGAGAGCTCGACTTGGTCGAGCAGCCGATCGAGCAGCGGATCGTCGAACGCTCGCCACCACGCGCCCTTGGCCTGGTCGTCGGCGGGCGTCGCCGGCTTCCAGCCCTCGGCCTCCTTGAAGCGGATGCCGAGATCCACCTCGGGGCGCTGGTAGTCCGGTCCCACGGTGACGCAGCCGCCGAGCGCCAGCGCCAGCGCGCAGGCCGGGAACCAGGAAGGAATGGAGATGCAACGACGATGAAAAATCACGGCGGCCCTCAACGAGCGGAGTCGGGTAGATGACCAACGCGCCGGCGCCAGAAGCTGGCGATGACCCGGCCCGCGCGATCGAGATAGAGATAGACCACCGGCGTGGTGTAGAGCGTCAGCAGCTGGCTGACCACCAGCCCCCCAACGATCGCCATCCCCAGCGGCCGGCGCAGGTCGGCATCGCCGCCGCTGGCGAGCACCATCGGCAGCGCACCGAAGAAAGCCGCGAGCGAAGTCATCAGGATCGGCCGGAAGCGCATCCGGCAGGCGGCCAGGATCGCCTGTTCCGGACCGGCGCCGGTGCGGCGCTCATGGTCGAGTGCGAAGTCGATCATCATGATCGCGTTCTTCTTGACGATCCCGATCAGCAGCAGAATGCCGATCAGCGCGATCACGGTGAGCTGCGTGCCGGTGACCAGCATCAGGATCAGCGCACCGATCCCCGCCGACGGCAGGGTCGAGAGGATGGTCAGCGGGTGGATCAAGCTTTCGTAGAGCACCCCGAGCACGATGTACATCGCCAGCAAAGCGGCAAGGATCAGCCACGGCATGCTGCTGATCAGGCTCTGATAGGCCTGGGCGGTGCCGGCGAAGCCGCCGTGGATATCGTCGGGCAGGCCGATCGCGACCAGCGCGCGCTGGATCGCCCGCTGCGCCCGCTCGAGCGAGGCGCCGTCGGCGAGATTGAAGGCGATCGTGCTGGTCGCGGTCTGATCCTGGTGGTTGACCGAGAGCGGCGCACTGCCGCCCTTGAAGCTGGCGAACGCCGAGATCGGCACGCGGTCGCCGTCGTCGTTGAGCACGAACAGCTCGTCGAGCACCGCGGGGTCCTGGGTGTACTCGGACTCGAGCCCCATCACCACGTAGTACTGGTTGAGCGACCGATAGAGCGTCGCCACCTGCCGCTGACTGAAGGCGTTGTTGAGGAAGGTGTCGATCATATCGACATCGATGCCGTAGCGGATCGCCGCCTGGCGATCGATCGAAAGCTCGACCTGCTGCCCGCCATCCTGGGCGTCGCTGTCGACGCCTGAGAGCTCGGGCAGCGCGCTCAGGGCGGCATATACCTTGGGCGTCCATTCACGCAGCATGGCGAGATCGTCGGCCTGCAGGCTGTATTGATAGGTCGCGTTGGCGCTGCGTCCACCTATGTGCAGGTCCTCCGCCGGCATCAGGAAAAGCTGCGCCCCCGGTGTGCCCTGAGCCTTCGCACTGAGCCGATTGGCGACCTCCAGCGCGCTGTCCTCACGCTCGTCGTAGGGCTTGAGGCTTATGAAGAAGTTGGCGCTGTTGCGCGAGCCGAACCCGCCGCTGCCGGTCGACGACATCACGTTGGCGACCGCGGGATCGCTCTCGATCAGCTGGCTGAACTTGATCAGCACCGGGCTCAGCGCCTGGAAGGAGATGTTCTGGTCGGCGCGCAGCTGGCCCATCAGCATCCCGGTGTCCTGGCTGGGGAAGAAGCCCTTCTGCACCACGGTATAGAGATAGATGTTGAGCCCCACGGTGAATACCAGCACCAGCATCACCCAGCGCCGCCGCTTCAACGCCCGGCCGAGGGAGGCGACATAGGCTGCGGCGAGCAGGTCGAGCCCGCGCTCGACCATGCGGCCACAGGCACGGAGCCATCCGCCGCGTCGCGCCGCAGCGGCCGAAGGCGCCTTGAGCAGCCGGGAGCAGAGCATGGGGGTGAGACTGAGCGACACCAGCAGCGAGACGATCAGCGAGATCGAGAGCGTCACCGCGAACTCGCGGAACAGCCGGCCGACGATATCGCCCATCAGCAGGATCGGAATGAACACCGCGATCAGCGACAGCGTCATCGCCAGCACCGTGAACCCCACCTCCCTGGCCCCGACCATCGCCGCCTCGAGCGGCGGCTTACCCTCCTCGAGGTGGCGGCTGACGTTCTCGAGCACCACGATCGCATCGTCGACGACGAAGCCGGTGGCGATGATCAGCGCCATCAGCGAAAGGTTGTCGAGGCTGTAGCCAAGCAGGTACATCACCGCGCAGGTGCCGATCAGCGAGATCGGCAGCGCCACCGCCGGAATCACCATCGCGCGAAGGTTGCGCAGGAACACCAGCACCACCGCGATCACCAGCAGGATCGCGATGCCGAGGGTCCTCTCGGTCTCGTGCAGCGAGGCGCGGATGGTGGTCGAACGGTCGATCACGGTGTCGAGTTCGACGTCATCGGGCAGCATCTCGCGAAGCGCGGGCAGCAGCGCCTTGATCTCATCGACGGTCTCGAGCATGTTGGCCCCCGCTGAGCGGGTCACCCCGAGCATCACCGCCGGCTGGCCGTTGTAGAAGCCTGCGGTGTATATGTCCTCGATCGAGTCGGATACCGTGGCGACATCGCCGAGCGTCACCGCGCGCCCATCGCTGTAGCTGATCAACAGCGGACGATACTGCTCGGCGCTGTCGAGCTGGCCGTCGGCATCGATCCACCAGCGCGTGCCCTCTCCCTGGATCTGGCCCTTGGGCTCGACGGTGGTCGCCTCGGCGATCGCGCGACGCACCGTATCGAGCGAAATGCCGTAATGGCTGAGCTGATAGGGTTCGAGCTCGACGCGCACCGCGGGCAGCGCGCTGCCGCGCAGCGATACCTCGCCGACCCCGCTGACCTGGGCGATCTTCTGCTGCAGCTCGCTCGAGGCCAGATCGTAGAGTTCGCCGCTGCTGAGCCGCTTGGAGGTCAAGGCGAGCATCAGGATCGGCGCGTCCGAGGGGTTGGCCTTGTGGTAGGTAGGCAGCGACGCCATCGAACTCGGCAGCTGGCTGCGCGCAGCGTTGATCGCCGCCTGGACGTCGCGCGCGGCGCCATCGATATCGCGGTCGAGCTCGAACTGGATGATCACGTTGGTCGACCCCTGCGAGCTCGTCGAGGTCATCTCGCTGATCCCGGCGATCTGCCCCATCGAGCGCTCGAGCGGCGCGGCCACGGTCGCGGCCATGGTCTCGGGGCTCGCGCCGGCGAGACTCGCCTCGACCATGATGGTGGGGAAGTCGACCTGCGGCAGCGGTGCCACCGGCATCAGCGCGTAGCCGAGCCAGCCGAGCAGCACCGTCGCCGCGCTGATCAATAGCGTCGCGACCGGGCGCAGGATGAAGAGTTCGATCACCCTCATGAGCGCTCACCGCCTTCCCGCCCGCTGCGTCGGAACCAGCCCTCGCGCAGACGACCCGCCATCCGGTCGAACATGAGATAGATCACCGGCGTGGTGAACAGCGTCAGCAATTGACTGACCAGCAGCCCGCCCACGATGGTCAGCCCCAGCGGCGTACGCAGCTCGGCCCCCGCCCCGCTCGCCAGCATCAGCGGCAGCGCGCCGAGCATCGCCGCAAGCGTGGTCATCAGGATCGGCCTGAAACGCAAAAGACAGGCCCGGTGGATCGCCTCCAGCGCGCTCAAGCCCTGCTCGCGCTCCCCTTCGAGCGCGAAATCGATCAGCATGATCGCGTTCTTCTTGACGATCCCGATCAGCAGGATCACCCCGATCAGCGCGATCAGGCTGAAGTCGGTATCGGTGAACATCAATGCCAGCAGTGCCCCGATCGCCGCAGAGGGCAGGGTCGAGAGGATCGTCAATGGATGGATGAAACTCTCGTAGAGCACCCCGAGCACCACGTACATGGTCAGCAGCGCGGCGAGGATCAGCCAGAGCGTATTGCCGGTAGCCTGGGTGAAGGCGCTGGCCGCACCCTGGTAGCGCAGGGTGATCGCCTGCGGCATGCCGATCTGCTGCTGCGCCTGCTCCACCGCCGTGCGGGCCTCTTCGAGCGAGTAGCCGCTGGCGATATCGAAAGAGATTCCCACCGCCGGCAGCTGGTCGAGGCGGTTCAGATTCTGATAGCCGACCCGCTGCTCGATGCTGGCTACGCTGGTCAGCCTGACCATCGGCGTGGTGGCGCTCGACTTGGCGGCGCTGGACGAACCGCTCGCATCCGAACCGTCCTCGCCGGAGAGATAGAGCCGCTCCAGGTCAGCCGGGGTCAGCCGGTACTCGGGGGCGACTTCGAGCACCACGCGGTACTGGTTGGACTGGGTGAAGATGGTCGAGATCAAGCGCTGCCCGTATGCGTTGTAGAGCGCGGTATCGATGTCGGAGGCGCTGATTCCGTAGCGCGCGGCGAGCGCGCGGTCGATCCTGACGTAGGTCACCGGCGCCTGGTCCTGCAGGTTGTCGACCACGCCCCTGAGCTCGGGCCGCTGCGCCAGCGCTTCGGTCAGCTTCGGCGCCCACTCGGCGAGCGTGCCGCGGTCTGTCGCGTCCAGGGTCAGCTGGTACTGACTCGGCATGCGCAGCGTATCGACGGTCAGGTCCTGGCCAGGCGTCAGGTAGAGCGATATTCCGATCACCGCCGCCGCCTTGGCGCGCAGCCGGTCGATCACCTCCTCCGCGCTGGCGCTGCGCATCGAAAAGGGCTTCAGCGCGATCTGCATCCGCCCGATGTTCTGCGCCTCGTTGCTGCCATCGACACCGATGATCGAGCTGACGCTGGCGACGTCAGGGTCCTCGTCGACCATCTTCGCCAGCGACTGCTGGCGCCGGCTCATCTCGGCGAAGGAGACGCTCTGCGGCGCAATGGTGGTCGCCTGGATCAGGCCGGTGTCCTGGCTGGGGAAGAAGCCCTTCGGCACCGCAAGGTAGAGCAGCGCGGTGAGCACCACGCACAGCAGCGCCACCAGCAGAGTCAGGCGCTGGTGCGCCAGCACCCGGATCAGACAGCGATCGTAGCCGTCGACCAGGCGCTTGAACTGCAGGTCCGCCCACCTCGAGAAACGGCTTTGGCGCTGCTCGGGCAGGTGCTGGAGCAGGTAGGCGCAGAGCATCGGTGTCAGCGTCAGCGATACCACCATCGAGACCAGGATCGCCACCGCCAGGGTGATCGAGAACTCGCGGAACAATCGGCCGACGACGTCGCCCATGAACAGCAGCGGGATCAGCACTGCGATCAGCGACAGGGTCAGCGAGACGATGGTGAAGCCGATCTGCTCGCTGCCCTTCAGCGCCGCCTGCATCGGCGGCTCGCCCTCCTCGAGCCGGCGCTGGATGTTCTCCACCACCACGATCGCGTCGTCGATCACGAAGCCGGTGGCGATGGTAAGCGCCATCAGGGTCAGGTTGTTGAGACTGAAACCGGCGAGGTACATCACCCCGAAGGTGCCGATCAGCGACAGCGGCACCGCGACGCCCGGGATCAGCGTGGCGGCGACCGTGCGCAGGAACAAAAAGCAGACCATCACCACCAGCGCCACTGCCAGCATCATCTCGAACTGGACGTCGCTGATCGAGGCGCGAATGGTCTGGGTCCGATCGCTGAGCACCTGCAGCTCGACGGACGCGGGTAGCGACTCCTTCAGCGTCGGCAGCATCGACTCGATGCGGTCGACCACCTCGATCACGTTGGCTCCCGGCTGGCGCTGCACGCTGATCACGATGGCGGGCTCGCCATTGGCCCAGGCGGACTGGTAGACGTCCTCCGCGGCTCGCTCGAGGGTGGCGACATCGCTGAGCTTGAGCGCCGCGCCATCCTCGTACTTGAGCACCAGCTCGCCGTATTCGGCCGCCGATTCGAGCTGGTCGTTGGCATCGATGGTGACCGAGTGATCGGGGCCGTCGAATCCCCCCTTCGAGCCGTTGACGTTGCCGCCGCCGACGACGTCGTAGACGTCCTCGAACGAGAGCCGGTGGGCGGCAAGCGCAGCGGGATCGACCCGGATCCGCACCGCGGGCTTATGGCCACCTTCGAGACTGACCAGGCCCACGCCTGAAATCTGTGCGAGCTTGAGCGCCACCCGGGTATTGAGCAGGTCCTGCACCTCGGTCAACGGCAGGCTGGATGAACTGGCCGCGAGGGTGATCACCGCGCTGTCGGCAGGATTGACCTTCTTGTAGGTGGGCGGATCGGGAAGATCGGTCGGCAGCAGCGAATCCGCTGCGTTGATCGCCGCCTGCACTTCCTGCTCGGCGACATCGAGCGAAACGTCGAGACCGAAGGTCAGAGTGATCACCGACGATCCGCCGGCGCTGTTCGAGTACATCTGGCCGAGCCCCGACATCTGCCCGAGCTGCCGCTCGAGCGGCGCGGTCACCTTGGACGCCATTACCTCCGGCCCAGCGCCGGGATAGAGGGTAGTGACCTGGATGGTCGGGTAGTCGACCTCAGGCAGCGCCGAGATGCTGAGCTGCTGGTAGGCGAACAGCCCGGTGCAGAGCAGCGCGGCCATCAATAGCAGCGTGGCGATGGGCCGCTGGATGAAGAGGCGGGAAGGATTCATCCGCTCGCGCTGTCGTTGGCATCGGTCGCGGCGTCGACCGGGATGACCTTGACGCCCTCGGTCAAGCGGTCGATCCCTCGGGTGATCACCCGCTCGCCGGGCTCGAGCCCCTGGGTGATCGCCACGCCGCCGTTGCCATCGGCGGGGCCGGAAGTAACCGCCCGTCGGCTGACGGTGTCGCCATCGCCGACCACATAGACGAAATCGCCCGAGTCGCTGAACTGCAGCGCCGCCGCCGGTGCGATCACCACACCCTCGAGGGTGCCGACCCGCAGCCGCACATTGACGAACTGATTGGGAAACAGCCGCTCGTCCTCGTTGGCGAATATCGCCTTGAGCTCGATGCTGCCGGTCGAGGTATCGATCTGGTTGGCGAGGAAGCGTACTTCGCCGCTGGCGATCGGCTGCCCGCCCCCTGGCCGAGCACCTCCACCGGCAGCGTGCTACCGCCTCGCAGCACCGGCAGCACCTGGTCGAGGTGCTTCTCGGCAATGCTGAAGGTCACCGCGATCGGCTGGGTCTGGGTGATGGTGACGATGCCATCGGTATCGCTCGAAAGCACCATGTTGCCGGGGTCGACCAGCCGCAGACCGACGTAGCCGCTGATCGGCGCGGTGATCCTGCCATAGTCGATATCCACCTGGGCGGCCTCGATCTGGGCCTGGTCGGCGGCGACCGCACCTTCGTATTCGCCCACGGTGGCGATCTGGGTATCGAGATCCTGCTGGGCCAGGGAGTCCTGGGCATGCAGCCTGCGATAGCGCGCGAGGGTCTGCCTGGCACTGGCGAGCAGCGCCTGGTTCTGCGCCAGCTCCCCCTGATACTGCGCCTTGGTCGCCTGATAGCCGCGGGTGTCGATTTCCGCCAGCAGCTGGCCGGCCTCGACCCTCTGCCCTTCGGTGAAGTGCACCGCCATCAGCTGGCCGTCGATCCTGCTGGTGACGGTGACGCTCTGGTTGGCGCTCACCGTACCCAGGGCGCCCAGTTCTACCGGGACCTCGCCTCGACGGGTGACGGCGACCTGGACGGGAGTGGCCGGCATCGCCATTTGTCCCGATTCGCCCCCACCGCGCAGGAACACCAGGTAGATCGCCAAGCCGAGGAGCGCTGCGATGGCGATCGCGAGCGGATAGACGCGCCGCGGCCGGCCCGGCTGGTTTTGCGTTGGAGAATCGTTCACCGCTGGTTCCTATGCCGCTCGAACTTAATCCCTGCTTATATTAACCACCCCGGCACGTGCATATTGAATAAACAAAACAACAACATCGTGAAACGGCCGCTGCCGCCCTCCCGCCAGTGCCCGAGAGACTCCGCTCCCGCCCCCTTCCCCTCACCCTCGATCGCGCCCGCTAAACGACTGGGACATTGTCGACACTACTTGTGTCTAATAGTGAAAAACACGCCAGGGGAATAGCTTTTACGCCACATTCTCCACTCGACTGTCGACACATGTCCTCTTCGATCCTCACCGCATCCGCCGATGCGGCCGCGCGCGAGACCCGCGCAGAGCAGGTATTCCACGACCTGCAGCGCGCGATCATCACTGGCGAACTGGCCGCCGGCAGCAAGCTCTCGGAGCCGGCGCTGGCCAGCCGCTACGGCATCAGCCGCGGCACCCTGCGTGCCGCGCTGCACCGCCTGGAGGGACATCGCCTGGTGGTGCGCGAGGCGCACATCGGTACCCGGGTGGTCACGCTCGAGCTGAGCTCGCTGATCGAGCTGTTCCAGATCCGCGAATCGCTCGAGGGATTGGCCTGTCGGCTCGCGGCGGCGCGGATGCCGGCGAGCGAGGTCGCCTCCCTTTCGCGGCTGCTCGACCAGCATGCCGAATCGACCGACTTCACCGCAGGGCGGGGCTACTGCCATCAGGAGGGGGATTTCGACTTCCACTATCGCATCGTCCAGGCCAGCGGCAATGCCGCCCTGACCCAGATGCTCGGCGATGGGCTCTACCAGCGGCTGCGCATCTATCGGGTACAGCTGGCCGCGGACGCCGGTCGCGCCCCTCAGGCGATGATCGAACACCGCCGCATTCTGGAGGCGCTCGCCGCCCGGGACGGCGAGCTCGCCGAGATCCTGATGCGTCGCCACATCGCCACATCGCGGCACCACATCGAACGCCGCCTGAGCACGCAACCATCCACTGAAGGAGCAAGCTCATGACCCGTGACAGCGCCGGTGCGAAACTTCGCGCCGCCGTCAATGCCGAACGCCCGCTGCAGGTAGTGGGTGCGACCAACGCCAACCATGCGCTGCTCGCCCAGCGCGCCGGGTTCCGTGCGCTCTATCTCTCCGGCGGCGGTGTCGCCGCCGGTTCGCTGGGCATGCCGGATCTCGGCATCACCCAGCTCGAGGACGTACTGATCGACCTGCGCCGGATCGTCGACGTATGCGAACTGCCGGTACTGGTCGATGTCGACACCGGCTTCGGCCCCTCGGCGTTCAACGTCGCGCGCACCGTGCGTTCGCTGATCCGCGCGGGCGCGGGTGGGCTGCACATCGAGGACCAGGTCGGCGCCAAGCGCTGCGGCCACCGCCCTGGCAAGGCGATCGTCAGTCGCGCCGAGATGGTCGATCGGATCAAGGCCGCAGTGGATGCTCGCTTCGACGACGGCTTCGTGATCATGGCGCGCACGGATGCACTCGCGGTGGAGGGGCTCGAGCCCGCGATCGAACGCGCCCAGGCCTGCGTCGAGGCCGGTGCCGATATGATCTTCCCCGAAGCGGTGACCGATCTCGCCACCTACCAGCGCTTCGTAAGCCAAGTACCGGTGCCGGTGCTGGCCAACCTGACCGAATTCGGCGCCACGCCGCTGTTCACGCTCGATGAGCTCGAGCGCTGCGGCGTCGCCCTCGCGCTCTATCCGCTCTCCGCCTTCCGCGCCGCCAACCGCGCCGCCGAGCGGGTGTTCGAGACGATCCGCCGCGATGGCACCCAGGCGGCGGCGGTCGAGACCATGCAGAGCCGCGAGGAGCTCTACGAGCGGATCGGCTATCACGCCTTCGAACGGCGTCTGGATGCGCTGTTCGCCCAGGATCGCGAAGGAGGTGCCCGGTGACCAATGCCAAGCCGTTGGGCGGTGCCGGCCTGCGCGGCCAGGTCGCCGGGCGTACCGCGCTCTCCACCGTCGGCCGCGAAGGCCACGGGCTGACCTATCGAGGCTATGCGATCGAGGAGCTGGCCGAGCAGGCCAGCTTCGAGGAGGTGGTCTGGCTGCTGTTCGAAGCCGAGCTGCCCACCGTCGAGCAGCTCGATGAATTGAAGAGCAGGCTGCGCCGTCATCGCCGCCTGCCAGAGGCGCTCAAGCGCGGGCTCGAACAGATTCCGGCGCAAACGCCTCCGATGGAGGCGGTGAGGACCGGCGTCTCGCTCTACGGCAACCTCGCCCCCGAAGCAGACTTCAGCGCACAGCGCGAGGCCGCCGAACGTTTGCTCGGCGCGCTGCCGGGGATCATCTGCTACTGGTACCGCTATGCCCATGGGGGCGAACGGATCGATACCGAAAGCGCAGCGGACGGCGTCGCCGAGCACTTCCTCACCCTGCTCCACAGCACGCGGCCGAGCGAGATGCATCGCCGGGCGCTCGACGCATCGCTGGTGCTCTACGCCGAGCACGAATTCAACGCCTCGACCTTCACTGCGCGAGTGGTCGCCTCGACCCTGGCCGATCTCTACTCCTGCCTGACCGCCGCGGTCGGCGCACTGCGCGGGCCGCTGCACGGCGGCGCCAACGAAGAGGCGATGGCGCTGATCGAGCGCTTCGACAGCGTCGAGGCGGCGCGGATCGGAGTCGCGCGGATGCTCGAGCGCAAAGAGAAGGTGATGGGCTTCGGCCATGCGATCTATCGCGACAGAGACCCTCGCAGCGCAGTGATCGAGCGCTGGGCCGCGCGGCTCGCCACCAGCCCCGCCTCGCACCGGCTGCTCGAGGTGTCGCGTGCGATCGCCGCGCTGATGGACGAGCAGAAGGGGCTCTTTCCCAACGCCGACTTCTACCACGCCAGCGCCTACCACTCGCTGGGCATCCCCACCGGGCTGTTCACGCCGATCTTCGTCATCGCCCGCACCGCCGGCTGGAGCGCCCATGTGTTCGAGCAGCGCGCCGACAACCGCATCATTCGTCCCAGCGCCGACTACGTCGGTTCCGAGCCGCGCGAGTTCGTGCCGCTGGCCCAGCGCTGAGCTTTTCCCCTCCCTCCAGGATTCCCATCGATGAGCGACCATTCAGACCTCAACCAGCGCCCCGACTACGACGAGGTGCTCCAGCGGATCGCCGACTACGTGCTCGATACCCCGATCGACAGCCGCGATGCCCTCGACACCGCGCGGCTGTGCCTGATGGATACCCTCGGCTGCGGCATGCTGGCGCTGCGCTTCCCCGAGTGCGTCAAGCACCTCGGCCCGATCGTGCCGGGCACGGTGGTGCCGTTGGGCGCCCGGGTCCCCGGCACCAGCCACGTACTCGACCCGGTCCAGGCGGCCTGGAACATCGGCTGCCTGATCCGCTGGCTCGACTACAACGACTGCTGGCTGGCCGCCGAGTGGGGCCATCCCTCGGACAACCTCGGCGCACTGCTCGCGGTCAGCGACCATCTGTCCCAGCGCCGGGTTGCGCAGGGAGAGGCGCCCTTCACCGTCAGAGAGCTGCTCGAGGCGATGGTCAAGGCCCATGAGATCCAGGGGGTGATGGCGCTGGAGAACTCGTTCAACCGGGTCGGCCTCGACCATGTAGTGCTGGTCAAGCTCGCCTCCACCGCGCTCAGCGCAAAGATGATGGGCGCCAGCCGCGAGCAGCTGCTTGCCGCGCTCTCCCAGGTGTTCGCCGACGGCCAGGCGCTGCGCACCTATCGACACGCGCCCAACGCCGGGTCGCGCAAATCGTGGGCGGCGGGAGACGCCAGCGCCCGCGGGGTGCGCTTGGCCGACATTTCCATGCGCGGCGAGATGGGCATCCCCGGCGTCCTAAGCGCCCCCCAGTGGGGCTTTTTCGATGTCTCGTTCAGCCACTTCAATCGCGATCTCTCGCTCAAGCCCGAAGCCGAGCGGCGCTTCCGGCTCGAGCAGCCGTTCGCCAGCTACGTGATGGAGAACGTGCTGTTCAAGATCAGCTTCCCTGCGGAGTTCCATGCACAGACCGCCTGCGAGGCGGCGGTGCGGCTGCATCCCGAAGTGAAGGAGCGGCTCGAACGGATCAGCAGGATCCGCATCCGCACCCACGAGTCGGCGATCAGGATCATCTCCAAGCGCGGGGCGCTGGCCAACGCCGCCGATCGCGACCACTGCCTGCAGTACATGGTCGCGGTACCGCTCGCCTTCGGCGACCTGCGCGCGGAGCACTACGAGGACGAATTCGCCGCCCAGCCGATCATCGACCAGCTGCGCGAGAAGATGGAAGTCGTCGAGGAGCCGCGCTTTTCGCGTGAATACCTCGAAGCCGACAAGCGCTCGATCGCCAACGCCGTGCAGGTGTTCTTCGACGACGGCAGCTCGACCGAAGAGATCGTGGTCGAGTATCCCATCGGCCATCGCCGCCGCCGCGCCGAGGGCGCCCCGCTGCTCGAGGCCAAGTTCGCCGCCAACCTCGCCACTCGCTTCCCGCGCGGGCGCTCGGAGGAGATCCTCGCCCTCTTCCGGGATCCCGCGCGGCTCGAGGCGATGCCGGTACACCGCTTCGTCGAGCTGTTCGTCGGCTGAGCGCAGGCTTGCCGCTCGATCCAGCCTGGAGCGAGCGGGCCAAGCGCCGTCGCGGTGCTACACTGGATGCCGTTTTCGGCCGAGCGGCGCTCGGCCGCGTCGCGTTCAAGGAACCTCGATGCCAGCCTCTCCGCCTTCCCGCGCCATGCGCTGGAGCGCTTTCTTCGCCGTAATCCTCGCCCTCGCCCTGGGCTTCGCCAGCAGTTCGATGCCGACCCCGCTCTACCCGCTCTATCAATTGGCGTGGTCGCTCCCGCCCAGCGCGCTGAGCTACATCTATGCCGGCTACATGTTCGGGGTACTCGGCGCGCTGCTGTTCTGCGGGCGCCTGGCCGATTCGATCGGCCGCTTCCGGGTGCTGCTCGCCGCACTCTGCCTGCTGCTGCTCGGACTCGGGATCTCCGCGCTGGTCTCGAGCGTACTGCCCATGGTGTTCGCGCGGATGATCGTCGGCTTCGCCAACGGGCTGCTGACCACCATCGCCGGCGCGACGATGCTCGCCGCCCATCCGCGTGGCGATCGCCGCGTCGCCGCGGTCGCCACCTCCACCGCGATGGCGAGCGGTTTCGGCCTCGGCCCATTGATCGGCGGCAGCATCGCCGAACTGATGCCCCAACCCCTGCGCCTGCCCTACCTGGCGATGGGAATGATCGCCCTGGCCGACCTCGCGCTTTTGCTCTACGCCCGACGCGTGCTGGACGATCGCACCGTCAACACGCAGCGCGCTGCGTTCAAGCTGCGCCCCAAGCTCACCCTGCCGCATGAACCGGGCCCGAGACGACTGTTCCTGCTGATGTCGTCATGCATCTTCATGATGTTCGCGATCGTCGGCCTGATGGCATCGCTGCTTCCCTCGCTGATCCACCAGCTCGGCCTAGGCAGCGGTCCGAGCGTAGTCGGCATCGCCTTCAGCCTGCTCGCCCTGGCCTCGGTGTGCGCCCAATTCGGCATGCGCCGGCTGCGCGCCACCCACGGCCTGCTGATCGGGCTCGCCGCCCTGCTCGCCTCGATGGCCGCGCTGGTCGCCTGCCTTTTCTACCACTCCCCCAGCGCGTTCTTCGCCAGCATGCTGCTCGCCGGGATCGGCCAAGGCTTGAGCCTGATGGAGACCAACCTGATCGCCTCCCACTGCGCCGAAGAGCACCACCGCACCACCACCATGGCCAGCTACTTCACCATCGCCTATCTCGGCGGTGTCGCCCCGGTAGTCGCGATCGGACTGCTCGCCGACTACCTCGGCCTCGAGCACGCCGTACAGCTGTTCTGCCTGCTCTGCGCCCTGGTCATCGTCTTCCTCGCCCTGCGCGTTTCACGCTCCAAGCGGGCCAGGGAGATCTGACCCGTCAACGCCGTGGCCTCTACCTGATCGCGTGATGCGGGGTGAAGTACTTGGCCGGGATGACATTCAACTTCTCCTCGGGGACCAGCAGGACATCATCGGCCCGCGCCGCGGTGAGAGCGTTGAAGGGAAACAGCTCGAGCCTTCGTTCGTGCTCGTTTTTATATCTCCACCTTTTCACTCTCCCTATCACGCCCTTCCATTTGCTTTTTTCATAATTATCCAAAATCGCGAACAGCTTATATCGCTCCAGCTTCAAGCCGTCCAAGAGATCATCCTGGGGATTCAAATACTCCATGATGATGATCGGGCGATTCGCTTCTATCGACTCCTTCAACCCCTCCAGCACCTGTTTCTCATGCCCCTCGACATCGATTTTCATCAAATCGATGTTCTCGATCCCATGCGTATGCACGAAATCATCACCGCGTACCAAGAAGGTCCGCTCTTCGGCATAATTGTTGGATTCTTCCTTGCACAGACGGCTCCCTCCCAGGTTGCCATCCATCTGCACGAATATCTTCGCCTCTCTAGCGCTATCGGACAAAGCAACGTTGGAGATGAAGACATTGGTCATGCCGTTGTCCGCGACATTTTTCTCCAGCAGCTTATAGATGGAAGGCGCCGCCTCGAAGGCATAGACCTTCTCGGCCCCGATGGAAAACGCGAGCGTGTGGTTGCCAATGTTAGCGCCAATATCCAGCACCACCGGGCAATCGATGTTCGCCAAGACATCGAGAACGAAATCCAATGTCCTGACATCATGCGCACCTTTTTTCTGTATCGACAGAGTGATTTCATCGTCCTCGATGCAATTCAACCTCTGGCCATACTTGTTTTCAACCTTGATGATGGACATTTCCCGTTCCTGACCCCATCTCCCTCATCGCATCCCAGGTATCGCTCGATGCGATAGTGAGAAGAGCGATCTAATTGAGAAAGAAGGAATATCGGCCAAGTACGGAAATGCTTTAGATTCATTCCCGCTATGGCGGAGAGCATCCGCGATGCAAGGAAGCGACCCGGAGCATTATTAGTTCATCCCCACCTCCATGGGGAACACGGTTGGTCGTACTGGTTGATCATCGGAAAGTACGGTTCATCTTCATGCCCGTGGGGACCAGAGCCGCACGCTCGAAGCAAAGAAAAAGGTCGACGGTCCAGGCCCGCTGATGCGGGAATCAGGGGGCCGTATAGCAGCTCGATCAGTTCGGCAGCGGTTCATCCCCGCTGGCGCGGGGAACACGGGTCAGAGTCGTACGAGAGGCATTCGGCAAGCCGGTTCATCCCCACGCCTGTGGGGAACACTCTAAATGTAACTAACTATTTTCATTGAAGTAGTCGTGGCCTTCGATCCCGGGCTTGAGCCGTTCATCACCATCCCGGTCGTCCCAACCGGAGCAACCGCAACGGCTGCTCGTGATTGAGTCCGCGCCGGCGCTAGATCCAGCGCCGGCGCTCAGCGCGAGCCCGGCTGGAGGGGCGGGGGTGATCTAGTCTGAATGTTGTGGTCATTCAAACAGCGGGCACAGGCGCCGGGGCAAAAATATTTCAGCAATTACTTTCCGATGATGGAAAATACCAGCGCTCACGACTTCCCATGCCGCCTGCCCAGGAGCACTCCTTGCAACAGGATCTTGACCTGATCACCCGCATCACTGATCGCTTCGCTTCGCTGCGCGAGGCGGAGAAGCGAGTGGCGACGCTGATCTTCGAAGACATCGATTTCGTCATCTCGAGCAACATCACCCGCATCGCTGAGC
Organism: Halotalea alkalilenta; assembly: GCF_001648175.1. Classification (NCBI taxonomy): domain Bacteria; kingdom Pseudomonadati; phylum Pseudomonadota; class Gammaproteobacteria; order Oceanospirillales; family Halomonadaceae; genus Halotalea; species Halotalea alkalilenta. The sequence continues at coordinate 1,306,566 of NZ_CP015243.1, read as the reverse complement.
GCGCGGGGGTCAGCGAGGCGAGCGTGACGCGTTTCAGCAAGGCGGCGGGCTGTACCAATGTGCGTGAGTTGAAGCTGGAGCTCGCTCAGTCGCTGGTGGTGGGGAGGCGGTTCATCGAGGAGGTGTATGAAGAGGACAGCATCGGGGCGGTCTACGAGGTGGCCAAGCAGACCTTGGATTTGAATCGCCAGCTGATCGAGGCGGCGGACCTGGAAGGTGCGTTGGACCTGCTCGATGGAGCGCGCCAGATCCTGATCTTCGGTGCTGGAGGCGGTTCGACCGCGCTGGCCCAGGAGCTGCAGTTCCGCTTGATGCGCTTCGGCTATGCGGTGAGCGCCTACCATCAGGCGCTGCTGCCGCGCATGGCGGCGGCGACCTTGGACGGCGGCGATGTAGTGGTGGCGCTGTCCAGCACCGGACACACCCCCGAGATCAATGACGCGGTGCGCCTCGCCAGGCGCAACGGCGCGAATACCATAGGTCTCACCGCGACCGGCTCGCCGCTCGTCGATCACCTCGACATCCTGCTGCCGATCGCTACCCGTGAGAGCGATTTCGTCTACCACCCCTCGTCATCGCGCTATGCCATGCTCGCGGCCATCGATGTGCTGGCGATGGGGCTGGCGCTGCGCCATCGCAGCCGCTCGCGGGACAAGCTGCGTCGGCTGAAACTGGCGCTCGACGCCCATCGCGGCGGCCCCGAGCGCCAGCCGCTCGGCGACTGAGCGGCGGCCGACGGCGCCGAACGGTGGGTACACTCCGCGCTAGCCGCGGGACTGCGCCAGTGACAGCCAGGTCTTGACCACGGTGTCGGGGTTCAACGACAGGCTGTCGATCCCCTTCTCCATCAGCCAGGCGGCGAAATCCTCGTGATCCGAAGGCCCTTGGCCGCAGATCCCGACGTACTTGCCCTGTGCCTTGGCGGCGTCGATCGCCATCGCCAGCAGCGCCTTCACCGCATCGTCGCGCTCGTCGAACTGCGCCGACACCACGCCCGAGTCGCGGTCGAGCCCAAGGGTCAGCTGGGTCATGTCGTTGGAGCCGATCGAGAATCCGTCGAAGTGCTCGAGGAAGCGCTCGGCGAGCAGGGCGTTGGAGGGCAGCTCGCACATCATGATCAGCTTGAGCCCGCCCTCGCCACGCTTGAGCCCATGGACGGCCAGGCTCTCGACCACCGCAGCCGCCTCGGCGACGGTACGCACGAATGGGATCATGATCTCGACGTTGTCGAAACCCATCACCTCGCGCACCCGCTTGAGCGCGCGGCACTCGAGCGCGAAGCACTCGCCGAACTCCTTGGAGACGTAGCGTCCGGCGCCGCGGAAGCCGAGCATCGGGTTCTCCTCGCGGGGCTCGTAGCGCTCGCCACCGATCAGGTTGGCGTACTCGTTGGACTTGAAGTCCGACATCCGCACGATCACCCGCTTCGGCCAGAATGCGGCAGCGAGGGTGGCTATCCCCTCGGTCAGGCGGGCGATGTAGAACTCGACCGGGTCGTCGTAGCCGGCCATCCGCTCGGTGATCTGCGCGCGCAGCTCGGGGCTCTGCTGCTCGAACTCGAGCAGTGCCCTGGGGTGCACGCCAATCATCCGGTTGATGATGAATTCGAGCCGCGCCAGGCCGACGCCATCGTTCGGCAGCTGGGCGAAGTCGAAGGCGCGGTCGGGATTGCCGACGTTCATCATGATCTTGACCGGTAGCGCCGGCAGTTGGTCGATGCTGGCGGCGGACACCTCGAAGGCGAGCTTGCCCGCGTAGACGTAGCCGGTGTCCCCTTCCGCGCAGGAGACCGTCACCTCTTCTCCATCGGACAACCGCTCGGTGGCATTGCCACAGCCCACCACCGCCGGGATGCCCAGCTCGCGGGCGATGATCGCGGCATGGCAGGTGCGCCCGCCGCGATTGGTGACGATCGCAGACGCGCGCTTCATGATCGGCTCCCAGTCGGGGTCGGTCATGTCGGTGACCAGCACATCGCCGCGCTCCACCCGATGCATCTGATCGATACTGGCGATCACCTTGACCGGACCGGCGCCGATCTTCTGCCCGATCGCGCGTCCTTCGATACGCACCTCGCCGCGCTTGGCGAGCTGGTAGCGCTCCATCACTTGATTGCGCGAGCGCACCGTTTCCGGGCGGGCCTGGACGATGAAAAGCTCGCCGCTGTGGCCATCCTTGGCCCATTCGATATCCATCGGGCGACCATAGTGGCGCTCGATCGTCAGCGCCTGCCGGGCAAGCGTCTCCACCTGCTCGTCGCAGAGGCTGTAGCGGCGCGCCTCGTCGGGCGCCACCTCTTCGATCCGCACCTGCTTGCCGTGGCCGCGGTCGTCGGCGTAGACCATCCGCTCGCGCTTTGAGCCCAGCGTTCGGCGTACCACCGCGGGGCGGCCGGCCTCGAGGGTCGGCTTGTGGACGTAGAACTCGTCCGGATTGACCGCCCCCTGCACCACCATCTCGCCGAGCCCGTAGGCCGAAGTGATGAACACTACCTGGTCGAAGCCCGACTCGGTATCGAGGGTGAACATCACCCCGGAGCAGGCGAGATCCGAACGCACCATGCGCTGGACCCCGGCGGATAGCGCGACGCCGCGATGGTCGTAGCCCTGGTGGACGCGGTAGGAGATCGCGCGGTCGTTGAAAAGCGATGCGAAGACGTGCTTGACCGCCTCCATGATCGCATCGATCCCCTGTACGTTGAGGAAGGTCTCCTGCTGGCCGGCGAAGGAGGCGTCCGGCATGTCCTCGGCGGTAGCGGACGAACGCACCGCGAAGGAGACTTCGGCGTCGCCGTCCGAGAGCTGCTCGAAGGCTTCGCGGATGGCCCGATCGAGCCCGGGCTGGAACGGCGTCTCGAGCACCCAGCGACGAATCTCCCGGCCCGCAGCGGCCAGCGCCTGGGTATCGTCGATGTCGATTGCATCGAGACGCTCATATATACGTTTATTTACGCCACTTTGATCCAGGAATTCATTAAAAGCATGCGCTGTAGTGGCGAATCCGTCCGGAACGGTAACTCCCAAGTCCGTAAGATTAGTAATCATCTCACCCAAAGAGGCATTCTTTCCGCCCACCGACTCGACATCATCCATGCCAATCTGGTGATACCAGAGAACATTTTCGACCTCGCCCACGACGTTGGACATGATCCTACACCTCTCTTTAAAATCAAAAAGATACAGAGTTTTCCAACTTTCTTGTAAGTCAATTACGCATGATTAAAGCCGAGCCGAGATTATCACAGCCCATCCTCAAGAAAACATATTTTAATTTTCAGCCAGAATATTCCTTTTCGCCATTCACATCACGCGGATGATTGGACAACTATATTCGAATCAGTCACTTTAACCGTTGCCCGTGGCATATCGCCCGCGCGCCGTCGGGCACGCTCGTACGACGCAAGGCGCAGGGAACGAATGGGAAACAGTCATGGAAAATCAAGTCACTCGCGTGGTGTTCTACGTCTCCGACGGCACTGCGATCACCGCCGAGGCGATCGGCCATGCGGTACTGTCGCAGTACCCGGTCAGCCTGACCCAGCACATCCTGCCTTTCGTCGAAACGGTCGAGCGAGCGCGGGAGATCCGCACCCGGATCGATGAGATCTACGCTCGCAGCGGACGCCGGCCGCTGGTGTTCTACTCGATCGTCGCCGCGGAGGTACGTGAGCAGATCGTCGCGAGCCAAGGCTTCTGCCAGGATATCCTCGCCGCCCTGGTCTCGCCGCTGCAGGAAGAGCTCGGCGTGCCTCCGCAGTCGACCCTCAGGCGCACCCACGGCCTGACCAAGCACAATTTCGAGCGCTACGACGCGCGGATAGCCGCGATCGACTACACCCTTGCCCACGACGACGGCATGTCGCTGCGCCAGCTCGACCAGGCTGAGGCGATCCTGCTCGGGGTATCACGCTGCGGCAAGACCCCGACCAGCCTATATCTGGCGATGCAGTTCGGCATCCGCGCGGTGAACTACCCCTTCATCGCCGACGACATGGACGTGCTGGCCCTGCCACCCGGCCTTCGCCCCCACCATGACAAGCTGTTCGGACTGACCATCGATCCCGAGCGCCTGGCGGTGATCCGCGAGGAGCGCCGCAGCGGCAGCCTCTACGCCTCGCTGCGCCAATGCCGGCTGGAGATCACCGAGGTCGAGGCGCTCTACCGCCGCCATGGCATTCCGCACCTGAACACCACCAACCACTCGGTAGAAGAGATCTCGACCAAGGTGATCGAGATGCTCGGCCTAGAGCGCCGGATGTTCTGAGGCGATCCACCGTGCGGGTCAGGGATTTTCCCCGTTCACCGCCCGCACGCCGCAGCGCTTGAGGCAGAACGTCAGCGACACACCGGCGATCACACCGAGCGCGAGGTTGTGGGTGGCGAGCACGATGCCCATGGTGGTCAACATCACCAGGCTGGCGCCGGGGGGCTGGCGGCGCATGTCGTGTACCGAAGCCCAGTTGATCGTGGTCAGCGCGACCATGATCATTACCGCCACCAGCGCCGCCATCGGGATCAGCGCCGCCCAGTCACCGAAGAACACCACCAGCACCAGCAAACCCAACCCGGCGGTCATGGTCGAGAGCCGGGTATAGCCGCCCGATCTCACGTTGATCACCGTCTGGCCGATCATCCCGCAGCCCGCCATGCCACCGAACAGCCCGGTGACCAGATTGGCGATGCCCTGGCCGCGACACTCGCGGTTCTTGTCGCTCTCGGTATTGGTCATCTCATCGACCACCTCCGCGGTCATCAGCGACTCCATCAGCCCGACCAGCGCCATGGTCGCCGAATAGGGCAGGATGATCGAAAGCGTCTCCAGGTTCCAAGGAACATCGGGGATCAAAAAGCTCGGCAGGTCGTCGGGCAGGGCGCCGATATCGCCAACCCGGTGCAGCTCCAGCCCCCACCACACCGACACCAGGGTCAGCAGCACGATGCACACCATCGGCGACGGAATGGCTCGGGTCAGGCGTGGAAACAGGTAGATGATCAAAAGCCCCGCGACGACGATCGCCAGCACCGGCCAGAAGCCGGACCAGCCGGCGCGATAGAACTCAGGCAGCTGAGCGAGCAAGACCATCACCCCCAGCGCGTTGAGAAATCCCCCTACCACCGGCGCAGTGACGAAGCGCATCAGGTCACCGATCCTCAACACCCCGGCGATGAATTGCAGCACACCGGTCAGAATCCCCGCGGCGAACAGATACTGAAGGCCGTGATCGCGCACCAGCCCGACCATCAGCAGCGCCATCGCCCCGGTCGCGGCCGAGATCATCGCGGGGCGGCCACCCGCGATCGAGATCGTCACCGCCATGGTGAACGAGGCGTAGAGCGCCACCTTGGGATCGACCCCGGCAATTGCCGAGAACGCCAGCGACTCAGGAATGAGCGCCAGCGCCACCACCAGCCCCGCCAGTACGTCCCGGCGCAGGTTGCCGAACCAGTTCCGTTTCAACCAATCAATCAAGGGTGCCGTCCATTCACTCGTCGGGGTCGCGCGCAGGCTCGCTCGGACGAGCATCGCCCCCTGGGGGGCGATGTCGCCGATTCATCGCGATAAGGAGAACTCGCCCTGAATTTGCCATCGTGCGCTTGCGGCAGCGATCCGCTCGGGCGACAGAAGGTTTAAGTTTAAAGACAGAAAGCGCGCTAAGCCAGGTCAAGGGGCGATTCTCGGGCTCGGGATGCGCGCAAGCGCATCGAGCCACGCCTTACCGCCCCCGCTCGATGCCACCGTGCATGCCCCCGACAGCGATGGGCGATCGCTCAGCCCAATGCCCGCACCGCGCGCTCGACCCCGCGCAGCTCGGCAAGTCCCTTGAGCCGACCGATCAACGGATAGCCGGGCGCGGTGGTACGAACCAGATCGTCGAGCAGCCGGTGACCGTGGTCGGGGCGCAGCGCCAGCCGTGCGCCCCCCTCGCGTTCGCGACGGCGCTCCTCTTTGACCAGCGCGCGGATCACTTCGACCATATCGACGTCGCCATCGAGGTGCGGCGCTTCGATGAAGCTGCGCGGCTCGTCCACATCGCGCCGGGTGGCACGCAGGTGGACGAAGTGGATGCGCGGGGCAAAGCGCTCGATCATCTCGACGAGCCGGTTGTCGGCGCGCACGCCGAACGAACCGGTGCAGAAGGTCAGCCCGTTGGCCGGACTCGGACACGCTTCGAACAGCCAGTCGACATCGGCGGCGGTGGAGAGCACCCGGGGCAGGCCGAGCAGCGGCCGCGGCGGGTCGTCCGGGTGGATGCCAAGCCGCATACCCAAGGATTCGGCGAGCGGCGCCACTTCGCAAATGAAGTGGCCGAGATTCTCGCGCAGCCGCGCGGCGTCGATGTCGTCGTAGGCGGCCAGCGCCGCGCGCAGTTGATCCAGCGTATAGCCCTCTTCCGCCCCCGGGAGCCCCTTGATCAGGGTCGCGACCAGCCGCTCCCGCGATGGCTCGTCGAGTTCGGCGTAACGGCGCCGGGCCTGCTCGATCTCAGCGCTCGTGTACTCCTCCTCCGCCCCCGGTCGCTTAAGGATGCAGAGCTCGAAGACGGCGAAGTCGCGCTGGTCGAAACGCAACGCGTCGCCGCCTTCGGGCAGCGGCCAGGCAAGTTCGGTGCGGGTCCAGTCGAGCACCGGCATGAAGTTGTAGCAGACCGTATCGATCCCCTCGGCGGCGAGGTGGCGAAGCGTGCGCCGATAGGCCTCGATCAACTCATCGCGTTCTGGCCGCCCCTGCTTGATCGCCTCGTGCACCGGCACGCTCTCGACCACCGACCAGCGAAGCCCCGCTGCCTCGATCATCTCGCGACGCGCGCGAATCGCCTCGCGCGGCCACGCCTCGCCATTGGGAATCTCGTGCAGCGCAGTGACCACGCCGGTGGCGCCGGTCTGGCGCAGCTCCGCGAGGGTGATCGGGTCATGGGGGCCAAACCAGCGCCAGGTATGTTCCATCATCGGTTCTCCATCGCATCCTCGAGCGCCGCTTCGACACCGCGCTCATCGATCGCCCGGTAGGCTTCGGCCACAGCGCGAGTGACGCGGTGATCGCCCGCCACACCCGGGTGGAAAATCGCGCGCTCGCAAAGCAAAGCCTCGACCCGCTGGCCGGATGGCCGCGCGGCGACCGCGAACAGCAGCTCGGCGAGCGGGTCGTCGAGTTCACCCGTGCCGCTGGCGGCGACGATGAATGCAAGCCACCCCGCCAGTCCAAGCGCAGTGACCGCGATGTCGCGCCCCGCTGCGAGATTGGCCTCCAGGCCGCTCAGCCAGCGCTGGGGCAGCTTCTGCGAGCCATCCATCGCGATCTGGTCGAGCCGGTGGCCGAGGCTCGGATTGGCGAAGCGCTCGAGCAGCGACTCGGCGTAGGCGGCAAGCTCCTGCGCCCCTGGCGTTCCCGGCGCGTCGAGGCTGGGCGCCGCTTCCTCCTCCAGGTAGCGCTCGAGCACCCGGCGCAGGCGCGGATCGAGCACCGCCTGATCGACCGTGCGATGGCCCAACGCAAGGCCGAGATAGGCGAGCAAGGAGTGGCTGCCGTTGAGCATCCGCAGTTTCATCTCCTCGAACGGTGCCACCGAGGCCACCATGGTCACCCCGACCCGCTCCCAGTCCGGACGGCCGAGCGGAAAGCGATCCTCGATCACCCACTGGCTGAACGATTCGCAGGCCAGGGCATCGGGATCGGAGACGCCCAGCTCGCCGAGCCGCGAACGGGTGGTCTCATCGACGCGCGGCACGATGCGATCGACCATGCTCGAAGGAAAAGCGACCTGGGCCTCGATCCACCCGGCGAGTGCAGGGTCGCGAAGCGCGGCGAGCCGGGTCACCGCGCTGCGCACGCGTTCTCCATTGGCGGCGAGGTTGTCACAGCTGAGCACGGTGAACGGGGCGGTTCCCCGCGCCCGTCGCTCGGCCAGGGCGGCGACCAGGAGCCCCGGCGCGCTGCGCGGGCGGTCGGGATGCTCGAGGTCGTGACGGATCAACGGATCGCGCTCATCGAGCGCGCCGTCGCTCGGTTGCAGGCAGTAGCCTTTCTCGGTCACCGTGAGGGTGACGATGCGAGTGGCGGGCGCCACCAGCGTTTCGAGCAGCGCCTCGAGCTCCTCCCCTTCAGGCCCGGTGTAGCGCACCTGGGCGATCGAGGCGATCTCGCGCACCGTCACCTGCTGGTCGTCGGCATACTCGACGACCTGGTAGCGGTGGCCCGCCGCGCGCAGGCGTGCGACCAGCCCGCGATTGGCACGCAGGTTGGCAGCCTCGATACCCCAGCGCGGATCACCGCCCGCATTCAGCCAGCGCTGCAGATAGACCGTCTGGTGCGCGCGGTGGAAGGCGCCGAGCCCAAGATGGACGATACCCACCGCGCTCGGTAAAACGCTTGCCGGTTGATGCTCGATCAGCCTCGGGGTCATGACCGCGGCCCGCCTTCCCTCGCACTGGGGAGGGTCACGCCGAACCGCGCCGCCAGCCCCTCCAGGGTCGCCACCACCCCCGCCTCCAGCGGGACACCCTCGATCTGTGCACGCTCCTCGCGTTCGCTCTCCACCAGCCCTGAGTAGTAGACCCGCTCCTCGCCCTCGGCGGGAGGCGACTCGCGCAGCGCCGCGAGCATCCGGTCCATGTCCGCGCGAAACTGCTCGGGGGGACGGAACAGGTCGATTCTGAAAGCGGCGAAGAAATGTCCCATGCGCCCGGCGCTGGCCCCGCTGTCACGCAGCTGCGCGCCGAAACCGTGGGCCGAGAGCACACCGCTCAGGATATCGACCATCACCGCCAGGCCGTAGCCTTTGTGCCCGCCATGGCTGGTGCCGAGCCCGCCGAGTGGCAACAGCCCACCCCCTGCGTGGCGTCTCATCTCGTCGAGCAGCGCCGGACCATCGACGGCCGTCGCACCGCGGGCATCGACCGCCCAGCCCGCCTCGAGCGGCTGGCCCTGTCGCGCGCGCACCTCGATCTTGCCGCGCGGCACCGCGGTAGTCGCCATATCGAGCACGAAGGCGCGCTCATCGCCGGCCGGGGCGGCGAAGGCGAGCGGATTGGTGCCGAACATCGCCTCACGACCGAAGGTCGGCACACCCAGCGCTGCGGTGTTGGTCATCACCAGGCCGATCATGTCGTGCTCGAGCGCCTGCATCGCATACCAGCAGGCGATACCGAAGTGGTTGGAGTCGCGCACCGTGGCCATGCCGATGCCGTGGGCGCGGGCCTTGTCGAGCGCGGCGCTCATGCCGGCCTGGGCCGCGTGGGTGCCCATCGCGCCGTGGGCATCGATCGCACACGAAAGCGGCGTATCGTGCACCACCTCCAGCACCGCGGCCGGGTCGATCGCGCCATCCTCGAGTCCCGCGAGATAGCGCGGCAGCCGCGCGAGGCCGTGGGAGGCAAGACCCCGCGCATCGGCCGCCACCAGGACTTCCGCGGCCTGGCGGGCCTGGACGTCGGGAAGCCCGGCGGCGGCGAGCACCGCATGGGCGAAATCGATCAGTGAACTGCGTGTAAAGCGTGGCATCACTCAACCTCCTGCGAACAAGGAAGGCAACCACAGCGACAGGGCGGGCACGTAGGACACCAGCAGCAGCACCACCAGGTTGCAGAGTATGAACGGAGCGATCGCCTTGACCACGGTGACCATCGACAGCTTGCCAATACCCGCGACCACGAACAAGCAAACGCCGACCGGAGGGGTGGTGAGACCGATCATCAGGTTGAGCACCATCACGATCGCGAAGTGGATCGGGTCCATGCCGACGCCAGTGGCGACCCCCAGCAGCGCGGGGAAGAGGATCAGCAGGGCGGCGATCGTTTCCATGAACGCGCCGATCAGCAATAGCAGCAGGTTGATGATCAAAATCACCACCAGCGGATTGTCGCTGATGCCGAGGATCAGGTCGGCGATCATCTGCGGAATCTGCTCGCTGGTGAGGATCCAGCCGAACAGGTTGGCGAAACCGACCAGCAGCATCAGCGAGGCGGAGGTGAGCACCGTCTCGCTCAGCACCATGCGCAGGTTGTGCCAGGTGATCCCTTTGTAGACCAGGCAGCCGACCACCAGCGCGTAGAGGCTGGCGACGATGGACGCCTCGGTCGGGGTGAAGAACCCGCCGATGATGCCGTAGAGGATGATCACCGTCATCAGCAGCGCCCAGAATGCACTGCGACCCTCCTTCAGTACCCGGCGCAGTGACGCCCGGGGCTCGCGCGGATAGCCGCGCTTCAGGGCGATCAAATAGACGGTGATCATCATCGCAATGCAGAGCATGACGCCTGGCACCACACCGGCCAAGAACATGCTGCCGACCGAGATCCCGCTCAGCGAGCCGACGATGATCATCGGCACACTCGGCGGCAGCATCGGCGCGATGGTAGAGGAAGCCGCGGTGACCGCGGCGGCGAACGGCTTGTCGTAGCCCGCCTTGGCCATGCCCGGAATCATCACCGAGCCGAAGCTCGCCGCGTCGCCCACCGCGGTGCCGGAGATCCCGCCGAAAATCATCGAGCCGCCGACGTTGGCGAGCCCCAGCCCGCCGCGCACGTGACCCAGCAGCGCGTTCGAGAAACGGATGATGTTCTCGGTGATGTTGCCGACGTTCATCAGGTTGCCGGCGAGCACGAAGCCGGGAATGCACAGCAGCACGAACGAGTCGATGCCCGAATACATCCGCAGCGGTATGACCGCCAGGGGAATGCCCTCGACCAGCAGATAGACCAGCGACGCGATACCCAGGCAGAAGGCGATCGGGATGCCCAATAGCATCAGGCCGAGGAAAATCACGAACAGCAGTACGACCATCATGGCACCGACCTCCCAGTGCTTGCGGGCGCACCGCGCGCCAGTGCATTGACGCCTTCGGCGACACCGATCAGGCCATAGAGCGCGACCAGACCGAACAGCGCCACCGAAGAGCAGAACATGTAGATCATCGGGAACCCCAGCGTCGGCGAATGCTGCCAGAGGCCGATGCTCGCGTACTGCCAGGCATGCGGGAGCACGATCAGGGCGAACGCGCCAGCCATCGCCGAGGAGAAGATCAGAAACAACGCCTGCCCGCGCGGGCCGAACCAGTCGTGGAAGAGCTCGACGCTGAGGTTGCGCCGGCGATGCACCACCACGCCTGCCGACATCGCCACCATGTAGATGAACAGGTAGCGCGAGAGCTCCTCCGTCCATGAAAAGGTGAATGGCAGCAGCAGCCGCACCACGATCTGCAGAGTCACCGTCGCGGCCAGTCCGACCAGCGCGCAGATGGCGACCGCCATCAGCAACCGGTCGAGCTGCGCTATCGCTCTACCCGCGAGGCCGGGAAGCCCGGGTACCGAGCCGAGCGCGCCGCGCTCGTCGATCGCATCCAATCCGGAATCACTCATGCTGGAATACTCCGTACGGGGGAGATACCGGGTGATCCGGGCTCAGAGCGCCTGGATCTTTTCGAACAGCGCCCGCTGCTCCTCGTTGAGCGCACCGAGCACCGCCTCCCGCGCCTGCTCGGCGAATGCTTCCTGGTCGACCTCGACGAACACCATGCCCCGCTCGCGCAGCGTCTGGTCCAAGCGCTGCTGGTCCTGCTCGAACAGCTCGGCGTGGTAGCGCTGCATCTCGTCGGCCGCCTCGCGCACTACTCGCTGGAGCTCCTGCGGCATGCGCTCGAGCTGGCGCTGGCCGATCACCACGTAGATCCAGCCACGCACGTGATGGGTCAGGCTGACATGGCTCTGCACTTCGAACAGGCTGCCGCTTTCGATCAAGTCGAGCGGGTTCTCCTGCCCTTCGATGGTGCTCTGCTGCAGCGAGGTGAACACCTCGCTGAACGCCATCGGCGTCGGCCGCGCGCCGAGCGCTTGCCAGGTAGCCACGAACAGCGGCACGTTGGGTACGCGCAAGCGGATTCCGCGCAGGTCGTCGGGATGGGATATGGGGCGGTTGGCGGTCAGCTCCCGCGGGCCGCGTTCGAGCCAGGTCAGCGGGATCAGCCCGGTGCGCTGGTTGATCTGCGCACCGATCTCCTCGCCCACCTCCCCCTCCACCGCCCGACGCAGCTGCTCCCTGTCGCGAAACGCGTAGGGCGCGGCCATCAGCGCGGCCTTCGGCGCCCAGTTCTGCAGGCTCTCACCGGTGATGGTCATGTCGGCGATGCCCAGCTGGATGCTGTTGATCATGTCGAGCTCGCCGCCCAGCTGGTCGCTCGGATAGACCCGCACCTCGATGCGGCCGCCCGAATCGGCTTCGACCCGCTCCTTGAAACGCAGCGCCGCCCTGTGCCAAACGTTCTGCTGGTTGGCCAGATGGCCGAACTTGAGCACGTACTCGGCCGCCTGCGCCGGCTGTACGGCGCATAGCGAGAACGCGACGCACAGGCCGAACCCAATCAGTCCGGCGGCGCGGCAGCGGTGCCATCGCCTTGGGGGTTGAATCGCTGTCATCGAGTGATTTCCTCACCTCTCGTCGAGTGCGCAAGAGACGCTCACCAATGCCAGAGCGTGCCGTCGAGCAGCCGGTTGACCGGCAGGCTGGCGCGTCGATAGGGAAAACGCGCGGCCAGTTCCTCATCGATGTCGACGCCGTGCCCAGGGGTCTGGCCGGCGATGAAGTGGCCATCCTCGAAGCGGTAGTCGTGGGGGAACACCTCGTCGACCACGGCTTCGTGAGGCATGTATTCCTGGATGCCGAAGTTGGGTACCCAGGTATCGAAGTGGATCGCCGCGCCCATGCACACCGGCGACAGGTCGGTGGCGCCATGGAAGCCGGTGCGGACGTGATGGAGGGCGGCGAAGTCGGCGATCCGCCGTACATGGGTGATCCCGCCGGCGTGGGTCAGGGTGGCGCGGATGTAGTCGATCCAGTGGTTCTCGATCAGCGCCTTGCAGTCGTGGATCGAGTTGAACACTTCGCCGACGGCAAGCGGCGCGGTGGTGTGCTGTCGAATCAGCGCAAAGGCATCCTGCTCCTCCGCCGGTACGCAATCCTCCAGCCAAAAGGGATGGAACTCCTCCACCTCCTTGCCGAGCCGGGCGGCCTCGATCGGGGTCAATCGATGGTGGACGTCGTGGAGCAGGTGGAGTTCGTTGCCGAAGCGCTGGCGCGCGGCGGCGAAGAGCTTGGGTGCGTGGTCGAGATATCGGGCGGTATCCCAGACGTGCTCGGCGGGCAGCTCGGCGTCGGCCGGCTCGTAGCGCTCGCCAGTCTTCTTGGCCACACCATAGGTAGTCGCCATGCCGGGGATGCCGCACTGCACCCGGACAGCCCTGTAGCCGAGCTCGACATGCCTTTGCACCTCGTCGAGGCAGCTTTCGATGTCGCGCCCGGTGGCATGGCCATAGACCATCACCCGTTGGCGACTGGGGCCCCCCAGCAACTGGTGCAGCGGGAGGCCTGCGACCTTGGCCTTGATATCCCAAAGCGCAATGTCCACCGCCCCGATCGCGCTCATCGTCACCGGGCCGCGACGCCAGTAGGCCCCACGATAGGCGTAATGCCAGATATCCTCGATCGCCGCCGGATCGCGGCCGATCAGCGTCGGCAGCAGGTGCTCTTCGAGATAGGCCACCACCGCCAGTTCGCGCCCGTTCAGCGTGGCATCGCCAATGCCATAGAGCCCCTCGTCGGTCTCGATTTTCAGCGTCACCAGGTTTCGCCCTGGAGAGCAGACAATCAGCCTCGCCCGCGTGATCTTCATAGCATCCCTCTGCCTCGATGGTGGCTATCTCGCATGACCATGGCGCGATGCTAATCGGTTGCTCTTTTTATTGGCATACCAATTAAGACCTATGTCTTGATATACCTTGGTTAAATGGCATACCACTTTGATGCACGAACGCATCGATGCGACTTGGCGCCAAGACGGATGCCTGCGAGTGACCGCTCAGGTAGGATGAAGATGTTGGCATGCCAAAAGGAGTACAGAGGATGGCGCAGCGCCAGTATCAGCACATCGCCGCGCGCTTGAAGCAAGAGCTCACCGACCAGACCCTCGCGGTCGGCACCCGACTGCCGACCGAGCGCGACTACGCGCAGCGTTTCGAGGTCAGCCGCACGGTGGTGCGCGAGGCCTTCATCATGCTCGAGATCGAAGGTTGGGTGGAGGTACGCAAGGGCTCGGGCACCTATCTGCTCGAGCGTCCGGCGCGCTCACCGGCGGACGGGGACGAGGAGATCGGTCCGTTCGAGCTGCTCGACGCGCGCCAGGTGGTCGAAAGCGCCATCGCCGCCCACGCCGCGCAGCGGGTCAGCAAGGCGGAGCTGCTCGCGCTCTCATCACTGCTGGAGCGCGAACGCGAGCTGCTGGCGCGCGAGGAAGCCGGGCAGCGCGATTTCGAGGCCGCCGACTCCACCGACCAGGCCTTCCACCTCGGCATCGCCCGGGCGAGCCAGAACGCCATGCTGGTCGAGATCGCTCAGCGACTCTGGGAACAGCGCAGGAGTACGATGTGGCGCAGGCTGCACGGCAGGATCCTGGACTTTTCCTATCGTGGGGAGTGGCTCGAGCATCACCAGCGGATCCTCGCCATGCTGCGCAAGCGAGATGAAGAGGGAGCCAGGGACGCGATGTGGAACCATATCGAGCGGGTCAAGGAGGTGCTGTTCGCGCTCTCCGACACCGACGACCCCGAATTCGACGGTTTCCTCTTCGATACCCCCACCGCCGCGCACTGAACCCACGGTCGCAGTGAAACGGATTTTCATCTTCGGGGCTTTGCTCGCGATGGCCTCTACGGGTAGTCTTTGCCGGCGGTAACGGGACGTCCAGGTGGTCATGGCATCCGTGCGCCGCACCCGAATTCGAGGAGGAACCGTACCATGTCGTTGTCGCTGTTCAAGACTTTGTCGACCGCAGTGCTGATCACGCTCGGCGTCCTCGTGGCCCAGGCGGCCCAGGCCCGCGATACCTTCTACATGCTGCCCTTTCGCGACGTCCTCGCGCTGCCCGAGGCGCAGTCCAGGCTCGATCCGTCGATCCGGCTCTACTTCGGCAACCAGCTACACCCCGAGATCATCACCCGCCGCGGCGGTTACTACATTGATCGCAAGACCAATTCAGTGTTCAAGTCCGACGAGGGCGCCTGCCGCTGGGTCGCGCTGTCGGCGCTGATCAACCTGCAGGAGCGCGCCCGGGCGGTCGGCGCCAATGCCGTGGTCAACATCGCCAGCTACTACAACCAGCGCGAGAACGTCGACAACGAAAACTACGAGTGCCATGCCGGCAACGTGGTCGCGGGCGTGGCGCTGAAGGGCGATATGGTAACGATCTCCAACTGAGCGCTGCGTCTCGTCCATACGGGCCGCGCCCGTGCCAGGCCGCCCGAGCGCATTCAGCCTCGGGCGAATTCTTTTCTCCCCTCCACACCGAACTGGAGCCTCCGATGAGCGAGCGCTGGAGCCTGATCTTCGATTGCGACGGCACCCTGGTCGACAGCGAGCCGCTGCTGGCCAGAGAGCTGGCGGTGACTTTCACGAGCCTAGGGCTACCCTTCGAGCCGCAGGACTACATGCTCGACTACCGCGGCGTGGCCTTTCCGTTCATCCTCGCCGACCTGGAGACGCGCCACGGACGCAAGGTCGATGACATGGAACGGCGCAAGGAGCTGGAGCAGCAGATGCGCGCGAGCCTCGAGGAGCGGATGAAGCAGGAGCTCGAGCCCATCGACGGCGTCGCCGAGGCGCTCGAGGCGCTCAGCGCCCATCCGCGCTGTGTCGCCTCCAACGGGCCGCTGCGCAAGATCAAGCTCTCCATGTCGCTGAGCGGTCTGGCAGCGCAGTTCGGCGATCATCTCTATTCCGCCTACGAGGTCGGGATCTGGAAGCCGGACCCTGGGCTCTATCTCTACGCGGCAAAAGCGCTCGATACCCCGCCGGAGCGCTGCATCGTGATCGATGACGCGGCCGTAGGCCTCAAGTCGGGCATCGACGCAGGCATGCAGGTGATCCATCTCAATCGCTTCAGCGAGCGCGAGCGCACCCCCGAGGAAGCCCATGAGATTCGAGCGATGGCGCAGCTGCCATCGATGGTGGAGAAAATCATCGCCGAACGAAGCGCGGCGAGCGCTTAGGGAACCCCAAGGGGCAGTGCGCGATCCAAGCATGGTGTCGACATACACTGCCGCGCCGCGCGTTCGACCGACGCGCGGCGAGGGTATGAAGACGGCCGAGTCGTCGGCGACCCGGCACTACTCAATGCATTTCGAGTCCAGCACATTTCGAGGTAGCGACCCATGTCTTCAGCGGACGAGCAACGCCTGATCAACGGTCTCTTCGACCGCATCAAGCAGGCCGAACAGCAGACCGGCGAACGTGACGCCGAAGCCGCGCGGCTGATCAAGGAGCGCCTCGACGCCCAGCCGGCGGCGCCCTACTACATGGCGCAGACGATCATCATCCAGGAGTCCGCGCTCGAGCGCCTCAACGAGCGCGTCGAGACGCTGGAGAAATCGCTCGAACAAGCCAAGAGCGAACGTTCCAGCGGTGGCTTTCTCGCTGGCCTGTTCGGCGGCGCAGCCCCCCAGCGCAACGCAGCGCAGGCTGCGCCGAGCCCAAGGGCGCAGCGCGGCAGCGCACAGCCGCAGCCGGGCTGGGGCGCCAACAACGCCCAGCCACAGCCCCAGGGTGGCGGCAGGAGCTTCCTCTCCGGCGCGCTACAGACCGCGGCCGGGGTGGCCGGCGGTGTGGTGCTGGGCAACATGCTGATGAACATGTTCAGCGGCCACAGCGGCGAAGAGATCGTCAACGAAGGCGCCAGCAACCTCGATACCGCGGCGCAGGATGCAAGCTTTGACCAGGGTGCCGATCAGGGCTACGACGACGGCATGCAGGACGCAGGCTACGATGATGGCGGTGGCTTCGACGACTTCAACGACGACGAATTCATCTGATCATCGCCTCAGACCGAAGCCATTGTCGCTCGCGGGGCGGCGCATCGCCGCCTCGCCCAATCGACGTCCGGCGGCGCTACGCGCGCTTCTCCTCCACCGCGGGACGCTCCTCTGCCTACGCCACTTGTGCTTCTCCCGCGCTTGATCGAGGCGCGGAGCGGTAGCTCACGCCGTGGCGAACTCTCGGCGGCGCCTCTCCCGCATGCAGGGTCATCACCGCATCGATGACCACCTTGTCGCTGATCGTCATGCGATCGAGCATCCTCAAGTGCTGCAGCCAGTTGCGCACCAGAAACACCTCCTGCCACAGCTCATGCTCCTCGACGTCGCGATAGAGCGACCAGCGCTCCGCGCCGTTGCGCATCCTGAGCTTGCGCAGCGCCCGGGCGGCGCGCACGAAATCCCGCGTGCGCTCCGCGGGGATGCGATATTCGATCGATACCTGCACCGACCCCCGCTGAGGGTCGAAGGTGAAGCTGGGTCCCGCCATTCTCGGCAGGGGCACCTGCGCGGTTCCCCGTGAATCGAGCTCGGGCAGGCGCGAGGGCAGGAAGATCGCCGCCGAGAGCAGCAGCAGGATGCCAGCGGCGAGCAGTGCGCCATGCACTCCCATCGTCTCGGCGAGGTGCCCCCAGAGAAACGACCCCAGCGCCAGCCCGCTGTAGAGCGCGGTCTGGTAGAGCGCCAGCGCCCGAGCCTTGACCCAGTCCGGCACCAGCAGCTGCACCGAGGTGTTGTAGGTTGCAAGCGCCGCGATCCAACAGCTGCCGATCACTACCAGGGCGGGGAATAGCAGCCAGAGCGTGTCGGACACGCCGATCAGTACCAGCATCAGCGCAAGCGTCGCCGCTGCTGCACTGATCAAGCGACTGCTGCCGAGCAGCTGTCGCACCCGGCCTACCTGGGTGCTGCCGAAGATCGCGCCGAGCCCCAGCGCGCCCAGCATCAACCCATAGAGCGAGGCGCTGCCGCGCGGATTCTGGTGGGCGACCAGCGGCAGCAGTGCCCAGACCGAACTGGCCGAGAGACCGAAGGCGAACGAGCGCGCCATCACCAGTCGTGTGACGCTCGAGTACTGGGTGAAGTGCAGCGCCGCGACCACGCCCTCGTAGAGCCGCTCGGGCGGCAGCCGCCGCTCGGGCAGCGCGCGCCGCCAGCGCCAGATCGCCCAGATCAGGGTGACGTAGCAGAAGCAGTTGAACAAAAACACCCAGGCGGGACCGACCAGGCTGAGCAGCAAGCCCCCGAGCGCCGGCCCCAGCGCGCGGGCGACGTTGTAGTTGACGCTGTTGAGCAGCACGGCGCTGCCGACCATCCGCTTGGGTACCTGCTCGTTGACCGCCGCCTGCCAGGCCGGGATGGTGATCGCCGCGCCCAGCGAGATCCAAAGGATCGACATGATCAGAAGGATCGGGTCGAGATAGCCGAGGAACGCACAAGCGGTGACGAACACCCCGCCGCTGATCTCGAAGCCCAGGCCCACCAGCATGATCCGCCGACGGTCGTAGTTGTCGGCGACCACCCCGGAGACGATCGAAAGAATCACCAGCGGCAGGGAGGCGGCAACCTGTATCATCGCCACCATCAGCGGGCTTGCCTGCGCCGAGGTGACTACCCAGGCGGCGGCCACCGACTGGGCCCAGACACCGAGGTTGGCGAACAGATAAGCGATCCAGATCGCTCGGTAGGCAGGTACTCGAAGCGGCGCCAATGCGCCCTCGTCGCGCTTGCTCTGCTCGGGTTCGGCCCGCTGGGATTCGAGAGGGAGATCGTTCTGGGGTGAAACGGGCTGCAACATGAAGAGCCTCGGCGGAGAGCGGTTCGTTCATCTCGACGCCTGCGATGCGGCGCTCCACCACTCTAGGCGCTCCAGGCGTCCCACGGCCAGCGCAATTCATGCATCGGCGACGCTCGAACCGCCAACCGATAGTACGCTTGCAGCCACCTTGCACTTGAGCCTTAAGCGCGAACCACATACCGTTGCAGCTGTTACAACCATCATCATCGAAGGACTCTCAAGTGAGCCCCCATCTATTTCGCACCGTCCCACTGCTATTCGGCGCCGTCTTCGCGGCGGCCAGCGCTCCGGCACTGGCCGACATCGCCGACTTCGACGTGCTCGACGATCCGGCCTCCGCCGAGCAGCCCTTCATCGGCAAAGTGGAGCTGGGCTATACCGGACACACCGGCAATAGCGACTCCTCCAGCCTCAACGCCGCTACCACCATGACCTGGTTCAGCGAACCCTGGTCCTACAGCCTCTGGGCCTCGGCCAACAGCGCCTCCTCCGGCGACGAAACCACCGCGGAGCGCTATGCGCTGGGCGGCCGCAGCCGCTATAACCTGTCGGCGCAGAACTACTTGTTCAGCCAGCTGAGCTGGCAGAGCAATCGCTTCGCAGGCTACCAGAACCGCTACACCCTGGCCGGTGGCTATGGCCGGCAAGTGCTCATCGGCCCGCCGCACTCTTTCTCCTATGAGTTCGGCCCGGGGCTTCGCCACGATGATCTCAAGGAAGATGGCACCGAAACCCGGATGATCGGCTATGGTGCGATCAACTACGGCTATCAGTTCTCCGATACCGCGCGCTTCACCCAGGGCGTCGCGACCGAGATCGCCGGCAACAACACCACTACCACCGCGGAATCGGCGCTCAGCGTCTCGATGAATGCCAACTTCACCCTGCGCGTCGCCTACAGCGTCGAACATAACGACTCCCCCCCGAGGGCACCGACCACAAGACCGATACCACCACCACGGTCTCGCTGGTCTACGGCCTTTGAACCCGCTCGTATGAACCTGAAGCGGCGGCCGGTGGCCGCCGCTTTCGGTTGGAGAGGGGGAAAGTGCAGGAGAAGCTAGTAGCCAACGGTGAAGCGGCGCCGCGAATGCGCCGGCCGTTCGAGCTCATCGACCAGGGCGACGGCGAGATCTTCATAGCTGACCCAACTGCGCCCTTGCTCATCGACCAGCAGATGGTCTTCCCCTAGCCGGAAGTGCTCGGTCCGCTCGCCGATCACCAGCTCCGCCGAGGGCGAAAGGAAGGTCCAATCGAGCCCGCTGGTCTGCTGCAACCGGGCGAGGAAGCGCGCGCCGCCCTGCGCCTCGTCACGATAGGCAGCGGGGAAGTCCGGGTCATCCAGCAATCGCCTGTCCTGCCCATCGAGCAGCGTCGCCGCCCCGCCCACCAGCAAAAGCCGCGGCACCTCGGCACGCTCGACAGCGGCAATCACCGCATCGGGGTCCACCGAGGAGAAGCGCGCCGCGTGGATCACCGCATCGTGACCCGCGAGCAGCGCCGCAAGCCCTTCGGCATCGTTGGCGTCGCCACGCACCAGAGTGAGCCATTGATGCGATGGCGACGACTGGGGAGAGCGCGCTATCCCGGTGACTTGGTGCCCTCTGGCGAGGAGCTCGGTGGCGAGCCTCGATCCCGCGTTACCGCTGATACCGATCACTGCGACTTTCATGGCGTTGCTCCCTTCGAGAAAACTCGATCGTCAAACCGATCAACGAGCGGCGGCACGCCCTGGCCCCTGGTCACGAACGAAGATGCGGCCGAAGTTCAGGCCGATGCCGCCAGGATAAGAACGAGTCCTCATCCTAGCCTCGAAGAGAGCAAGGAAAAGCCGCGTAACGGTGGCGACATCGTTGCATCGATCGAGCGAATCGGCTCGAATCGATGCGTCCTGCGCATCGGCACGCCGAGGCGGGAGCCGAAGAGGCACTCGACCGCCCCCGGAGGCGACTCCCGGCGACGGTCGATTCTCCGCCCGCAATGACCCAAAGCTCAGCTTCACCTGCACCCTCAGGTCGATCGCACGCCTCAACCCCGAGAGGTGAGCACCGGCACCGGCGAATGGCGCACCACCCGCTCAGCGGTCGAGCCCGCGAGGGCACGCAGTACGCCGCTGCGCCCGTGGGTCCCCATCACGATCATATCGGCGCCTATCCGCTCGGCCTCGGCGATGATCGCCTCGAACGGCACCCTGGCCTCCACTACCTTGCGCTCGATCTCGAGCGGGTCACCGAACGCGGGATCCTCGAAGTAGCGTTCGACGAATCTCCCCAGTTCGTGTTCCGCCTGGGTGCGCAGCTCCTCGTCGAGCCGACGCTGGTCGACCCCGGCGGCGATCATCGGCGTCTGCCAATAGACCGAGGTCTCGAGCAAAGTGAGCACGTGCACGACATGGAGCTTGGCTCCGGTGAGACGGGCAAGCGTATTGGCGATCTCGGTGGCGTGGGCCGCACCGGTGGAGAAATCGGTCGCGAACAGCAGGGTGTCGAGCTTTTTCATCGTCGCCTCCCAACAGGGGTGGAGCGGGTGACACCGCGTCACCCTTCTGGCTTATCGATAGCACGCATCACCGTTCGCTACGAGCGGACTTAACGTCGCACGACTTTAGTCCAAGACCACGCCTTCTCTGATCAATTCATCCCGCACCCGGTCAACCGCGCGCCCTGCCCGCTCGACCAGGTCGTCGACCTCCTCCGCGGTGATGATCAAAGGAGGAGCGAAACCAAGGATGTCACCATGCGGCATCGCTCGGGCGATCAATCCCTGCTCGAGCGCTGCGGCGCCGACCCGTGCGCCGATCCTGAGCGCGGGATCGAACTGCCTGCGCTCGCGCGGTCGCGGCGAGAATTCGAGCGCGGCCAGAAGGCCGATGCCGCGTACGTCGCCGACCAGCGGATGCCCGCCGAAACGCCCGGCCAGCCGGGCCTGGAGATGGGCACCGACCCGGGCAGCGTTGGCGGTCAGCCCCTCGCGCTGGATGATCTCCAGATTCGCCAGCGCGGCGACGGCGCCGAGCGGGTGCCCCGAATAGGTGTAGCCGTGCCCGATCGGGCCGAACTCACCGGTGCCCTGCTCCAGCACCTTCCAGACCCGCTCGCCGACCATTACTCCGGAAAGCGGCAGGTAGGCGCTGGTGAGCCCTTTGGCGACGGTGATCAGGTCGGGTTTCATCGCGTAGTACTGGGAGCCGAAGTCGACACCGAGCCGGCCGAAGCCGCACACCACTTCATCGGCGATCAAAAGCACTTGGTAGCGGTCCAGCACCGCGCGGATCTCCTCCCAATAGCCCTGCGGCGGCGGCACGATGCCGCCGGTGCCGAGCACCGGCTCAGCGATGAATGCCCCGACCGTGCCCGGCCCTTCGCGCAGGATCAGGGCTTCGAGGCTCTCGGCGCACTGGCGCGAGAACTCCCGCTCGCTCTGCTCACCGCGGTCGCGGCGATAGTAGTAAGGTGCGTCGGTGTGGAGAATGCCCGCGATCGGCAGGTCGAAGTGGTCATGGAAGCTCGGCAAGCCGGTCAGCGAACCGGCGGCGATGGTCGAGCCGTGGTAGCCGCGCGTGCGCGAAATGATCTTCTTCTTGTCGGTGCCGAGCACGTTGGCGTAGTAGCGCACCAGCTTGATCTGGGTCTCATTGGCGTCGCTGCCGGAGAGCCCGTAGTAGATCTTCGACATCCCCTGCCCGGCGAGGCCGAGTACCTTCTCGGAGAGCTCGACCAGCGGCTCGTTGGTGTGGCCGACATAAGTGTGGTAGTAGGCGAGCTGGCGCCCCTGGGCGGCGATCGCCTCGATGATCTCCTCACGCCCATAGCCTACGTTGACGCAGTAGAGCCCGGCGAAGCCATCGATCAGCTCATGGCCGTCGCGGTCGCGCAGGCGAATGCCCCGACCGCCGCTGATCACCCTCCCTGGCGCCCTGCCCTGGGCGTAGTCGCGCAGGTGGGTGGAGGCATGGAAGACGAAGGCGCGGTCGCGCTCGATCAACGATTGGGTCGAGTCGTTCTCTCTCATCACAGGTCTCCGGTCGAATCACGATTCGCGGCTGATTGGCACGTACCGGGCGGATCGCTGATGCAGACGTACTTGGTCGCCAGGTACTCCTCAAGCCCCGCGCGGCCGCCCTCGCGGCCGAGCCCGGACTGCTTGACGCCACCGAACGGCACCGGGGGTCCGGTCATCTTCACCGAGTTGACGCTGACCATGCCGAAGCGCAGACCGCGCACCAGCCGCCGCACGCAAGCGAGGTCACGACCATAGACGTAAGCGGCGAGGCCATATTCGGTGTCGTTGGCATCGCGCAGGAGCGTCTCCTCGTCGTCGTAGGCGCACACCGCCGCGACCGGGTTGAAGCTCTCCTCACGGAACACCCGCATCGCAGGCGTGACGTCGGCGAGCAGTGCGGGGACAAAGAAATTGGGCCCTGGCGCGCGGGTCTGATCACTGCCGTAGAGCCGCGCCCCGCGCGCCACCGCGTCCTCGACCAGCGCCTCGGCCTGCTCCACCGCGCGGCGGTGGATCAACGGGCCGAGCTCGACTTGATCGAAGCCATTACCCAGCTTGAGCTTCAGCATCCGCTCGACGAAACGCTCGATGAACGGCTCGTAGATCGAGCGGTGGACGAAGATCCGGTTGGCCGCCAGGCAGTCCTGCCCTGAGGTCTGGAACTTGGCCGCGATCGCCGCCTCGGCGGCGAGATCCGGATCGATGTCGGCGCAGACGATGAATGGCGCATTGCCGCCGAGCTCCAGCGATACCCGCTTGACGCTGTCGGCGCACTGAGCGAGCAGCAGACGCCCCACCCGAGTGGAGCCGGTGAACGACAGCGCCATCACCCGAGGGTCGCTGCACAGCCGCCCAGCCACCATCGGGGCATCGCCCGTGACCACGTTGAACGTACCGGACGGCAGTTCGGCGCGCTCCGCCAGCTCAGCCAGGGCGAGGGCGATGAAAGGCGTCTCGTTGGCGGGCTTGACCACTACGGTGCAGCCGGCGGCCAGCGCGGCCGCGGCCTTGCGGGTGATCATCGCCAGCGGAAAGTTCCACGGCGTGATCAGAGCGGCGACGCCGACCGGCTCCTTGACCGTACCGAGCGAGGCGCCGGGGATATGGCTGGGGATCGTCTCGCCGTAGGCACGCCGGCCCTCCTCGGCGAACCACTTGACGAAGCTCGCGGCGTAGTCGATCTCGCCCCGGGCATCGTTCAACGGCTTGCCCTGCTCCAGGGTGATCAACCGGGCGAGGTCCTCACGGTGCTCGAGGATCAAGCGGTGCCACCGTTCGAGCAGCTCGGTGCGCCGCTCGATGCCGAGCTCACACCAGGTAGCGAAGGCGCGATCGGCGGCGGCGATCGCCGCGTCCACTTGCGATGCCGAGAGCATCGGCACGTGCCCCAGCACCTCTAGCGTCGCGGGGTTGGTAACCGCCAGGTCGCGCTGGGCGCCCTCGCCATAGACCCATTTGCCATCCAGGTAGGCGAGCTGGCGAAACAGGCAAGGGTCGAGGAGTCCGGGAACGGCAGGCATGGCGACATCTCCGCTGGCCCGCGGCTGGGCGCGGGCGGTGATCGATGTCTCAAGGCTACCCGTCGAGTCCCTACGAGGTTTTCCGAAACCCGGCCATCCTGCTTGGCGTTTTTTTCGTCCTGCCTGGGGAGGGATGGGATTTTTTCTGCCCTGCACGGGCCCCTGCGTGCGGAATCAGCGCCAGACGCAGGAACCAGGCCGGTCGAGAACCGCTTCGCTCAGCGGTTCTCGACCCCGACACGATGGCTGTTGGATGCGCGCTCGAGACGCTCGCGCCGCCCTGAGTTGATCAACCCAGCGGCCAGTACCAGGGCGCCGACCGCCGCGGTCATCACCGCCTCGGCGCGAAACGCCGGCGCCCAGGCCATGTAGCCGAGCACCAGCACGAGCGCGGCAACGGTCAGATAGCTCAAGCCGGGGAACAGCCACATCCGAAGTTCGGGCCGTTCGCCCTTGGCCTCGAGGGTGCGGCGCAGGCGAATCTGTGACACCGAGATCACCAGATACACCAGCAGCGCCACCGCGCCGGTGGTCGCCAAGAGGGTATCGAACACTTGGCCGGGAAACAGGAAGTTGGCAAGGCAAGCAAGTATGCCGATCAGCGTGGAGGTGAGTACCGCCACCCTGGGCACGCCCTGGAGCGAGAGCCGGGTGACCGCCGACGGTGCGTCGCCGCGCCGGCCAAGCGAGAACAGCATCCTCGAGGCGGTGTAGAGCCCCGAATTCATGCAGCTGGTCACCGCGACCAGCACCACCAGGTCGACGATCAGCTTGGCTGCGGGTATCTCGAGCACCTCGAGCGCACGCTGGAAGGTGCCGACCTCGACCAGGCGCGGGTCGTTCCAATCGACCAGGGAAACCACCAGGAAGATCGACAGCAGATAGAAGATCGCGATGCGCCACACCACCAGGTTGGTCGCACGAGTGATCTGGCGCTGCGGATCCCGCGACTCGGCCGCAGCGATGGTGACGATCTCGGCGCCGAAGAAAGAAAACGCGGTGATCAACACACCGCCGACGATCGCACCCATACCGTTGGGCGCGAAGCCGCCGTTGGAGACCAGCCGTTCGACGCCGCCGACCTCGGGCACCGGCAGCAGGCCGAACACCGCGGCGAGTCCCAGCGCGATGAAGGCGATGATCGCCACTACCTTGACCAGGGCGAACCAGAACTCGAACTCACCGAATCCCTTGACGCTGAGCAGGTTGGTCAAGGTCAGTACCACGACGATCGCAAGCGATACCAGCCAGACCGGCAGCGAAGGCAGCCAGCTATTGATGATCGCGCCGCCCGCGATCGCCTCCACGGGAATCACCAGTACCCAGAACCACCAATAGAGCCAGCCGATGGTGAAGCCCGCCCATTTGCCGATCGCGCGATCGGCGTAGGTCGAGAACGAACCGGAGTCAGGCTGGGCGACCGCCATCTCACCGAGCATCCGCATGACCAGCAGCACCAGCAGGCCGGTGAAGGCATAGGAGATCAGCACGGCGGGGCCGGCCGTGGCGATCGCCTTGGCGGAACCGATGAAAAGCCCGGCACCGATGATTCCAGCGATCGAAATCATCGTCACTTGACGGGTCTTGAGCTGTCCCTGCAGCTCGGTTGGTCGAACGGTTGAAGACATGGAACCTCGCACTGCGTTGTGATTGGACTCATGCGATCCGGCATCGCCGGCGACGAACGAGGGGTGCTTTTAACCCTGGCTGAATAAAAACGTGACTTGGCCCTTGGGTAAAGAGCCATTTATCCAATACACAGAGAGCCAATCGATCTCTCCATACGCATGGATGAAGCAACCCCCTGGCGCTATGATGGAGGCACCGATAACGCCCACCACGCTAGGCGGGTTGCCTTCCCGGCAGCCAGCACGGAAACGGCAGACGACTTCCGTTTCGCTGCGCCAGCGCTCCACGCCAGAGGAGGAGGTAAGGCGCTTCGCCATTCACTCATCAGGGATTCTCAATGAGCAGTGCAGATATCGATTGGAAAACGCTCGGCTTCGACTACATCAAGACCGATCTCCGCTACATCTCCCACTGGAAGGACGGTGACTGGGACGAGGGCCAGCTGACCGAGGACAACAAACTCCATATCAGCGAAGGCTCGACCGCGCTGCACTACGGCCAGCAGTGCTTCGAAGGGCTCAAGGCCTATCGCTGCAAGGACGGCTCGATCAACCTGTTCCGCCCCGACCAGAATGCAGCGCGCATGCGTCGCAGCTGCGCTCGCCTGCTGATGCCGGCGGTCTCGACCGAAAAGTTCATCGATGCCTGCAAGCAGGTGGTGCGTGCCAACGAAAAGTTCATCCCGCCCTACGGCACCGGCGGCGCACTCTACCTGCGCCCTTTTTTGATCGGTGTCGGTGACAACATCGGCGTCCATTCCGCACCGGAGTTCATCTTCTCGGTATTCGCCACGCCGGTCGGCGCCTACTTCAAAGGCGGCATGAAACCGACCAACTTCATCGTCTCCGACTACGATCGCGCAGCGCCCAACGGCACCGGCGCGGCCAAGGTCGGTGGCAACTACGCCGCCAGCCTGCTGCCCGGCCTGGATGCCAAGAACCGCGAGTTCGGCGACTGCATCTACCTCGATCCAGAGACCCATACCAAGATCGAGGAGGTGGGCTCGGCCAACTTCTTCGCGATCACCGAGGAGGGCCACTTCATCACCCCGAAATCGCCCTCGATCCTGCCGAGCATCACCAAGTACTCGCTGCTCGAGCTGGCGAAGGAGCGCCTGGGTCTTGAAGTCGAGGAAGGCGATGTCTTCATCGATAAGCTCGATGGCTACAAGGAGGCCGGCGCTTGCGGTACCGCGGCGGTGATCACGCCGATCGGCGGGATCCAGAACGGCAATGACTTCCATGTCTTCTACAGCGAGACCGAGGTCGGCCCGGTGACCAAGCGGCTCTACGAAGAACTGGTCGGTATCCAGTACGGCGATCGCGAAGCGCCCGCGGGCTGGATCGTCAAGGTCGATTGATCCGCCTTCCCATCGCCTCGTCCCCGTCGCGCCATGCGACGGGGACGTCGTTCGATCCTCCCGAATACCGAAAGCGACGAGTTCCCCCATGAGCATTACCTGGCTTTCCATCCTCGCGGTCGCCGCTGCCGTCGTGATGCTGGTGCTGATCCGCCTGATCCGCTCACGCTCCCGGTCGGGCCCAGCGCACACCGCTGACAAAGGGATCGCGGTCGGCAAGCGGCTACGCTGCACCACCCGGCCCCGCGACCGGGCGATCGGCGTATTCATCAACGGCAGCTTCTATCGCGCACGCATCATTGATCTGCGCCAGCCCACGCTCGAACATGGCGAGGAAGTCGCCTTCGTGCGATTCGAAAACAGCGCGGCCCTGGTCGAGCGAATCGCCGAGCCGACGGATCACTGAACTAGCCTCGACGTCGCTTCCGCTGCGCCGGGTGCAGGCTGCATGCCACTGCCCTTGGTCAAGCTCGAGCTCCAGGGTGCGCCCCGTCCAATTGACACTCTCCTACTTTCAGCGAATTGCGCGATGCACCCGTCGCCAACGCTCACCTTTCCCTTCGTTATTAAAACGTCTTAATACTTCCGTATCTTCGACCAATGAAAATAAAATCGAGGGTTTAAAACAAACGTTTTAACTTGACCAATACACTCCCTACCGAGCAAATAAAGAGGAGGAAAAAGACGCTCTACGAGCGAGCCTTCAAGGCCGCTTTCACGCGTCATTGGATAGGATTTGCTCAAGGGATGAGGCTCATGAACACACGATCGAAAAGCATCGTCGCCACCTTTACCGTCCTGGCAGCGGGAGGACTTCCGGCTGCGGCGCTGGCCGGTGGATGGCAGCTCAACGAGCAAAGCGTCAGCGCCCAGGGGGCCGGCTTCGCAGGGCGCAGCTCGAACGTACAGGATGCGTCCATCGTCCATGGCAACCCGGCGGGGATCTCGTTTCTCGATCGTGCACAGCTGTCGGTCGGTGGTACCTATCTCGACGTCAAGACCAAGGTACGAGATTCGAACGGATACCTGAGCAGCCCGCTGGCGCCAAACCAGCGAATTCCCACCGACGGCACCTCGAGTGGCGATATGGTACCGGGCACTTTGGTGCCTTTTGGCTTCTTCGCCATGCCACTCGATGAACGATGGGGCTTCGGCTTTGGTGTCTACTCCCCCTTCGGCGCGGTCACCGACTATGGCCACGATTTCCAAGGTCGATATTTCGGCGACTACACTTCGGTCAGAGTGATCACCGCGCAACCGACGATTTCGTATAAATTCAATGATCGGTTCTCGGTGGGCCTGGGGATTACCTACAACCGGGTCGACGGTGAGCTGCGTAGCTTCACTCCAGACATTTCAGCACTGGCCACAGGATCGGGCCGCGGTGAGGGACGGGTCAACGTCAGGGGAGACGACGAAGCCTGGGGTTACAACCTCGGCATGATGTACCGGCCGAGCGACGCCACCACCTTGGGCCTGGCCTATCGCTCCAAGGTTTCCTATCACCTGGATGGGCGGGTCCACTACACCAACGTCGCCGGCCAAGGCACGCCCTCCGCCGATAATCCATTGGCGGTCGGTACTACCCGTCGCGGCGGCAGTCTCGCGCTGACCACTCCTGAAACCATCGACCTGTCGGTGACCCACAAAATCGACGATCGCTGGACGGTGATGGCAGGCGCGGCCTGGGTGCGCTGGAGCCAGTTCAGGGAGATCCACGTGCGCCCGGAGGGCTCGGCGGCGCTGTTCGAACAGCAGGACTACAACAACGCCTGGCAGTTCGCCCTCGGCGGTTCCTACCAGCTCGCCCCGCAATGGGTGCTGCGTGCAGGACTCTCCTATGACAGGACGCCGACCCAGGACCGCCATCGCAGCGTGCGCATTCCCACCGACGACAGGTACATCGCCTCGATCGGCGCGGGCTGGACGCCGACCCCGGACTTGACCCTCGACTTCGCCTACTCCTATCTCCAGGAGATCTCCTCCGATGTCGACCAGCAGCGCAGCTATGGCGGCGGACTGGTCGACGCGAACTACTCGGCCCGGTATCGGAACAAGGCTCATGGCTTCGGCGCGCAGCTGAGCTATCGGTTCTAATCATCGGTTCCAGTCATCGCTGCTGACTCACCTCCCATCGACGAAGCGCCCCGGCACCTTGCGGTACCGGGGCGGTCCGTTTCAGGGCTGGGTTTCAGCGCGCGCAGCGAGCGAAGGTGGCTTCCAGGCGGTGGTCCGGCATCGCCCGGGCTCGCAGAGCGGTCAGCGTGTTGGCGAGGTAGTCGCGGCTGCTGCCGCAGTGGCCGCGGGCATGATCGAACACCTGGCGAATCACCGTATCGGGCTGTTGGCCTGCGTAGTTGGGCCGCTCACGCTCGAGGACGAAACCGAGCGCCTCGATCCTGCGCCCGTCGGCGAGCCTGCAGCCGAGCCAGGCCGGCCGGTAGGAGTCATCCGGCATTTCCCGCCGCCAAAGCGCCATCAGTTGGGACTCGAGCCCTTCGCTCGGCAGCCTGTAGGCGACGCCCAGGCAGCTGCCACCGCGATCGAGACCCAACACCAGCCCGGGGTGCTCGGGGGTACCGCGATGGATGCGCGACCACAGGTTGAGACCTCGGTGATAGCCATGGACGCGGGCGCGCTGACGCTCGAGCGCTGGTCCCTCGGGACGCCAGATCAGCGAGCCATAGGCGAACAGCCAGATCTCGCCTTCGCGACGCTGCCTGAGGGTGGCGGTGATGGAGGCTGCCAGCTCGACATCGTCATAGCGCCTGGAGGCGGCGAGCCTCGGCGGGTAGCAGGGCATCGAAGCCGCACGCACCAGGGAGGTGGTGGCGAAAGCAGGGGAAGAACCGGAGGCTTCGATCATGGACGACCCTTGAACGGCAAGGCGACTGGGATGAGTCATCCTACGATCTCGCCAAACTGCGAAAAAGAAATTTAAAAACATTTTTTTATTCGAAAAAGGAATTTATCTGCACTGCGGCTTGCTCTCGCAGGGTTGAACCGACATTCTTCCGGCGCCATTCAACGATGGATCGGCACCGCGCCCTTGGCTCGATTCCGATAGCGCTTGGCAATTTCAGTCATGCGCTCAATCAATTGTTTCGATATCCGGCTTTCCCCTAAAGTCGTAACTCCCACTTACCAGCAGGAGCTCGTGTCCATGTCGCTTCTCAATACCGAAATCAAGCCCTTCAGCGCCACCGCCTATCATCAGGGCGAATTCGTTCCGGTCTCCGAAGAGACCCTCAAAGGCAAGTGGTCAGTCGTGTTCTTCTATCCGGCCGACTTCACCTTCGTCTGCCCGACCGAGCTGGGCGACGTGGCCGATATCTACGACGAGTTCACCAAACTGGGCGTCGAGATCTACAGCGTTTCCACCGACACCCACTTCACTCACAAAGCCTGGCACGACACTTCCGAAACCATCAGCAAGCTGCAGTTCCCGATGATCGGCGACCCGACCGGGCGCATCTCGCACAACTTCGACGTGCTGATCGAGGAAGACGGCCTGGCCGAGCGTGGCACCTTCCTGATCGATCCGGAAGGCAAGATCAAGCTGGTCGAGATCAGCGACGGCGGCGTCGGCCGCGATGCCAGCGAACTGCTGCGCAAGGTCAAGGCTGCCCAGTACGTTGCCGCCCACCCCGGCGAAGTCTGCCCGGCCAAGTGGAAAGAAGGCGAAGCGACCCTGTCGCCCTCGCTGGACCTCGTCGGCAAGATCTGACCCAGGCCGCATGAATACAGCGCCCGCGCGTGCACTTTGCCGCGGGCGTTTTCATTGCACACAACTTCCGTTTTCGACAAAGGCAACGTCACCATGCTGGACGCCAATCTAAAAACTCAATTGAAGGGCTACCTGGAGCGGGTCACTCGTCCAATCGAGATCGTCGCGTCCCTGGATGACGGCGACAAGTCGCGTGAACTCTCCACCCTGCTCAGGGACATCGAGAGCCTCTCCGACAAGGTCAGCCTGCGCGAGGACGGCACCGACGCACGTCGGCCCTCTTTCTCCCTCGGCACCCCGGGCAAGCAGATCGACCTGCGCTTCGCCGGCCTGCCGATGGGCCACGAATTCACTTCGCTGGTGCTGGCGCTGCTGCACGTCGGCGGCCATCCCTCCAAGGCCAGCGAAGAGCTGATCGAACAGATCCAGTCGATCGAAGGCGAATACGTCTTCGAAACCTACATCTCGCTCTCCTGCCAGAACTGCCCCGACGTGGTCCAGGCGCTCAACCTGATGGCAGTGCTCAACCCGAACATCCGCCACACCATGATCGACGGCGCGCTGTTCCAGGATGAGGTGGAGAAGCGCCAGATCATGGCGGTGCCGACCGTGTTCCTCAACGGCGAGAACTTCGGCCAGGGCCGGATGACCGTCGAGGAGATCGTCGGCCGCCTCGATACTGGCGCCGCGGCCCGCGAGGCCGAGAAGCTCAATGCCAAGCAAGCCTATGACGTACTGGTGGTCGGCGGCGGTCCCGCTGGCGCGGCGGCGGCGATCTACGCCGCACGCAAGGGAATTCGCACCGGCGTCGCCGCCGAGCGCTTCGGCGGCCAGGTGCTCGACACCCTGGCGATCGAGAATTTCATTTCGGTCAAGGAGACCGAAGGACCGAAGCTCGCCGCCGCGCTCGAGGAGCACGTCAAGCAGTACGACGTCGAGATCATGAACCTGCAGACCGCCGAGAAGCTGATCACCGCGAAGGAGCAAGGCGGCCTGCACGAAGTGCTGTTCGCCAACGGTGCCTCGCTCAAGGCCAAGACGCTGATCGTCGCCACCGGTGCACGCTGGCGCAAGATGAACGTGCCCGGCGAGCTCGAGTACGCCAACAAGGGCGTCGCCTACTGCCCGCACTGCGATGGCCCGCTGTTCAAGGGCAAGCCGGTCGCGGTGATCGGCGGCGGCAACTCGGGAGTCGAGGCGGCGATCGATCTCGCCGGCATCGTCTCCCACGTCACTCTGATCGAGTTCGACACCGCGCTTCGCGCCGATGCGGTGCTCCAGCGCAAGTTGATGAGCCTGCCCAACGTCACCGTGCTGACCAACGCCCTGACCACCGAAGTGGTCGGTGATGGCAACAAGGTCAGCGGGCTGGTCTACAAGGACCGCGCGAGCGGAGAAGAGCGCACCGTCGAGCTGGCGGGGATCTTCGTCCAGATCGGCCTGGTGCCCAATACCGACTGGCTCAAGGGTTCTATCGAGCTCAGCGGCCGCGGTGAGGTGATCATCGACGAGCGCGGTCAGACCTCGTCTCCTGGGGTATTCGCCGCCGGCGACGTTACCACCGTGCCCTACAAGCAGATCGTGATCGCGATGGGTGAAGGCGCCAAGGCGTCGCTCTCCGCCTTCGACCACCTGATCCGGATCACCGCACCGGCCTGAGCCGAGCGAAGATGATCGAAGGGCCCGCTGCCTTTGGCGCGGGCCCTTTTTCGTCTGCGCGAGCTGCGTCTTCGCGCATCGTGCCAAACCGGCGGGATCTTTCGCGTTGACCGCCGACGGCAATCGCGGACACTGTATCCATAGGCCTTGCGCGCAGCGAGGCCCTGCCAAAAGCCGCCAAGAGGAACCCGCATGAGCATCGTCATTTCCGTGCCCGTCAGGGAAAAGACCGAATGGTGGTGCCAGGCGCTGCGGGAATTGATGCCAGAGTGGGACATCCACCCGATCGAGGACTGCCCCGATCCGCGCGCCGTCGAATACTGCGTCGTCTGGCGACCCGAGACCGGCTGCATGAAGCCGTTCGTCAATCTCAAGGCGATCGTCTCGCTCGGGGCGGGGATAGACCATGTCCTCGCGGACGCGGAGCTGCCGGAGGGAGTTCCGATCATCCGCACCGTAGGCACCGACCTGACCCAGCGAATGAAGGAGTACGTGGTCCTGCACGCGCTGCGTCACCACCGGGCACTGCCCGAGATACAGGCCGCGCAGCAGCGACACCAATGGCACCCGGTGATCGTGCCCCCCGCCACCTCGCGCAGGGTCGGGGTCATGGGCCTGGGCAACCTGGGCGCCGTCGCAGCCCAGGCGCTTGCCACCCTCGGCTTCCAGACCGTCGGCTGGTCGCGCAGCCCCAAGGAGATTGCCGGCGTCACCACCTATGCGGGAAGCGAAGGCTTCGATGCCTTTCTCGCCGGGACCGAGATTCTCGTCTGCCTCCTTCCGCTGACCGAAGCGACCCGAGGCATTCTCAATGCCGAGACGTTCAGCCGGCTCGCTCCTAAAGGCGCGGTGATCAACGCCGCGCGCGGCGCCCACCTGGTGGATGACGACCTTCTCACCGCGCTGGATGACGGCCAGCTCGCCGGCGCCACGCTCGACGTTTTCCATCTCGAACCGCTGCCGGCGGAGCATCCGTTCTGGGATCATCCAAAGATCACCGTCACCCCGCACATCGCCTCGCAGATCGACGCCCCCACCGGCAGCCGGATCGTCGCCGCCAACATCCGCGCCTTCGCCAAGACCGGTACCGTTGCCGATATCGCAGACGCAGCGCGGGGCTACTGAGCACTCGACAGAGCGAGGAACGAGCCGCCCCATCTCCGCTCGTGGTGAGCGACCGAGGACCCTTCGACTCGCGGTACTCGCTCAGGACGCTCGGAAACATCTCGAGTCGAACCACGGCCTTGCCGCCGCCGCTCGATCCCTCGACTGGCGCCCCCATTGCCGAGCTGACGCTCGATCTTGCCGCGTATGGGCGCCGCTCGGGACGAACGGGTAGGGTTAGCGCCGAGCCTGGGCCAAGCCCGCTCGTGGTGAGCGACCGAGGACCCTTCGACTTGCGGTACTCGCTCAGGACGCTCGGAAACATCTCGAGTCGAACCACGGCCTTGCCGCCAATGCTCGGGACGAACGCGCTTATTGGCTCGTTCGTATCGATACCGCCCTAGGGCTTGGTGTCTTCCGCTCCGGTTGCCGGTGCGCGGTCCGGCCAGAACCGTACGCCGGGGCGGGCGAGCCCGCCGCCCAGTGCTGTGACGGTACCGTCGGCACGCCAGCAGGCGGCGCCGGTCATGCCGCCATCCTGATCGAAGGCGATCGCGTTCATCCCGCCGCCGATGTGCGGCATCACCTTCACCCGGTGCCCACGAAGCTCGAGCGCGCTCTTGGCGCTGCGGTAGCCGCTTTCGATCTCGACCTCCTGCCCTTGCGTCCAGATTCGCGGCGCCTCGACCGCTTGCTGCAGGCTCATGCCGTGGTCGACCAAGTTGACGATCGCCTGGAAGGCGGAAGGAAAGATCCGCAGGCCTCCGGGCAGGCCAAGGGCGAAGACCACGCGTCCCTCCTTCAGCACCATCATCGGCGCCATCGACGTGGGCACCCGTTTGCCGGGCACCACCGAAAGCGCCTTACCTGGATGGGGGTCGAAGTTGCTCATGTAGTTGTTGGGGATGATGCCAGTGCCGGGCACGATGAAGCGGGCGCCGAAGAGCCCGTTGATCGTATGGGTGGCTGAAACGACATTGCCATCGCGATCGGCCACGGTGATGTGGGTGGTATCACGGCTCTCCCTGAGCGGGTCCGGGCCGCCGACGCTGCCTCCGGCCTGCCGGATCAGCGCACGGCAGCGCGCGGCATGGTCTTTCGAGATCAGTCTTTCGACCGGCACGTCGACGAAGGCGGGATCGCCGCTATGCGCCCGGCGATCGGCGAAGGCGATGCGGATGATCTCGGCCAGCAGGTGCAGGCTCTCGGGCGTGCCGAACCCCATCTCGCCCACATCGAAAGCCTCGATCATGTTCAGCATCTGCGTGACGTGGACGCCCGATGAGGCCGGTGGCGGTGGACCGACGATCTCGAAGCCGCGGTAGCTGCCGACGATCGGCGCCCGCTCGATCGCCCGATAGTCACGCAGGTCCTTAAGCGTCACCCAGCCGGCGTCGGGCCCTCCGGTGGCGATTCGCTCGGCCAGCGCCGCGCCGAGCTCGCCACCGTGCAGCGCCGCCGCGCCCTGTCTTGCGATCAACCGCAGGCTCTCGGCGTAGTCGCCCTGAACCAGCCTTTCGCCCGGCGCTGGCGCCCGGCCTCCGGGCAGCAGCACGGCGGCCATCGCAGGATCGAGGCAAAGCTCTACCGCCGCCTCCCCGATCGCACCGGATAGATAGTGGGTCACCGCGAAGCCGCGCGAGGCCAGGCGGATCGCCGGCTCGACCACATCACACCAGGGCAGCCGGCCGAAACGCGCCTGCATATCGCACCATCCAGCGAGATTTCCCGGTACCGCCACCGACGAGGCGCCGATCGCATTGCGCCTGTCCTTGGCCTCCATGTAGTCAGGAGGCGTCTCCGATAGCGGCGTATAGATTTCCGGGGTCATGCTCTTCGCCGCACAGGACAGCGCATCGATGACCAAATGGCGGCCGTCGGCCAACCGCAGATGCGATATCCCACCTCCAGCGATGCCGACCATCATCGGCTCCACCACGGTCAGCGCGAGCAGCGCGGCCACCGCCGCGTCGATGGCGTTGCCGCCTGACGCGAGTATTTCCGACCCCGCCGCCGAGCCCAACGGGTGGTTGGTCACGACGACCCCACCGGCGCCGGAGGCAGGGCGTTTCTCGCAGTCGAAGGGAAAGGGCGTGGCCATGGAGGGGTGGCGCGGGTCCATCGTTGAGGCTCCTCGGCAAGGGCGATTCCAGCCAGATCGAAGGTACCAGCATACCTCCCCGCCGGGCATTTCCGGTATCGACGCTCGCGCGAGACGCACGCCAACCGCCTCGGCTAGCGATAGGCGCTGCCTTCGGCATAGCGGTCGTTGAGCGCGTAGTCGCCGATCTCGAGCAGCTTGTAGGCCACCGGGTCGTGCAGGGTATGGGTGCGGATATCGCGCCAGAATCGGTCGAAGCCGTAGCGGTTATGGGTGGCGCGCGCGCCCATCAGTTCGAAGACCCGGGTGCAGATGTCGAGCCCACCGCGGGTAGCGTGCGCCTTGGCGATCGCCACTGCGGCGGCGGCCTCGCCGCGCTGCTCGGGCGTGTATGCCTCGCCTGCGGCGAGCAGTTCGGCCATTCGCTCGGCGGCCCGGTCGGCCAGGGCGATCATCGACTCGAGCATGACCCAGAGTTCACCGAACTGGGTTCGAATCAGCACATCCTCGCTGGCCGTGGGGGCATCGGAATGGAGCCACGGCCGGGAGGAGTGATGAATGAAACGCTTGGCGGCGCGCAGTGCACCGACCGCGAAGCCGATGTAGAAATTGGTGAACAGCGACTGGTTGACCGGCCCGCGGATGGTGGTGACGAAGCGCCCTCGAGGATCATCGCGCTCGAACACCAGTTCATCAGCGCCAGCGTAGACGCCCTCGAGCCCAACGCTGCCGCTCTCGCTACGCTCGAGCCCGATCGCGTCCCAGTCTCCACCGAGCGTGATCCCCTCGCGATCGACCGGCAGCAGCGCGAAGCCCGCCTGCTGGGTGTCGCGATGCTTGACGCTGAAGGTGAGCAGGTCGGCGAACCCGCTGCCGGTGCAGAAGTGCTTGCGCCCATCCAGCACGAAACCATCACCGTGCGTCCGCGCCAGCACATCGTCGTCGCGAGGATTGACCACGCCGGCGAGCCACAGTCGCTGTTCGGCGATGCGCCGTTCGAGCGCATGCCAGCGCGGTGTCGGCTCGCGGCGCAGGTGAAAGGTCTGCATCAGATGGTAGCCGAGCACCGCGCCCACCGAACCGTCACCGGCGGCTACTTCGCGCACCACTCGGCAGAGCGCCGGCCACCCCAGCCCAAGCCCGCCTCTGGAGATCGCGATCCCGGCGGTGGACAAGCCACTGTGCTTGAGTCGCTCGATCGCTTCGAACGGCAGGCGATCGCGCGCCTCTCGCTCGCTCAGCCTCGCGGAGAACTCGGCGGCGAGCGAGCGGGCCGTTTCCAGCGCCTGGAACTCGATCCGCGCCTGCTCCTCGGCATCACGCTCGATGCGATAGCCGACTTCGTCACTGCCTCGTTCGCTCATCGCTCTCCCCCTAGGATGCAAACGCCGTACAGAGCGCCACCATAAGCAAAGCAGGCGCGGGTTTGAAATTCCCTAGAAGGATTTGTTGATTCCATTTCCGAGCATGAACCAATAGCGACTCACGATCAGATCAACTTCTGCTCGCTAGACCAGGCGCTTTTCCAGGACCTCGAAACGCAGATCGTCGCGCAGGGGAACGCCGAAGCGCTCGTCACCGTAGGGAAAGGGCTTGTAGACGCCGCTACGGCAGAAGCCGCGGCGCTGGTACCACTCGATCAGTTCGCCACGCTGCTCGATCACGGTGATCCGCAGCCACTCGACGTCGAGCCAATCGCGCGCCAGGCACTCGGCCTCGCCGAGCAGCAGCCGGCCGATCCCCTCCCCTTGCAGGCTCGGGCGTACCGCGAACATGCCG
The DNA here is from genome assembly GCF_001648175.1 of Halotalea alkalilenta. Classification (NCBI taxonomy): domain Bacteria; kingdom Pseudomonadati; phylum Pseudomonadota; class Gammaproteobacteria; order Oceanospirillales; family Halomonadaceae; genus Halotalea; species Halotalea alkalilenta. The sequence goes on along the minus strand of NZ_CP015243.1, from coordinate 1,269,037 downwards.
AAAGAGCCTTCGCCATCGGCCAAGGCCAAGTGGCCACAGCCGAGCAGACGCCCGTCGCGCTCGGCGACGATCACCCGGCTGCGCGGACGCTGGATGTCTCGACGCAGCAGCAACGGGTCGATACGCTGGCCGCCGAGCAGCGAGGCTTCGGTGGTCCAACCGCCAGCGTCGATCACGTGATAGGCCTCGGTGACCAAGGCGACCAGCTCGGCCACATCACCCTCGGCTGCGTCGCGAACGAGTGGTGCGGCGGCGCTCATTACTCTTTGACTTCCATGTACTCGCGCGCCCAGATCCGGTACTCCTCGAGCGTCGAGTACTTGGTCGAGAGCTCGGAGGCGGAGAGCTTGGAGGCGGAGATCCCGCGCTGTTCGCGCAGGCAGTCATAGGTTGCCTTGATCGCGGCGAAATAGGCCGCGTGGCCGTTGACCACCATCCGCACGCCGAGTTCGGCGAGACGCTCGAGATCACGCAGCTCCGGGTTGCCGTAGGCGATCAGCATCAGCGGGATGCTCAGATGCTCCGAAACCCTGGCGAGATGGTCGATGTCGCGGATGCCTACCATGCAGATGCCGTCCACACCCGCCGCCTGGTAGCGCTTGACCCGCTGGATCAGGGCCTCATCGTCGAGCACACCGGCATTGGTGCGAGCGAAGATGGACAGCTCCGGATCCACTCGGGCCTCGATCGCAGCGCGCAGCTTGCCGACCATCTCATCGACGCAGATCAGATCGGTGGACTTGTGGCCGAACTGCGCCGGCAGCAGGGTATCTTCGAGGGTCAGCATCGCGATGCCCGCGCGCTCGAGCTCGGTGACCGTGCGCATCACGTTGAGCGCATTGCCGTAGCCATGGTCGGCATCGACGATCACCGGCAGCTGCGCGACGCGGCCGATCCGGGTCGCCTGTTCGACGAATTCGCTCAGGGTGATGAGCGCGAAATCGGGCGCGGCGAGCACCTGCAGCGAGGCCACGGAGCCGCCGAGGATGCCGACTTCGAAGCCAAGATCAGCGGCTATGCGCGCCGACATCGGGTCGAACACCGAGGCGGTGTCATAGCAGGCATTGGACGCGAGCAGCTGGCGGAACTGGACCCGCAGCTCACGCTGGGAAGTGGTGGACATCTAAACCCTCCATGGAGAGGAGTGGGAACACTGCGGCGAAAAGCGCAGTGCGCGGGGAGCGACACTTTAGTCGATTGGTTTCATCCGGCAGGCCGTCGCCGACGACACCCCCTCGCGCCGCCAACTCCCGCTCCAGGCGGAACAGGCACCAGCGGCGGGCAACGACGAGCGAGGGCGAGCGGCGCAGCCGCTTTTCCACCCGCGGGTGGAACATCGTCTAGCGGACGCGGACGGACGAGGCCGGGAGAAGACCTGCGGGCTCGATGCGGTGGCAGCCAAGGAACGCCCCCTGCGCGAGGCCATCCAGCGCCCACCGCCACTCGTCCGCCAAGCCGGAATCACCGCGCCATGATAGCTCCACGCGATGAAATCGGCGACCCGCAGGCGCCGGGATGCCGCGCCCAAAGCCTGGCGACGCAAGCCTTGGGGAAGGAGAGGCTTGGGTGAAGGAGAGCCTCACCCCCGCCGGCGATCGACCGCGAGTAGCAGACGCTCGAGCCTTTGATCTCGAATCGCCAAACGATGCAGGTCGTTCACCGTGTTGTGCAGATACTCGCGGCAGCTGCCGAGCACCCCGCGGCCGGTACTGAGCAGTTCGACCATCTCAGCGTCGGTGAGCCGGGGAATGTAGCGGGGATGATGGGGGTTGCCGACGAAGGCGATCGCCCAGGTCGGGCCGTGCTCGGTGACCAGCCGGACCCAGCGCGGCTGGTAGGCGCCGGTGAGCATCTCTCTGCGCCAGACCAGCAGCAGTTCGTACTCGATCCCGGCCTCCGGCACGCGGATCGCCATCCCTCGACAGGAGCCACCAGGGGCCAGCGCCAGCATCAGCCCCGGCCACTGCTCGGAGCCTCGGCCGTGGGTGAGCTTGAGACGAAAATCGCGGTGAAAGCCATAGAGCCGGGAGGTACGGTGCTCGACCACTTCGACGCAGGGGTTCCAGATCAGCGAACCGTAGGCGAACAGGAACACCCCATCGACCTCGCGAGCCTCCTCGGGCCGTCGGTCGAGCATGGCGCAGATCGAGTCGCGCAGAGCGTCATCGTCGAACAGCGGTATATCGGGGTAGTTGCGCTCGAAGTAATCCCTGATCAGGTTGTGCTCGAGCGTCTGCCGAGTCATCGGGATGGTTTCACTCGTCGCCACCGCGGCACTACAGCTGGTTTCTTCTCTCATCGATTGACAGGCCGGCTTGCCGGCATGCTCCTCCAAGTGACCAGGCGGAGCGGGGCTCCGCAACCGCCTTCGCAATGGTGGATGAAAGGCGACATGGTTCGGACAACAGATCATTCTACGCCTAGTGGTCACACCACCCAAGCCGCTGTACTAGGCGTGCGATCGCCGCACCAGGATCAGATTGAGCAGGATCGCGGTGAAGGTCGCGGTGCCTATGCCATCGAGGGTGAAACCACCGATCGCCAGATGAAAATTACCGGCACCGAGCACGAGGGTCGCGGCAATCACGATCAAGTGCTTGGTATCGCCCAGGTCGACCCTGTTCTGCACCCAGATCCGTGCGCCCGCCACTGCGATCAGGCCGAATACGACGATCGAGGTGCCGCCGAGCACCGGCCCCGGGATGGTCTGGATCAGCGCGCCGAACTTGGGCGAGAAGCCAAGCAGGATCGCGAGCAAGGCCGCAGCGACGAAGATCAGCGTCGAGAACACCCGGGTCACCGCCATTACCCCGATGTTCTCGGCATAGGTGGTCACCCCGGTGCCGCCCACCGAGCCGGAAACCATCGTCGCCACACCGTCACCCAGGAAGGCGCGGCCGATCCAGGGGTCGAGATTACGCTCGGTCATCGCGCCCACCGCCTTGATATGGCCCAGGTTCTCCGCCACCAGGATCACCGCGACCGGGGCGATCAGCGCAATCGCCCCGAGCTCGAAACTCGGCGAGGAGAATGCCGGCAGCCCCAGCCACGGCGCTTCGAGCACCTGGGAGAAATCGATTGGCGTTCCGAGCCCGAAGCCATTGGCGACCACCGCATAGACCAGATAAGCGCTCAGCAGCCCAAGCAGGATCAACAGCCGCTGGGCGAGACCGCGACTCCACACCGCGGCGAAGCCGATGCACAGCACCGTGACCATCGCCATCCAGCTTTCGAACGCGCTGTTCGAGACGCTCGCCACCGCCACCGGCGCGAGGTTGAGCCCGATCATGGTGACGATCGCGCCGGTCACCACCGGCGGCAGCAGGCGCTCTACCCATCCCGTTCCCAGCGCCATCACCACCAGCCCGATCAGCGCATAGACCAGGCCACAGACGATGATCCCGCCGAGCGCCACGCCGATCTGCGGATTGGCGCCGCTGCCGGCATAGCCGGTCGCAGCGATCACCACGCCGATGAAGGCGAAGCTGGAACCGAGATAGCTCGGCACCCGGCCACCAACGATGAGAAAGAAGATCAGCGTACCCACACCCGACATCAGGATCGCGAGGTTAGGGTCGAACCCCATCAAAAGCGGCGCGAGCACGGTCGAGCCGAACATCGCCACCGCGTGCTGCACCCCCATCACCCCGGTCTGGAGCAGCGAGAGCCGCTCGTCGGGGGCGACGATCGCGCCCTCCCCGGCCCCTTTCAGCCGCCATTTCGGAAACCAGCCTTCGGCCACGCTGCTTCTCCCTGATCGATTGAATGTGATGCGCCCTGAGCCGCGCCTCGCATGCTCCGACGTATCTACTAGCCTGATATCCATGCGCCGCGCAGGACCATCGGGCAGGAGGCTCGCCATCGCGCGCGGCGCCTCGTGACCAACGCCAGACGATGAATGGAGGCCAGGATGCGCCACGACTACGATTATCTGATCATCGGTGCCGGCATGGTAGCCGACGCTGCCGCGCGTGGGATCCGCGAACTCGACGCCGAAGGCACCATCGGCGTGCTCGGCGAGGAGCGGGACCCACCGGTAACCCGCCCGGCGCTGTCGAAGAAGCTCTGGACCGACCCTGAATTCGGCTACGACCAGATATTCCCGGATACCAGCGGCGATACCGGGGCGACGTTGCGCCTCGGCGTTCGCGTCAGCCACATCGACCGTGCGGCCAAACGGGTCGAGACCAGCGATGGCAGCACCTACGGCTACGGCAAACTGCTGATCAGCACCGGCGGCACGCCCAAGCGCCTCGAGCTGCCGGCAAGCGAAAGAGTACTCTACTATCGCACCGTCGAAGACTACCGCAAGCTGCGCGAGCTGGCGGGCGAGCAGAGACACGTGGCGGTGGTCGGCGGTGGCTTCATCGGCACCGAGCTCGCGGCCGCCCTGGTTCAAAACGGTGCCAGAACCACCCTGATCCTGCCCGAGCGTACCCTCGGCGAGTCGCAGTTCCCAAGCGCGCTGGCCGAGCGCCTCCACCAGACCTTCCGCGACCACGGGGTGGAGCTGATCGGCGGGCGCAAGGTCGTGGGTGGCGAGGAGCGTGACGGCAAAGTGGTGGTGCGGCTCGACGATGGGCTCAGCATCGAAGCGGATGCGGTCGCGATCGGGCTCGGCATCACCCCCAATCAGTCGCTCGCCGAGCAAGCGGGGCTCGCCGTCGATGAAGGCATCATCGTCGATGCGCGGCTCGCCACCGAGGATCCCGACATCTTCGCCGCCGGCGACGTGGCCAAGTACCCGGATGCGATCCTCGGGCGCCAGCGGGTCGAGCACGTCGACAACGCCAAGCAGATGGGCGGCTGCGTGGGCCGGATCATGGCCGGCTCGGACGAGCGCTACACCCATACGCCTTACTTCTATTCGGTCCTCTTCGATCTCAGCTACCAGGCGATCGGCCAGCTCTCGAGCCAGCTGCAGATGGCTGAAGAGTGGCAGCAGGCGCCTGCGCAGAAAGGAACCGTGTACTACCTCGATGACCACCGCCTGGTCGGCGTGCTGCTGGTCGGATTCGACGCCGACGAACAGGCGGAAAAGCTCGATCACGCCCGGGGGCTTTTGGCCGACAAGGGCCCATTCAACCCAGACACGCTGGTCGGCAAGCTGGCCGACTAGCGTTCGAGCGGCGGCCACCGATCGGGTAACGCCTCAGCCAGCAGCCGGTCGCGCAGCCAGCCGCCAGCGATGCCCAGGCCACGCTGGCGGTGCCAGCCGAGCTCGAGCTCCACCCAGCGCTCGAGACCGGGCGCGATCGGCGTGACCAGCTCGGGCCTTGCGGGCGAGGCGGCGATCACATGGTCCGACATCAGCGTCCAACCCACTGCGTGCTTGACCAGTTCTAGCATCACGAAATGGCTTTCGACCCACCAGACGTCCGGTGCGATGCGCTCGGCCTGGCGTGAGCTGCGCTGTCCGCGAGTAGCGACGATCAGCTGGCGGTGTCGCTTCAGGTCTTCGCGCTCGAAGCCCCCCGCGGCGAGCGGATGATCACGCCCACAGACCAGACGCAGCGGCACCCGGCCTATCGGCCGGGTCTCGAGCGTGGCCAAGGGTTCGGACGGGCGGCACATCACCCCGAGATCGGCGCTGCCGGCATCGATCATCCGGCCGACGTCGTCGAGCAGCGGGAAGTGCAGCTCGACCTCGACGGTAGGGAATCGCGCGGCGAAATCATGCATCAAGCCGCCGATCAGCCGCTCCGGATAGAACTCGTCGATCGCCAACCGCAGCCGTGGCTCGATCCGCTGGTCGAGCCGCCGTGCCACGCCGAGCAGATGCTCGCGCTGCTCCAGCAGGCTGAGCGCCTCGGCCAGCATCCTTCGGCCGTTGGCGGTCAGCACCGGCAGCCGCTTGCTGCGATCGAACAGCGCGAAGCCGAGCTCGAGCTCCAGGTTGGCGACATGAGTGCTGACCAACGACTGCGCCTTGCCGAGATGCCGGGCCGCTGCGGAGAACGAACCCGCCTCGACCGTGGTGACGAAAGCGACCAACTGCTCGTGGGTAGGATTCATCCACCGCCCTTCTATCTGGATTACAGATGGATTCCAACTTTAATTCGGCCCGATGATAGATGATAGTGCCGCGCATCGCCCTTCCAGGAGAGCCCGATGCGCACCACCCTCGACCGCCTGCGCCACACCCTGCTGTTCGAAGCGATCGGCATCCTCATCGTGCTGCCGCTCGGCAGCTACGCCTTCTCCCTCGCCCCCAGCCACATGGGCGTGATCGGGATCGTAAGCGCGGTGATCGCGGCGGTCTGGAACTACCTCTACAACCTGGGCTTCGATCATGCGCTGCGCCGCTGGCGCGGCAGCCTGCGCAAGGGAGTGACGATGCGGATCTTCCACGCTTTGCTGTTCGAAGCCGGCCTGCTCTCGATCCTGCAGCCGCTGGCAATGCTCTATCTCGGCACCGATGCGCTCGCCGCCTTCTCGCTGGTCGCTTCGCTCGCGGTGTTCTACGTCTGCTACGCCTTCGTCTACAACTGGGCCTACGACCGCCTCTTCCCGCTGCCTGCCGCCGCCGCCACCGCGCCCAGTGCCATGCCGCAGCGGCACTGACTTGCCGCCAAACCGATAAGCCCACAGGCGCCTAAACCTTTTTTCAGATTTAAGCCCCTCTGGTAATGCTCCTCGCCCTGATTAAGGTGGGCCGCTTCTTGTCTGCCGACGAGCAGCAGCTCGCCCACCAACAACGAGGAACGACACCGCATGTCAGCTCCCGCTCCGGGTAACGCACCCACCAGCGCCGGCTTTCGTCTGGCACTTTGGCAGCAAATCATGATCGCGCTGGCGCTCGGCCTGGTCGCGGGTCAATTGCTCGGTGAGAAGGCGGAATACCTCAAGCCGATCGGCGACTTGTTCATCAACGCGATCATGATGCTGATCGTACCGCTGATTTTCGCTTCGCTGATCCAGGGCATCACCTCGATGAGCGACCCGGCCAAGATGGGACGGGTCGGCGGCAAGACCGCCGCGATCTACATGCTCACTACGGTGTTCGCCATTTCACTCGGCATGTTCGCGGCCTGGCTGTTCCAGCCCGGCGCTGGTACCGGGATGAGCTTCGCCGCGCAGGGGGGAGAGGCCGCCACGGAGGCGCCCTCGCTGGCCCAGATCCTGATCGACCTGGTGCCGCGCAATCCGCTGGCGGCGATGGCAGAGGGCAACATCCTCCAGATCATCGTCTTCTCGCTGATCCTCGGCATCTCGCTGAGCCTGATCGGCGATGCGGCGGCACCGATGGTGCGGGGCATCGACAGCCTCGCTCAGGCGATGTTCAAGATGACCAGCCTGGTCATGGCCTGCGCACCGATCGGCGTGTTCGCATTGATCTCCTACGTGTCGGGGCGCTACGGACTCGAGGTGCTGGTGCCGCTGGCGAAGATCATCGGCGTGGTCTACGTCACCTGCATCTTCCACGTGCTGGTGGTCTACTCGGGAATGGTGGCGGTATTCACTCGGCTCAATCCCTTGCGCTGGCTACACGGCAGCATCGATGCGCTGATGGTCGGTTTCTCGACCACTTCGGGCGCCGCCACCCTGCCGGTGTCGCTGCGCTGCGCCACCAAACACCTCGGGGTGTCGAAGGGCGTCGCCGGCTTCGTGCTGCCGGTGGGCGCGACGATCAACATGGACGGCACAGCGATCTACCAGGGCGCAGTGACGCTGTTCATCGCCCAGCTGATCGGTGTCGAGCTGACCACCATGGACTACCTGATGATCGTGATCACCGGCACCCTGGCGACGATCGGCACTGCCGGGGTACCTGGCGCGGGGCTGATCATGCTGTCGATCATCCTGGTCCAGGTCGGGCTGCCGCTCGAGGCGGTGGCGGTGATCGCCGGCATCGATCGCATCCTCGACATGGCGAGGACCACGGTCAACGTCGCAGGCGACCTGATGACCAGCGTGGTGGTCGGTCACAGCGAAGGCGAGCTCGACCGCGAAGTCTACGACACGCCGCGCATCACCTGAGCCTTGCTGCGACGCCGTCGCGAATACCGCCGCCGATGCAATGCGAGCATACGAAAAGGGGCACCCGTCGATCGGGTGCCCCTTTCAGCTGCCGTCTTCGTTGCCATCTCCCCGCGGCGGAAGGACGACCCGGTCAGACGTTGAGATAGTCGAGAATGCCTTCGGCCGCCTTGCGCCCTTCATAGACCGCGGTGACCACCAGGTCCGAGCCACGCACCATGTCGCCGCCGGCGAAGATCTTCTCATTGCTGGTCTGGAAGGCGAAGTGCAGCTCTTTTTTCAGGTCCTGCTCGGCGGCGACCACCCGGCCGCGCTCGTCGATCTCGACGCTGTGGTCCTCGAACCACTCGATCTCGGTGGGCTGGAAGCCGAAGGCGACGATCACCGCGTCGGCATCGAGGATCTCCTCCGACCCCGGCACCACCTCGGCACGACGACGGCCGCGCTCGTCGGGCTCGCCCATCCGGGTGCGCACCAGCTTGACCCCGGTGGCCCGCCCTTGCGAATCACCGATGATCGCGATCGGCTGGCGGTTGAAGAGGAACTCCACCCCCTCCTCGCGCGCGTTCTTCACCTCGCGCCTCGAGCCGGGCATGTTCTCCTCGTCGCGCCGGTAGGCGCAGGTGACTTGGGAGGCGCCCTGGCGAATCGAGGTGCGATTGCAGTCCATCGCGGTGTCGCCGCCGCCCAGTACCACCACCCGCTTGCCCTGCATCGACACGTAGTCGGCCGGGTTGGCGTTGAAGCCGAGGTTGTAGTTGACGTTGGAGATCAGGAAGTCGAGCGCCTTGTGCACCCCCGCGAGGCTTTCGCCGGGGAAGCCGCCTTCCATGTACTTGTAGGTGCCCATGCCCATGAACACCGCGTCGTACTCCTCGATGAGCTCAGCCATCTGCACGTCGCGGCCAATCTCGACGTTGAGCCGGAACTCGACACCCATCTCCTCGAATACGCCGCGGCGGCGCTTCATCACGTGCTTTTCGAGCTTGAACTCGGGAATCCCGAAGGTCAGCAGGCCGCCGATCTCGGGGTAGCGGTCGAATACCACCGGCTTGACCCCGTTGCGCACCAGGATGTCGGCGCAGGCCAGCCCCGCAGGGCCTGCGCCGATCACTGCGACCCGCTTGTCGGTCCAGACCACGTGGGACACGTCGGGGCGCCAGCCAAGCGCGAAGGCGGTGTCGGTGATGTACTTCTCGATCGAGCCGATGGTCACCGCGCCGAAGCCGTCGTTGAGGGTGCAATCACCCTCGCAGAGCCGATCCTGCGGGCAGACCCTGCCGCACACCTCGGGCAGCGAGTTGGTCTTGTGCGACATCTCGGCGGCTTCGAGGATGTTGCCCTCGGCGACCAGCTTCAGCCAGTTCGGAATGTAGTTGTGCACCGGGCACTTCCACTCGCAATACGGGTTGCCGCAGTGGAGGCAGCGATGGGCCTGGCTCGCCGCCTCGGCGGGCCGATACGGTGCGTAGATCTCGGTGAACTCGCGCGAACGGGTCCGCGCGTCCTTCTTCTCAGGGTCCTGACGACCTACGTCGAGAAACTGGAAGTCGTTTGCAAGGCGTTCTGCCATGGGAAGACTCTCCCTCATCGGTCAGGGTCCGGCGCACCGCCGCCTGGCGCGGCGGTGCCGACGAATCATTCTGGGCTGCGGCTCGATTGGGCGAGCAGGCTCTTCAGGTTCGCGGCCTTCGGCTTCACCAGCCAGAAGTTGCGCAGGTAATCGTTGAATTCATCGAGGATACGCAGGCCCCAGGCAGAGCCGGTCTCCATCACGTATTCCTGGAGCACCTCGCGCAAATGGCGGCGATAGGCCTCCATCGTCTCGGTATTGATCCGTCGGATCTCGACCAGCTCGTGGTTGTAGCGGTCGACGAAACCGCGATCCTCGTCGAGCACGTATGCAAAACCACCGGTCATCCCCGCGCCGAAGTTGACCCCGGTGGGGCCAAGCACGCAGACCAAGCCGCCGGTCATGTACTCGCAACCGTGATCGCCGACCCCCTCGACCACCGCATGGGCGCCAGAGTTGCGCACCGCGAAGCGCTCGCCGGCCTGGCCGACGGCGAAGAGCTTGCCGCCGGTGGCGCCATACAGGCAGGTGTTGCCGATGATCGAGGTCTTCTGGCTTTCGAAGCGGCTGCCGGCCGGCGGCGTGAGCACCAGCTTGCCGCCGTTCATGCCCTTGCCGACGTAGTCGTTGGCGTCGCCCTCGAGATACATCTCGAGGCCGCGTGCGTTCCACACCCCGAAGCTCTGGCCAGCGATCCCCTTGAGCCGGACCTTGAGCGGGGACGATTCGAGTCCCGCCTCGCCATAGCGCCGAGCGATCTCACCGGAGACCCTGGCACCAACCGAGCGGTCGCAGTTGGTCACCCTGAACGAGAACTCGCCGCCCTCGCCCGACTCGATCGCCGCCATCATCGCGCCGAGCATCTCTTCGTTCTTCGCCCCCGGGTCGTGCGGCTCGTTGCGGCGCGTAGTGCAGAACTGCGGCGCCGCTGGGTCGACGAAGTCGTTGGCGAGCAGGTCGTCGAGCACGATGCGCTGCTGGGCGCGGGTCTCGCCCTCGATTCGCTCGAGCAGGTCGGTACGGCCGATCAGGTCGGTGAGCTTGCGCACCCCGAGGCTTGCCAGCAGTTCGCGCACTTCCTCCGCAATGAAGTGGAAGTAGTGCTTGACCATATCGACGGTGCCGCGGAAATGCTCATCGCGCAGCCTGCCATCCTGGGTCGCGACCCCGGTGGCGCAGTTGTTGAGATGGCAGATCTTGAGATACTTGCAGCCGAGCGCGACCATCGGCGCGGTACCGAAGCCGAAGCTCTCGGCACCGAGGATCGCCGCCTTGATCACGTCGAGCCCGGTCTTGAGGCCGCCGTCGGTCTGCAGCCGGATCTTGTGCCGCAATCCATTGATGCGCAGCGCCTGATGCACCTCGGGCAGGCCGAGCTCCCAAGGCGAGCCGGCGTGCTTGATCGAGGTCAGCGGACTCGCCGCGGTGCCGCCGTCGTAGCCGGAAACGGTGATCAGGTCGGCATAGGCCTTGGCCACACCGGTGGCGATGGTGCCGATACCGGGTTCGGAGACCAGCTTGACCGAGACCTGGGCGCGCGGATTGACCTGCTTAAGATCAAAGATCAGCTGGGCGAGATCCTCGATCGAGTAGATGTCATGGTGCGGCGGCGGCGAGATCAGCGTCACCCCCGGCACCGCGTAGCGCAGCCGCGCGATCAGCCCATTGACCTTGCTGCCTGGCAGCTGGCCGCCCTCGCCTGGCTTGGCGCCCTGGGCGACCTTGATCTGCATGACCTCGGCGCTGGCAAGATAGGCCGGAGTAACCCCGAAGCGCCCGGAGGCGACCTGCTTGATCTTCGAGTTGCGAATCGTGCCGTAGCGCACCGGGTCCTCGCCACCCTCACCGGAGTTGGAACGCCCACCGGTCTCGTTCATCGCCTGGGCCAGCGCTTCGTGGGCTTCAGGCGAAAGCGCACCGAGCGACATCCCGGCGCTGTCGAAGCGCAGCAGCAGCTCCTCGATCGGCTCGACCTCCTCCAGCGAGATCGGCTCCAGGCCCTCCTTGAGCTTGAGCAGGTCGCGAATCGTCGCCACCGGCCGCTCGTTGACCAAGCGGGCGAATTTCTTCCAGATCTGGTAATCACCCTGCTGCACGGCCTGCTGCAACGTCATCACCACATCGGGGTTGTAGGCGTGGTACTCGTAGCCGTGGACATACTTGAGCAGGCCACCCTGGCGGATCTGCTTGCGTTTGATCCGCGCGTCCTGGGCGAGCAGCTGCTGCTGGAGCTGCAGCTCGGCGAAACCGGCGCCCTGGATACGCGACGCCATCCCCGGGAAGCAGAGATCGATCACCTCCTGGTGCAAGCCCACGCCTTCGAACAACAGCGAGCCGCGATAGGAGGCGATGTGCGAGATCCCCATCTTGGAGAGGATCTTGAGCAGCCCCTTCTGCAGCCCCTTGCGATAGTTCTCGCGCCCCTCCGCCGGGTCGCCGGTAAGCTCGCCGGTGCGATGCATGTCGGCCATCACCTGGTAGGCGAGGTACGGATAGACCGCGGTGGCGCCCGCGCCGAACAGTACCGCCATCTGGTGGGCATCGCGGGCGAAGCCGGTCTCGACGATCAGGTTGACCCTGGGCCGCAGCGCCAGCTTACCCAGCGACGCGTGCACCGCACCGACACCGAGCGCGGCGTGGATCGGCAACTGCCCCTCACGCATTTCGGCATCGCTCAGCACCAGCACGACCTTGCCTTCGCGCGCAGCGGTGATCGCCTCCTCGCACAGCGCCTCGATCGCCTGACGGAGCCCAAGTCGCTCCGGGTCGTACCAAAGCGAGAGCTCCTTGCTCTGGAACGCGGGATCCTCCTGGGTGGTCAGCGCGGTGAACTTGCGCGGCGAGAGGATCGGCGTGGTCAGGATCAGCCGGTTGGCATGATCTGGCGTAGCGGCGAAGACATTGCGTTCGGCGCCGAGGCAGGTCTCGAGCGACATCACGATCGCTTCGCGCAGCGGGTCGATCGGCGGGTTGGTGACCTGGGCGAACTTCTGGCGAAAGAAGTCGGTGATCAACCGCGGCTGGCGCGACAGCACCGCCATCGGCGCATCGTCGCCCATCGAGCCGACCGCCTCCTGGCCGCTCTCGGCGAGCGGGCGCAGCAGTTGGTCGCGCTCCTCGAAGCTGACCAGGAACATCTTCTGGTAGCTGAGCAGCTTGTCGCTGTCCATCGGTACGAAGCGGGCCAGCTCGGTCAGTGCCGACTCGAGATAGTGGGCGTTCTCACGCAGCCAGCGCTTGTACGGATAGGCCGACTTCAGCCGGTCGTCGACATCGCTGGTGTGCAGCACTTCGCCGGTGTGGGTATCGACCGCGAGGATCTGCCCCGGACCGACGCGGCCCTTGGCGATCACGCTCTCGGGTGCGTAGTCGTGCACCCCGATTTCGGAGGCGAGCGTGATGTAGCCGTTGTCGGTGATCACCCAGCGCGCCGGACGCAGCCCGTTGCGATCTAGGGTACAGACGGCGTGACGGCCATCGGTGATCACGATTCCCGCCGGGCCGTCCCAGGCCTCCATGTGCATAGAGTTGAATTCGTAGAACGCGCGCAGGTCAGCGTCCATGGTCTGTACGTTCTGCCACGCCGGCGGCACCATCAGCCGGATCGCGCGATGCAGTTCCATGCCGCCGGTGAGCAGCACCTCGAGCATGTTGTCCATGCTCATCGAGTCGGAACCTTCGGCGCTGACGATCTCGTCGAACTCGCCAAGGCCCGGCAGCAGCTCGCTCTTGAAGCTCTGGCGCCGTGCGTTGGCCCAGCTGCGGTTGGCCTCGACGGTGTTGATCTCGCCGTTGTGGGCCAGGAAGCGGAAAGGCTGGGCCAGCGGCCAGCGTGGCGCGGTGTTGGTCGAGAAGCGCTGATGGAAGACGCAGATCGAGGTGCGCATCCGCGGATCGCTCAGATCGCGATAGAACGCCGGCAGGTCGGCCGGCATCATCAACCCTTTGTAGGAGACGACCTTGGCCGACAGCGAGCAGACATAGAACTCGGAGTCCGAGGCCAGGCGTACCTCGGCGTGCCGGCGCGCCATATAGAGGTCGACCGCGAACAGCGCATCATCGTCGCGGCTCTGCGCCGGGCCGACGAACACCTGCCGGATACGCGGCTGGCAAGCGAGTGCGATCGGGCCGCAGACGCTCGGATCCACCGGCACCTCACGCCAGCCGAAGAGCTTGAGTCCACGCGCGGCGAGCTCGGCGTCGAGCGTCGCGCGCGCCGCATTTTCACGGGCATCGTCGTCGGCGAAGAAGACGGTACCGACCGCGAAGCGTTCGCCGAGGGTCACCCCGAGTTCCTCACGAGCGGTCTCGCGCATGAACACGTCGGGCATCCGAAACAGCAGACCGCAGCCATCGCCGGTCTTGCCATCGGAGTTGATCCCACCGCGGTGAGTCATGCAGGCCAGCGATTCGATCGCCGTATTGAGCAGATCGAAACTCTCTTCACCCTGCATGTGGGCGATCAGGCCAAAGCCACAGTTGTCGCGAAACTCACTGGGACGATGAAGACCTCTCATCATGAAGTGCCTCTCGAGGTGCTTGTATCCAGTTTCTGACGAAGATATATTGGTCGGTTTTGTCATTCTCCCGACATCGAATTCGGGCGGTAAACGCCCGGCCGCAGGTGGGTGAGCGGGCCAGCGAGCATAGCGAGGTTCAGGAACGGCGCGCAATACGTCATCCATCCTCAAATTCACGCTAAGCGACTGATATCGCGCTGCATTTTCGCCCTTTTCGGAGAAAAAACCCTTATCCTTTCATACGTTTGCGCAATGGATGAGAATGATTCCATCAGGTTGTGGAACGGCGTTCTTTAACTCAAAAACCCATGCCGATTTTGCATGGCCCATGCAAATTTAAGCGACCACCCTCCTCGCGGCGCACCAAGGCGAGATGAGAATTCAGCCGCTCGCACCAAATTGACGCATTTTTTCCACTCAGGATGGCGCTCTGCTTGCGCTACACCGCCCCATTTGCAGGATCATCGATTCCCGATCACGGACGCGGAAACGCCGAAGGCGCCGGACTCCCCATGGGAAGCCGACGCCTTCAAGACAGACCAGGGAAGACGCGCTCAGAACAGCCCGAACAGCGCGCCGAGCCCGAGTAGATAGAGACTGAACAGCCAGATGATCGGGAAGGAGAACCTGAGGTGCTGGCCCATCTGCACGCCGGCAAGCCCCACCGCCAGCCATACCGCCGGGGCGAAGGGACTGACGAAGGTGCCCGCATTGTTGCCGATCGCCATCGCGTAGACCACCGAACGGGGGTCGACACCGGCCGGCGCGGTGACTTCCTGCACCACCGGCAGCAGCGCGAAATAGTAAGCGTCGGTACTGGTCAGCATATCGAGCGGCACGCCGAATATCCCGACCACCACGTGCAGCCAGGCGATCGACTCCCGCGGCAGGGTATTGGCGAGATCGTTGGCGATCGAGGTCAGCATTCCCCCATCCGAGAGGATACCGAGGAAAGCCCCGGCGGCGCCGATGATCGCCGCCATGTTGAGCGCCTGGGGCGCGTGCTTCTTGATCGCGACGGCCTGGTCGGCGGGACGCGGCAGGTTGACCGCGAAGGCAGCGCCGAGGGCGAGCATGAAGGTGTAGGCCGGTGCCAGCCACCCCATCGCCAGCACCGCCACCACCGTGATCACGATAGCGAGATTGATCCAGAAGTGCCGAGGCAGGCCCGCCTCCGGGATGCTTTGCTCTTCGTCGTCACCGAACTGCGCCTGCACCCGGCGCTGCATCCGCTTGAACTCGGGCAAACGACGGGGTTCGCTGGCGGCATGGGCAGCCACGGTCGACTGCAGCGGCATGGTCATCGCCTGATGGCTCGATTGCTCACCATGCTGGGCGCGAATCAGCCGCTGCTCCCGCCAGCCGAACAGCGCGGCGAGCGCCAGGGCTCCGATCATTCCGCACAGCTGCACAG